>DASZNJ010000271.1:0-18486 GCA_035551575.1 Gemmatimonadaceae bacterium
CGGGACCGGTTGCGCCGTCGTCGCTCGAGGCCGCCGCGGAGGGGTCACTCGCCGGGGGCAGGCGGCGCCCATCGACGGCGCAGCGGTGGGGCGGGGTCGCCGTCGCCGCGGCGATCGTCCTCTTCGCGCTGGCCGGCCCGATCTGGCACCGCCGCACCCTTGCCGCGGCGAGCGAGGGTGAGGCGAGCATCTACCCGCGCTATCCGCGCCCGGGAACGACGGTCGGGGTCAGGTTCCTTCCGGGCGCTCGATGGCAGGGAGGGGACACGCTGTGGGCCTGGGGGATCGTCGACCTGCGCACCCCGGACCGGACCAACGGGCGCCTGGCCTCGGTCACCGTCGGCGCCGCGCTCGTTCGAGGGCGTGATGGTGCATACCGGGGCCGCGTCGTCCTGCCTGACGATGCGCTGTCCGGAGTGATCAACATAGCCGGTTTCTCGGGAGCAACGCTGCTCCCGCGATCAGTCGCGAGACTCGTCGTGTTGACGGCAGCGCCGCAGGGCGACCGGCCGTCGCTCGATGCGCTGGAGAGCGCGGTGTACAACGACCGCTACATCATGCGCGCCCCGATCGTCGCCGACGCCTTCGCCCGCTGGGCGCCGTCGCACCCGATGCGCTGGCTGGTGGAGAACGTGTCCGGCCGTCCGCGCCGGCCCTTCGACTGGACCCGCTTCTTCGACAGCGAGCAGCGCCGGTTCGCAACTCTCACCGAGCAGCTCCGTGATCGCACCGACCTACGTCCGGCGGAAATGGCGGGCATGGCCGGCCTCGCCTACCGCATCGAGGAGCCGGAGATCGCCGCCGAGTGGACCGAACGGCTGCTCCGTGAACATCCCGGCGATCCGTGGGCGCTCGAGCTGCGCGCAAGGCAGATTCACGAGATGGAGCTGCGAAGCGCGCCGCACGATTCCATCGCCGCGCTCATTCCCTCGCTTGACTCGCTGTACCCGACATCGCGAGCCAGCCGCGGGGTGCTCTACGATCTCACCCGGATCACGAGCCGCCAGGCCGATCCTGCGACGAGGCGGCGCTGGCAATTGCGCGCGGCGCGCGCGGGAATCATCGGCGCGCCGGGTTACCTCGGCCAGCCCCCGGCGTTCTCCGATCCGGAGCTTCGCGATTCGATCGCGGCGTATGCACGCGAACTCGTGCGTCGCCATCCAGCTCCTGCGTCCTGGAACGGCCCGATGAACCTGCTCGACCCCGGGCTGCAGCGGGTGATCGGATACTCGCTGCTCGCCTCGGCCGCGCTGGCTCGCCATGAGTACCCGGCGGCGCTCGCCCTGAGCGACAGCGCGCGTCTCGGCAGTTGCGTCTGGCCGGCGCGCGGGACGAACGCGCTCGCTCGGCTCGCGCTGGGCGACACAGCGGCGGCGATCCCGGCGCTCGCCGGCTATGGCCGCGCTCCCGGAGCCGTCGTTCCCGATTCGGCGCGGCAGCTGCTTGGCTCGTACTTCAATCCGCAGCAGTGGCAAGCGGCGGTCGACTCGGCCGAGCGGGGTCGCCGCTCCTGCCGCCGCCAGGGGACATGAAGTAGGCCGCGAGAGCGACCGCCAGCGCGCCTAACGCGACCGCGCAGACGCCGTTCCACCGCCACGCCCCCCAGGCCAGCGTCGCCGCCGCCGAGCCGAGCGACCCGCCGATGAAGTAGCAGGTCATGTAGATCGTGTTGAGCCGGCCGTGCGTCTCGGCCGCCAGCGCGTAGACCCGCGCCTGGTTGGAGACCTGCGCGACCTGCGTCCCGGCGTCGAGGAGGATCACGCCGGCAGCGAGGCCGATCAGGGTATGTCCGCCAGCGAGCATCACGAGCCAGGCGGCGACGTTGACGAAGAGCCCTGCGCCGACCGTCCGGCGCGGGCTGCGGCGGTCGGCCATCCGGCCGGCGAGCGGCGCGGCGACGGCGCCGACGAGGCCGATCAGCCCGAACGCGCCGGCGGTTGCGCTTCCGTAACGCAGCGGCGGCTCGGCGAGGCGGAAGGCGAGCGTCGTCCAGAAGGCGCTGAACGAGGCGAAGGTAAGCGCGCCGAGGAGCGCGGCGTCGCGGATCACCGGCTCGGTGCGGAAGATCGTGCCTAACGATCTGAGCAGCCCGCCGTACGACAGCGCGTCGTTCGCCGGCGGGGCGAGCGGAAGCATCAGGCGGAGCGCCGCGGCGAGCGCCACCATCGCCACCGCCGCGGCAGCGAACATCGCCCGCCACCCGGCCCAGTGCCCGACGGCGCCGGCGACGACGCGCCCGGCGAGGATCCCGACCAGCAGCCCGGAGACGACCTGGCCGACGACGCGCCCGCGCACCGCCGGCGCAGACATCCCGGCGGCGAAGGGGAGGATGAGCTGCGGGACGACCGTCGTGACGCCGATCGCGAAGCTCGCTGCCGCGAGGACGCCGGCGGTCGGGCTGCTGGCGGCGATGGCGAGCGCGGCGGCGACCGCGAGCAGGAGCAGCGCGATCAGCCGCCGCCGCTCGGTGATGTCCCCGAGCGGGACGAACAGCACGAGACCGGCGGCGTACCCGGCCTGCGTCAGCATCGCGACGAATCCGACCGCGCGCGCGCCGACGTGGAAGGTCGCGGCGATGTCGGAGAGGAGCGGCTGGTTGTAGTACAGGTTCGCGACGCTGATCCCGGCGGCGATCGTCAGCAGCCAGACCAGCCGCCGCGGCGGCGCGCCGGCGCGCGTCAGGCGGCGGACCCCTTCGTCTCGCTGAGCGAGCGCAGCTCGTCGTCGCTCAGCCGGAGCAGCGCGCCCCCCATGTTCTCCTCGAGATGCCTGACGCTCGAGGTGCCGGGGATCGGCAGCATCACCGGCGAGCGCGCGAGCAGCCAGGCGATCGCGACCTGCGACGGCGTCGCGCCGAGCCGCTCGGCGGCGCGCGCGAGCGGCCCGCCCGGCGCGGCCAGCTTGCCGGTGGCGAGCGGGAACCACGGGATGAAGCCGACACCGACGCGTTCGCAGTGCTCGACCATCGCGTCGTAGGCGCGGTCGGCGAGGTTGTACCTGTTCTGCACCGTCACGATCGGGACGATCCCGCGCGCCATCTCGAGCTCGGCGACGCCGACTTCGGAGAGGCCGACGTGGGCGATCTTTCCCTCGCGCTGCAGGTCGCGCATCGTGCCGATCTGGTCCTCGGCCGGCACCTTCCGGTCGATGCGGTGCAGCTGGTAGAGGTCGATGCGATCGAGGCGGAGGCGCTTGAGGCTTCCCTCGCACGCCTTGCGCAGGTGCGCGGGGTGGCCGTTCATCTCCCACTGGTCGGGGCCCGGCCGCTCGAGCCCCGCCTTGGTCGCGATGACGAGACCCTTCGGGTATGGGTAGAGCGCCTCGGCGATGAGCTCCTCGCTGACGTGCGGGCCGTAGGAGTCGGCGGTGTCGATCAGGTCGACGCCGAGATCGACGGCTCGGCGAAGGACGTTGATCGCCTCCTTTCGGTCCTTCGGTGGCCCCCAGACACCCTTGCCGGTGATGCGCATCGCGCCGAAGCCGAGACGGTGGACGCGCTTGTCGCCGATGGCGAACGTGCCGCTGCTGAGGGCAGGGCGGGTGGTGGGGTCTGTCGAGGATGGCATGGACGGGGCCGGCGTGAGGTGAGAGAGAAAGGCGCAAGGGGCGTTCCGCGTTCCCGCCTTGCGGCGCGGGGGAGACGGCTGCCCTCGCCACCGGCTCCGGATTGTCGTATACTCGGAATCAAGTCTCCTCCGGGGGCCCCGGCGTGATCGACCTGCGCGACGACCTCGTCTCTGCACTCGCCGGCCGTTATGACATCGAGCGTGAGCTCGGGCATGGCGGAATGGCCATCGTGTACCTGGCACGCGACGTCCGCCACGGCCGCCGCGTCGCGCTCAAGGTCCTGCGCCCCGAGCTCGCCACATCGTTAGGCGCCGGGCGCTTCCTGCGCGAGATCGACATCGCCGCGCGGTTGACGCACCCCAACATCCTCGCCCTGCACGACTCCGGCAACGCCGCCGGGATGCTCTACTTCGTGATGCCGCACGTCGAGGGGGAGACGCTGCGCGACCGCCTCGAGCGCGAGCACCAGCTCCCGCTCGAGGAGGCGCTCTCGATCACCCGTCAGGTCGGGCTCGCGCTCGACTACGCGCACGAGCATGGGGTAGTGCACCGCGACATCAAGCCGGAGAACATCCTCCTCCTCGGGGAGCACGTCCTCGTCGCCGACTTCGGGCTGGCGCGGGCGCTCCACACCGCCGGGACGAACCGGCTCACCGAGTCGGCGGTCGCGGTCGGGACGCCGGCGTACATGAGCCCCGAGCAGGCCGCGGCCGATCCCGAGGTGGACGGGCGCACCGATCTCTACAGCCTGGCGTGCGTGCTGTTCGAGATGATCGCCGGCACCCCGCCGTTCAAGGGCGCGACCGGGGCGGCGCTGCTGGCGCAGCACCTGACGGCAGCGCCGCCATCGATCTGCGCGCAGCGGCCGCACTGTCCGGCATCGGTCGAGGCCGCGGTCGCGCGCGCGCTCGAGAAGACGCCGGCCGATCGCTTTCGCACGGGGCGGGAGTTCTACGCCGCGCTGACGGCGGCGGAGCCGGCCGCGTCGCCGGCGCGGCCGACGCCCGTTGCCGCGCCTCAGGCGGGACGGCGCCATCGCCTGGTAGTCGCGGGTTCGTTCCTCGTGCTCGCGGTGGCGGTCGGCGCGGCGGTGGCGGTGGCGAAGGGGCGGCGCGAAAACCGGGGCACGGTGAACGCGATCGCCGACCGGAACAGCTACGTGGTTCTCCCGCTCACGGCGGCCGATCCGGCGGCGCGAGCCGACACCGCGTCGGTCACGCGCGCGATCGCCGACGCGTTAGGCGAGTGGGATGGCGTGCGTATCGTCGGCGCGCGCGAGGTCGAGGACCAGCTTTCGACGATTCGCGGCGGCGGCGCGCTGCGGCTCGACGAAGCGCTGCAGCTCGCAGCACGGCTCGGCGGAGCGGTTCTCGTCTGGGGGGAGCTCGACACCGACCGGGGGGAGAGCGGCGGCAAGCGGACGGCGCGGCTGCACAGCTACGACGTCGCGACTGGACGGCAGCTGCGCGTCGCGACCCTCGGCTATGGTCCGGGTACCCCGGAGACGCTCGTGGTGCGCCATGCGGCGAGCGAGCTGCTGCGCGGGCGCGCCGAGCTCCCCTGGGTTGGGAAGGCGAGCGAGCTGCACCCCTCGCTGCCGGCATGGCTCGCCTACGATGCCGGGCGCGATGCGCTGAACCAATGGGACGTTGCCGGGGCCGCGCGCGCATTCCGCACCGCCGTCTCGATCGATCCGTCTCACGCGCAGGCGAATCTCTGGCTCTCGCTCGTCGAGATGTGGTCAGGAGTGCCCCGCGACCGATGGCGAAGCGCCGCGAAGCGGGCGCACGAGCTTCGCCAGCAGCTGTCCACGGCGGACAGCGCGCTCGCCGAGGCGCAAATGGCGCTCGCTGACGGCCGGTATCCCGCGGCCTGTGCCGAGTATCAACGATATCTCCCGCTCGACACGACGGCGGTCGTCGGATCGTACGGCCTCGGCGAATGCCAATCCCGCGACTCGCTCGTCGTGCGTGATCCCACGAGCATTTCACGGTGGCGATTCCGTGGCAGCTACAATCGGGCGCTCGACGCATACATGCGGATCGTGGACGATCGTGCGCCGCCGCAGCCGACTTTCGTTTACACACGATTGTCGGAACTGCTCTACACGTCGGGAATCCAGCTGCGGCAGGGACACTCGGAAGGCGCAGGCCGTCGCGAATTCGGCGCCTTTCCGACCCTCGACGCCGACACGCTGGTCTTCGTACCCTATCCACTCGACCAATCGGGGATCGCGGGAGGGCCACCCGCCGCCGCGGCGAAAGCGCTCGCTCTCGATCACAATCGCCGGCTGCTCCGTCGCCTGTATCGGACCTGGGCTGCCAATGCGCCCGCAACGGCCGAGGCGCACGGTGCGCTCGCGAGGCTCCTCGAGTCGGTCGAGGAGATCGGAAGCAGCGACGACGGCGAGGTTTCAGCGCTCTGGCAGATCCGCCGCGCGCGCGAGCTGACGAACGATCCCGCGCAACGGCTGCTCTTCGTGAGAAGCGAGATGCGGCTCCTTGTCAAGAATGGCGAGTGGGGGCGTGTTGCAGCGTTGGCCGACTCGCTGTTCGCAGCGCGACCGGAGGGCGATCTCGACGCGGCGCTGGCCGGTCCGGCGGCTCTGACTGGGCGGATCGGCGTACTCGCGAGGATCCTGCGTTCCCGTGGGGGAGCGACGGCCTTCATCTTCGTCATGCCCGACGGCACGCCGCTCGATGTTTCCCCCGCCCTGGCCGAGGACGCGGCAGGGACCTTCGCGCTGGCACTGAGCGGGGCGTGCGTCGATACGCTCCGTGGATATCGCGCCCGGATCGATCGCCAGCTGGTCAGCTACATCCCCGATCCGAAACGCCGAGCGATCGTGCGTGGCGTCCTGCTCCGGCGCCCGCTGTCGCTCGCGATGCCGTGCGTCGGGGCGTCCGCTCTTCTCGGGATCGATCCGGCGAAGGACAGGCTCGTCATGCTCGAACAGGCGCTCGCCGTCCACGACGTGCGCGCATTTCACGCGGTGTACGACAGCCTGGCCGCGGCGCGATCGCTCAACCGTCCCGGCGACACCTCGATGGACTACACCTACATGGAGAGCTGGATGTTCCGCTCCCTTGGCGACACGGCGGGCGCGATGAGGCACCTCGACCGGTCGCTCGAGGCGCTGCCAACGTTGGGCGCCTTCCTCCTCGACTATCCGGCGCACAGCGCGGCGCTGGTACGGGCGATGGGGCTGCGCGCGGAGCTCGCCGCGTCGGCCGGCGACACGGCGACGGCGGCGAAGTGGGCGACAGCGGTTGCGGTGCTGTGGGCACACGCCGACCCCGAGCTCCAGCCGTACGTACGGCGGCTCTGCGGACTTGCCGGGAAGTGCGCGGCGGCGAATGCCGCCGGAGTAGGACGTTAGGCAGCACCACACCTGCTGGAGGTGCGACCATGGCGCGAACGAGGATGTCCCGGGTCACTGCGATGCTGGCGATGATGGTGTTCGGCGTTGTCGGCGGGCACTGCCCCAGGGCGACAAGCATAGTGAGCGAGCCGACCGCCGACGGACTGCTCACCGACGTGGCCGAAAACGAGGCGGAGCGCGACGGGATGCCCCCCCTCGCCCTTCGCCAGAACCGCCCGGACACGACGATCTACTCCCGAAAAACGCCCGGGCTGCCGAAGGACATCGACTCGATGACCGACCACGAGCTGGTGACGTACCTCAATTCGCTCAAGTACAAGACTGGCGGCTACAATACCCACGCCGCGAACGTCGGCTGCGTCCATGGCAGCCTCCCCGGAAAGCCGCCATGCACCGGAGCGGACAGCGCCCACCTGTTCATCCAGCCGGAGGCCGGAATGAACAAGCGGGAGATCGGCGACCTCCCGCCGTTCGGGATGGTCGTCGCGCGGATCATCAATGACTCGCCCGACGACCGGGAAGCGGTCAACTATGGCTACCCGGCCCGGCGCAAAACCTGGTGGCTGGTCGTGGACAGCGCTGGCATCCCGCTCTCGCGGTTCTTCATCCGGACGTACGCGCCGGGCCCACCGGCGATCGCCTACGTCACCACCAGCCGGCCGTACCGCCGCTGCGTCCACCCGGACCGTCCGGGGCGCCCTGCGCGCGCGAAGTTCTGGACCTGCGCGGAGAGCGCGCATGACACCACCTATGGCTTCCGCGGCGATCGTGTCGTGCCCGACCGGCGGGGAGCGAGCCTCGAGGCGTATGTTCACGCCGTCGGTTTCCGCGTTCCGGCGTCACCTGCGACGCCGGCGCCGATCATGCTCGTCAGCAACTGGGTAGACTGCGGCGCCGGCTGCTGCGCCTCGCAGTAGCCGCGCCTAACGCGCGACCACCCGCTCTCCCCCCGCGCCGCTGCTCCGCAGCGCGGCGGCCGGGGCCGAGACGCGGATCGCACTCTCCGAACGCCGCGTGTCCGCGCCGCCGGCCAGAGTGAAGTAGAACGTCGTCCCCTGACCGACCTCGCTCTCCACCCAGATCCGGCCGCCGTGCGCCTCGACGATCCCCTTCGCGATCGCCAGTCCGAGGCCGATCCCGCGGCGATCGTTCGCGTCCGCCTGCCAGAAGCGGCCGAACACCTGCTGCAGGTGCGCGGGCGAGATCCCGGGACCGGTGTCGGTCACCGAGAACCGTGTCTGCCCGCCCACCGGCTCGGCGCGGATGACGATGCGCCCGCCGGCCGGCGTGAACTTGATCGCGTTGCCGATCAGGTTGGAGAACACCTGCAGCACGCGCCCCGCGTCGGCCGCGACCGGCGGGAGGTCGTCAACCACTGACCCCTCGAGCCGCAGCGCGCGCTCGACGGCGAGGGGGCGCAGCATGTCGATCGCCTCGTTGACGAGCGGTGCCACTTCGACCGGGCGCTTGTCGATCCCGAGCCGTCCCGACTCGAACTTGGCGACGTCGAGAAGGTCCTGCACCATCCGCGTCATCCGCTCGCCGGCGCGCTTGATCATCTGCAACCGCTTCACCCGCTGCGCCTCGTCCATCGGGACCTCGAGCATCAGGCTCGTGCTCATCGAGATCGTGTGCAGGGGATTGCGGAGGTCGTGCGAGACGATCTTCAGCACCTGCTCGCGGGCGTCGATGGTGAGCTGCGCCTCGCGATACATCGTCGAGAGCGTGGTGCGCTCGACCTGGTTGGTGACGACGCGCTTCACCAGCGTCGCGATCCCCGCGCCGAGCGCGCCGATCAGGAGGAGTAGCCCGGACGCGAGCAGTACCTGGACGGGGTCGATGCGCGTCGCGACCGCGGCGTAGACGAAGATCGAAACCGCCAGCGCGGTCCCGATCGCCGCCGACGAGCGCGAAAGGCGCAGCGCACCGGACATCGTCAGCAGCACGCAGAGGATCGCGACGCAGACGAGCACCCCGGGGGCCGGCGCAGCGGTGATCCCGCCGGCGGCGACCGACGTGATGATGAACCCCGCCCAGATCATCGAGCCGTCAAAGGCGGGACCGGCGTACTGCAGCCACCGCGGACACCACCCTCGGCGCAGCGCGGCGACCAGTGCGCTCGACAGGGCGAACGACACCGCGCCGAGCGCGACGGCCGCGACGCGGGCGGTCGGCGAAGTCCCCGCGTCGAAGACGAGTCGTCCGAGCGCGATCAGCAGGTACGAGCCCGTGATCCCCGCGCGCAGCCAGCCGAGCTGCATCTCGCGCGACCGCGATTCGTCGAGAAGCAGCTTGTCGATCGATGGCGCCAGCTCTGGCGGCTCGCCCGCCGGGGCCAGCTCTGCGCGAACGGTGCGCTCGATCGAGAGCGCGAGCGCCGCATAGGAATCACGCGTTTCCATCGTCAAAGCCCGGAGTGGAGCCGCCGGTTCACACCCGCACAGCGGACGGAATCGGCGCGCCGTACCCGATAGTCATACGACGAAACCTGCAGGCGGGCAATAGCCAGCCATCCCGCTGGAGAGTCACCGGCGCTGCAACGGCCTCACCGCCCAGGCAAGGAGGGCGAGCAACCCCGACACCGCGATGATCGCCGGGCCCGATGGCAGGTCGAAGGGAATCGACATCGAAAAGCCGACGAACGCGGCAACCACCGCAGCCAGCACCGCCGCGAGAAAGATTCCCCGCATGCTCCGTGCGATCAGCATTCCGGTCACGGCCGGCAGCACAAGGAAGTTGAAGACGAGCATCACTCCGGCGAACTGCATCGCGAAGGCGATGACGAGGCCGAGCGTGAAGTAGAGCAGGAGGTTCCAGAAATTGACGTTGTAGCCTAACGTTCGCGCCGTCTCCCGGTCGAACGAAACGAAGAGGAATTCCTTGTAGAAAACGAGATGGACCAGCAGCACGGGGATGCTGACCGCGAGGAGCACCCAGACGTCGCTGCGGGTGATTCCGAGGATGTTGCCGGAGAGGAAGATGTCGTGCGCCTCGCCGGCGGCTGCCTTGGAGATGAGCAGGATGCCGGTGGCAGCGGCCACAGCGTAGGCGACGCCGATCGTAGCGTCCGGCGGAACCCCCGTCCGCTGCCCGCCCCCGAGCCCGAAGAAGATCGCGCCGGCGAGGGCGAACACGAGGGAAAAGGCAACTGGATGAGCGGTCATCCCGGTCGCCCAGCCCATCCCGCTCATGAACAGCGCGAGCGCGATCCCCGCCGAGGATAGTTGGGCGATCGCGGCCCCTACGAAGACGATCCGCCGGAGGACGACGTAGACGCCGAGGGCGGCGCAGACGACGGCGATGATCAGCGCACCGTAGAGCGCATCCTTGAAGAGCAGGGCCGCGTCAAGCATGCCGCCCCTTCCCCCTCGTCTGCCCGTTCCGGCGCGCGACGACGATCCGGTGACCGTGCATCTCGTCGACGTCGACGGCGATACCATACATCTCGGTCAGAGTATGCTCTGTCATTATCTCGCCGACCGTCCCGAGGCGAAATCCACGCTCGACGACGAGCGCGATGCGCTCAACGTAGTTCGCCACCTCGTTCAGCGCGTGGCTGACCATCAGCACGGTCAGGTTGTCGCGCTCGTGCAGCTCGCGGACGAGTCCGAGGATCTGCGTCGTCGACACGAGGTCCATCCCGTTCGTCGGCTCGTCGAGCACGAGCACCGTCGGCTCCCCGACGAGCGCCCGGGCGATCAGTGCCCGCTGCTTCTGCCCACCGGAGAGGGCGTTCAACGGCTGCTCAGCGAGGTGGAGGATCCCCACGTGGTCGAGCGCCCGCCGCGCCAGCTCCCGATCCTTCGCCCTCGGCCGGCGCCCGAGCCCGACCCGGTCGTACCGGCCCATCAGCACGACATCGATCACCTTGAGCGGAAAGTTGTAGTCGACCGAGTCGCGCTGCGGCACGTACCCGAAGCGCAGTCCCGAGGCGAGGGTGACCTTGCCCTGCATCGGCGTGAGCGACCCGAGGATCGCGCGAAGGATCGTCGTCTTGCCGGCGCCGTTAGGTCCGACAAGGCCGAGGAAGTCCCCCTGCGGAATATCGAAAGTGAGGTCGGAAAGCACCGCGCGACGCCCGTAGCCAAGCGTCGCGTGGTCGAAGGAAATGAGTGCGGTCATTCGCGAGGGATTACCTGAGGGCCGCTGCCGTCGCCTGGATGTCACGCGTCATGAGCGTGATGTAGTCGGTGAGGCCGGGTTGCCCGCCGACGGATGGCGCGAGCACCAGCACCGTCCCGCCAAGCTTCTTCGCGACGAGATTCGACATCTTCTGGTCGTAGAACGGCTCCTGGATAACCACCTTCGCCCCTGCCTGCTTCGCGTCGCGGATGACCTCGAAGACGTGCGACGGCGATGGTGGCACACCGGGCTTCGGCTCCATGTAGGCCACGATCCGCATCCCGGTGTACTCGGCGAAATAGCGCCAGCTCGTGTGGTAGGCGATCACCGGCTTCCCCTTGATCTGGGCGAGGTAAGGCGCCCACGACTTCTCCGCCGCGCTCAGCCGCGCCTCGAACGCCTTCTCGTTCCGCTCGTAATCGTCCTCGTGCTTGCGATCGAGCTCGCTGAAACGATCCTTGAACAGTCTCGCGATGCGCCGCCCATTTTCCGGATCGAGCCAGTAATGGGGATTGCCTAACGGGTGGACGTCGCCCATCGACCGGTCGACGTTCCCCTGCGGCACGTCGAGCACCGGTATTGCCTTCGAGACGTCCAGATAGCCCGACCCTCCCGGCTTCACCTTCGGGTTCCGGGCCCCGTCGAGCAGCAGAGGCATCCATCCGATCTCGAGATCGAGACCGACGAATGCCCAGACGTCGGCGTTGCGAAGCTGCAGCACGAAACTTGGCTTGGCCTCGATGAAATGCGGGTCCTGGTAGCCCTCGCCGATGTGGGCGACTGTAACGTCGCTCCCGCCGACCGCCTTGGCGATGTCGGCGAGATCCGTGGTGCTTGTGACCACCTTGAGCTGTGCGTCCGCCGGGCGCGCCGCGGCGAACGCCGCGACCGCGAGAACCCCGGCGAGTCCGCGCCGAATCGTGTTCATCATGTGTACCTGAGCGTTCAGAAGGGATGCGGCTTGTGCGGACCGAGGGAGAACGTCGCCTGCAGCAGGATTCGGTCCCTGCCGGCCGACAGGCCGGCAGCGGTGCGGTGCTCGTACGCCGCGCTGAGTTTCGAGAACTCGCTTGGGAACCACTCGAGATACCCCGATCCTGCCGTGAAAGTTCGACCGCCGGCATCGGGATCCTGCACCCAATCGTACCGTGCTCCGACGAAGCCGCGCGCGGTCAGTTGCCAGCGGGCGAAGGCATATGCACCGTCGAAATTGCGCATCGGACCGGCGTAGGCCGCCGCGACGGCGCCGCCCCCCGGGATCTCCGGCGACCGGCTGTTCAGCTGGCGCATGTACTCACCCTGCAGAATGAACGACTTGTACAGCCCCTGCTGCAACGGACGCCAGCGGTAGGTGAGGTCCGAGCCGAGGACCGTTTGCCGCGCGAGCGCGGCATTGGCAACGATGTTCTTCGGCAGCAGAACGCCTGCGACGTATGAGTCATTCAGCGCCTGCTCGCGCTTCCCCGTGATCGCGGAAAACGAAAGCTCCAGGTTCGCCGCTTCGCTGACGTCGACGTAGTTGCGAAGCCGCGCCGAATACCCGAGCCCACCGAGTGACTTGTTCGGCGCGTCGACGGTCGACAACCCTTCGGTGCGGCTGCCAAGCCGGTCGACTACAGTCGCCTGCAGCTCCTGATAGAAGCCGAAGGGCGCGAACACCTTCGACACCCAGATGCCCGTCCCCTTCAATCCATCATCACTCAGAAACCTCTGGAGAACGTACGGATACTCGGTGGTGTGCAGGTCGTGCCGATGTGTCGTGTTCTGCTTGCCGAACGGCATCAGGTAGCGTCCGACCTTGATCTCCAGGTCTGGGATGCTCGTCGTCGTGAGGAACGCCTGCTCGATCGAGAGGCCTTCCAAATCCGATAACCCGAGGAACACATCGCCACGGAAGTAGGGATCGACCACCGCCTGCACCGCCAGCTCGACCTCGCGCACACTGAAGCGCGTGCTGTCAGCCTGGGTCGTTCCCCTTGGCGAGAGATCGCCGACAAAGTCACCAACCGCACTGAAATCGGGAAGAAGCCGCGGATTGCTCGGCCCGGCCGCGCCTCCTGTCGCACCACGTGTCCCGCCAGTGTTCGCAGACGACTGTGGTTGTGCCTGGAGCGCGTCGATCTGTTTCATCAGATCGAGTGAATCCTGGACGGCTTTGATTGAATCCTGCTTCTGGCGCGCGGAGTCGGCGGCCGTCACCGGCTTGCGAGTGCTGTCCGGCTGCTGCGAGAACGCAGTTCCGGGGAGCGCGGCCGAGAAGCAGACAACGATGAATAGTCTGCGCATTCCTCAATCGAGTTTTCGATGGTCATCCGGTCGGCGCGGCACGCAGGAATTGCGCGCGCTGCTGCAAACGGACGGAGCTGCACGTGCGATCCGGCGATGCCCGCCGGTCGCCACCCGACTACCCCCGCGGCGGAGCTCGCGGGAGGGGGACGCCGCCGGCCTCCCCGATCAGGGGCGCGTCAATTTCGACTGCGATGACCTGGTGGCGAATGATCGCCTCGGGTGCCGGCACCGGGCTTCCCACGGGTGCCGCGCCGGCCGAGAGGAACTGGCAGAACACGCACTCCGCGTCGTGGACGCGCGCACAGCTCGCGTCGCTCGTCGACTCGACGTGGGCACGCGCGCCGCGGCTCTCCGCCGTCGCCACCGCATCGGCGGCAACGGCGAGCGGCGGCACCGCGAGCTGCAGCACCGCACAGAGCAACATGATTGCGCGCCACACGCGACGCCGGGAACTCATGTCCAACAGTCTAGTACGGGCGAGCGAGCAAACGCAACGGTGGGTGGGGGGCGGGCGCCGGGCCGGCAGCGGCTACCGCTTGCCGGGAGCGCGCGGCATCTTGGAGCGTGAAACTCGAACCCTTGGCCCCCGGCGAGCGCGTCCAGCTTCGCGACTCCGACGCGCGCGCCCGCGGCGACCTCCCTCACGGGGACGCCCTCGAAAACGCCGCACGCAAGCAGACCGATCGCATCGCCGACCTCCAGCGCGTCCTCTACGCCGACGGCCGCCGAGCCATGCTCATCGTCCTCCAGGGGCGCGACGCGTCGGGAAAGGATGGGACCATCCGGAAGGTGTTCACCGCCGTGAACCCGCAGGGATGCGAGGTGACCAGCTTCAAGGCCCCGACCGAGCTCGAGAGCCGCCACGACTTTCTCTGGCGCGTGCACGCTCGCGTTCCGCCGCTGGGGATGATCGGGATTTTCAACCGCTCGCACTACGAGGACGTGATCGTCCCACGCGTCCGCGGAGGGATGAAGAAGAAGGAGTGGCTGGCCCGCTACCAGCGGATCAACGACTTCGAGCGGCTGCTCACGGAGAGCGGCGTCGTCGTCCTCAAGTTCCTGCTCCACATCTCCCGGGGGGAACAGAAGCAGCGCCTGAACGACCGGCTCAGCGACAAGACGAAGAACTGGAAGTTCAGGGCCGCCGACCTCGACGACCGGGCGCTCTGGAGCGAGTACACGAAGGCGTACCGGAGCATCCTCGAGCACACCAGCACCGAGGCTGCCCCATGGTACGTCGTTCCCGCTGACGACAACGACGCCCGGAACTACCTGGTCGCCCGCACGATCGCCGATGCGCTCGACGACCTCGATCTTCGCTACCCCCGCGCCTCGAAGGACGTGCTCGACCTGAAGATCGTCTGACCATCGCGATGACACTCGTCCCGATCCGCGCGGCGCGGCGGAAGCGATTCGATCGGGACGCCGGCGACCGCTGGACGACCGTGTCGCGGGTTTCGAGAGCGCTCACGGCGAAGAGTGCCGCGGCCGGCCGCGCCTGACGGAGATTCACCGCCGGCGCCCCCGCCGTCGCTGGGCCCGGGTGCGCGCTCCCTCGATCGCGGCTGCTTCCGCCCTCTGGACCTTCCCCGGGACTGCTGCCATTCTCAGCGCGCGCGACGCACCCCGCCTGACCCACCAGCATCGGGAGCCGCCCCATGTCGAAGGACGATTTCACCCGCCGTGAGTTCATCGGAGTCACCGCCGCCGTCGCCGGGGCATCGCTCGCCGACAGGACGATCCGCCTGGCGCCGGAGCCGCTCGCCCTCCCGCAGCGACGCGTCGCGCCGAGCGATCGCGTGCGATTCGGGATGATCGGCGTCGGGATGCAGGGATCGTCGCTGTTGGGCACGTCGATCGCGCTGGCCGGCGTCGAATGCGCCGCCGCCTGCGACCTCTACGACGGGCGCCACGCCCTCGCCCGCGAGATCGTGCGGGCGGACCTCCCCGTCACGCGCCGCTACCAGCAGCTGCTCGACGACAAGAGCATCGACTGCATCGTCGCCGCGGTCCCCGACCACTGGCACCGGCAGATCGTCGTCGACGCGGTGAGCGCGGGGAAGGACATCTACTGCGAGAAGCCGATGTCGCACAGCGCGGCCGACGGGCTGGCGATGGTCGCGGCCGCGAAGCGGAGCGGGCGGATCGTGCAGATCGGCTCGCAGCGGGTGAGCTCGAACGTCACGGCGAAGGCGCGCGAGATGATCGCCTCCGGCATCCTCGGCGACCTGATGCTCGTCGAGGGGTTCCTCGGACGGAACGACCCTAACGGCGCGTGGGAATATCCGCCCCCGCCGGATCTGTCGCCGAAGAACCTCGATTGGGATGCCTGGCAGGGAGACGTCCGCCCGAAGCGGCCGCTCGATCCCAACGTGTTCGCGCGCTGGCGCTGCTGGAAGGAGTACGGCACCGGCGTCGCCGGCGACCTCCTCGTCCACCTGATCAGCGGCATGATGTTCATGCTCGAGATCAACGAGCCGCCGCGCCAGGCGTTCGCGGTCGGCGGCATCCGCCACTGGAAGGACGGGCGCAACATGCCCGACGTGCACGCGACCAGCTACTACTACGGCGACCTCCCCGTCTACATGCACCTCAACCTCGCGACCGAGATGCCCGAGGTCTACCGCTTCCAGGGCTCGAAGGGGATTCTCGAGGTGAATGGCGGCGGGCTGACGTTCACCCCGCAGACGGGCGAAGACTCGTACCCGAGCTACTACGCCTACAGCTTCCCGAAGGCGCTGCGCGACGCATACTTCGCGAAGTGGCACGCCGAGAACGACGCCCGCGTCGCGAAGCAGGCGACCAGCGAGACGATCACCTTCCGCGGCCACGACTACGACGACATCCAGCCGCACCTGCAGAACTACTTCGACGCGGTCCGCTCGCGGAAGCCGGTCGTCGAGGACGCGCTGTTCGGCCATCACGCCGCCCTCGCCTGCCACATGGCGAACGAGTCCTACTTCCGGAAGAACGTCGTGACGTGGGACGAGGCGTCGGCGACGATCAAGGGGTAGGGGGCAGGGGGCCAGGTGTCAGGTGTCAGGGGGCAGGGGGCAGGAACGACGCTATCGTTCGTCCGGCCCCGGGCCCCCCCCGTCCCTGGCACCCACTGTGCCTGACGTGGCGAAGCCCTGACCCCTGACACCTGCCCCCCGAGTCAGGCGGCGTCCGCCCGCACCAGCTCCTCCTCGTGCTCCACCACCGCCGTCAGCAGCACCGGCTGCCCGACGCGGAGGCCGTCGCCGGCGATCTCGGAGGTGTCGCCGTCGTGGTAGGCGTGCTCGCCGTGCTCGGTCAGGTCGATCCCGCGCAGCTCGTTGGGCACCGCCGAGCGCAGGGCGGTGACCAGCGCCAGTCCCTTGAGGACGATCGCCGTCATCGCGCCAGCGAAGGCGATCGTGCAGAGCACCGCGATCGCCTGGACGCCGAGGAGTCGCGGGTTGCCGGCGAGCAGCCCGTCGGCGCCCCCGGCGTTGATGGCGCGCTGGGCGAAGACACCGGTCAGCAGTGCGCCGACGATCCCGGCCATGCCGTGACAGGCGAAGACGTCCAGCGCATCGTCGATGCGCGTGCGGTTGCGGAGCTGGATCGCCGCATAGCTCGCGCCCGCGCCGGCGGCGCCGATCACGATCGCCGCGAGCGGCGAGACATAGCCGGCCGCCGGGGTGATCGCGACCAGCCCGACGACGGCACCCGTCGCCGCGCCGACCGCGGTCGCCTGGCCGACCCGCTTCAGGTCGATCAGCACCCAGACCAGAAGCGCCGACGCGGCAGCGGTGTGCGAGGTGAGGAGCGCGTTCGCCGCGATCCCGTCGGCGGCGAGCGCCGAGCCGGCGTTGAAGCCGAACCACCCGACCCAGAGCAGCCCCGCGCCGATGAGCGTGAACGGGACGTTGTGCGGGAGGAGCGCGGTCCGTCCGCGATCGCGGCGCTGGCCGAGCATCGTCGCCGCGACGAGCGCCGCCGTTCCGGCGCTGACGTGGACCACGGTGCCGCCGGCGAAGTCGAGCGCGCCTAACGTGTGCAGCCAGCCGTCGGTCGCCCACACCCAGTGGGCGAGCGGATCGTAGACGAGCGTCGTCCAGAGCGCGGCGAAGGCGAGGTAGACGGGGAAGCGGATCCGCTCGACCATCGCCCCGGAGATGAGGGCGACGGCGATCCCGGCGAACATCGCCTGGAAGGCGACGAAGGCGACGTGGGGGATCGTCGCCGAGTAGGGACCGGCGCCGAGGCCGATCGCGCGCAGCCCCGCCCAGCGCAGGTCACCGGTCCCCCCGCCGGGCGCGAAGGCGAGCGTGTAGCCTAACGCGACCCACTGCACGCTGACGAGGGCGAGTGCGGCGAAGCTCATCATGAAGGTGTTGAGCACCGCGCGCGACCGGACGAGCCCCCCATAGAAGAGCGCGAGCCCGGGGACCATCAGCAGGACGAGCGCGGTGGCGACCAGCGTCCAGGCGGTGTCGCCGGCGGAGAGCGCCGGCAGCGTCGTCGCGCCGGTCATTCGGCGCTCCCCGCGATCTCGTGCAGCTCGGCGTGCTCCTCGGCCCGGGCCTGCACTTCGTCGGCGGTGACGGGAGTGAGCGCTTCGACGTCGCGCTCGCCGGTGCGGATGCGGATCACCTGCTCGAGCGGCTGGATGAAGATCTTCCCGTCGCCGACGTCGCCGGTGCGCGCGGAATGGAGGATCGCGTTGACGGTCGCCTCGACGAAGGGCTCGGACACCGCCATCTCGATGCGGACCTTGTCGCGGAACTCGAAGAGCACCGCCGATCCGCGGTACTGCTCGATGACCTCGTGCTCCCCGCCATGGCCGCTGACGCGGGAGAGGGTCATGCCGGTGACGCCGACGCGAAACAGCGCTTCCTTGACCACGTGCAGCCGTTCAGGACGGACGACGGTGACGATCAGCTTCATGGTCTCCGGTGGGGGTGGAGGGTCGCCAGAGAGTAAAAGGTCAGGGCACCGGCTGTCAAGAGAAAAGTGCAAATTACGCACATCCTCTTTGACAAAGACGCAAAATATTCGGCAAAATTGTCTAATTATCTCCAAAATATTGCAGAATTGGTCAATCGGCGCTCTCGCAGAGCAATTGCCGGAGGGGGGAATGCGCCGTTCCGCCGCCCCCC
>DASZNJ010000272.1:0-13955 GCA_035551575.1 Gemmatimonadaceae bacterium
GGGCTCACCCATACACCGGACGGGGCGAAGCGCTGGGCGGCGCGCCACGCCGCGCACGCGGCGGTGCTGCTCGACCTGCTCGACCTCCGCCGTGAGGCAAGTCGCCACCTGCTCTCGACCCCGGCGCTGATCCGCGCCGCCGAGCGACTGCAGGCAGCGAAGACCACCGACGCGTTAGGCGCGGCGATCTGCCAGACGGCGATCGAGGTCACCTCGGCCCAGCGCTCGGCGCTGGTCCGCTGGGACCCCGAGCACGAGACCGGGACGGTGATGGCCGTTTCGCGGGGGCACACCCTCCCGCCCGGCCTGGCGATCGACGGCGACTCGGTCGTCGCCGAGCAGTGCGCGATGCGAAAGCTCCTCCACAAGGAGGATGCGCGCGTGCTGCGCGGGGCGACGATCTATGGGAACGGCGAGCCGGCGCGCGAACTCGGCGGGCTCGCGGTGCTCCCCCTCGCCCGCGCCGACATCGGCGTCATCGGCGCGATCGTCATCGAAAGCGACACGCCCGACACGCTGACGCGCCGCGAGGTGGAGAACGTCAGCCTGCTCGGTGTGATCGCCGCACGCTCACTGGAGACGGCATGGGAGATCGAGGAGGAGTGGCGCCGCGCGCGCACCGACCAGCTCACCGGACTCTACAACCGGCGCCACTTCGATGAGCAGCTGGCTCGCATCGTTTCCGATTCGCTGGCCCACGGGTCGCCCGCCTCGCTCATCGTCGCCGACGTCGACCATTTCAAGCGGGTGAACGACAGCTACGGGCACGAGGCGGGCGACGCGGTGCTGAAGGCGGTCGCGCGGGTCTTCCTCGACTGCCTGCGCGCCGAGGACGTCTGCGCGCGATATGGCGGCGAGGAGATCGCGATCCTCCTCCCCGAGACGAGCGTCGAGCGTGCGCAGGAAGTTGCCGAGCGGGTGAGGAAGGCGATCGAGGGGAAGCCGGTCCAGCACGGCGATCGCACGATCAGGGTCACCGCGAGCTTCGGGGTCGCGGGCTATCCGGAGAGCACTGCCCTCCGCGACGCGCTCTTCCCGGCTGCCGACCGCGCGCTGTACGAGGCGAAGGACGGCGGCCGCAACCAGGTCCGGACCGCGCGGGCACTGCCGGGGGAAGACCGTTGAGCCCGGCCGGGAAACATCACAAACACGCGAGCCCCGATCGGTTGAAAACTGGTCGCCCGCAGGGTATATTTGAGGGACCGATCGACCAACGGGCCCGAACTAGATTCGACGGGTATGGTGGCATCGGCGTCGCGTGTCCAGGCTTCCTGAGCCCTGGTTAAACTCTCGGGTAAATTTCAATCGCCAACGACAACCTGGCGCTCGCCGCGTAACTTCTAGTTACGCCGGCAGTGCTCACGAGGCAGCCCGCCCGGGGCGGCACGTGAGTATCGAAAATCCGGGCTGGCCCAAGGGCGCGTTCTCCGCCGGCGGGTGAGACTTTGGAGAACTTGTTCAGCCGTGGGCGGCTCATCGGCCAGCGTCTGGAGACCTCAATCGGTGAGCTACACACGTAGACGCGTCGGTAGATCCTTGCCCGGACCGGGGGGCAGTACCCCGCGGGTCCACTGAAGGGAAGGAGCTGGAGAACAGAACTGCATCGGCAACGGCGGCTCCGCGAACTTCGGAGCCGCCGTTCCGCTTTACCACCGGCCTCTCACCGGAGACGACATGAGCGACACGACGAACCAGAAGGGCGCGCAGGGCGCCGCGTCACGCGAGCGGGCGCTGACCCCTGAGCAGCACCGGATCCTCCGCGAGAAGGGCACGGAGCGGGCATTCACGGGAAAATACTGGGCGACCAAGGACCCCGGCACGTACCGCTGCGCCGGGTGCGGCGAGCCCCTCTTCAGCTCGGAGACGAAGTTCGACTCGGGCACCGGGTGGCCGAGCTTCACCGAGCCACTCGACGCGTCGAAGGTGGCCGAGCACACCGACGTCAGCCATGGGATGCGCCGTACCGAGGTCGTCTGCGCGAAGTGCGGCGGCCACCTCGGCCACGTGTTCGACGACGGTCCGCGCCCGACGGGACTTCGCTACTGCCTCAACTCTGCTTCGCTGGAGCTCGAGCCGAAGAAGTAGCTGCGCCCTCGACCTCCGCGGCGAGCGCAGTGAAGTCGATGTCCGCGCCCTTCATGGTGCGGACATCGAGCGTTTCACGGACGTGCGCGAGCGCACGCTCGTGGCGCTCGGCCGTGAGCGCGGCCACGCAGTCCTCGGCGACGACGACGTGCAGGTCGCGCATGTCCGCATCGGTTGCCGTCGCAAGGACGCAGCTGTCGGTGGCGATCCCGCAGAGGATCAGCGTCCGTGCCTTGAGATACGCCAGCAGGGTGTCGAGCGCGGTCGCGAAGAAGGCCGAGTGTTTCGGCTTGAGGATGAAGTAGTCGTCCGCGCCCGGCCGCAGCAGTTCGGCCACCTTCCGCCCGCGAACATTGTCGTCGAGGCAGTGGTCGAGGAGCGCGCGGAAATCCGACCGCCACTTCCCGAAGTTGTCGTTCGCGTAGATCACGGGGATTCCCGCTTCGCGCGCGCGCGCGAGCAGCGGCTTCAGCTCGCGCGCCATCTGCAACGCCGGTCCCTCCAGCTCTTCGCCCCCCGGGAATTCGAGGTCGTTGATGACGTCGATCGCGACGACGACGACCGGCGATTCATCCGGGACGCTGCCGTGGAGATCTTCGTTCTTCGCGGGACCATGGGAGGCAGCAGGCATGCGGCGGCACAATGAAAGCCCCGTGCCAGCGTCGAACGCTCTCGAGGGGTCAGAGTCGTTGAATAACGATGACGCGGGAGGCGGGAAGACGGCGGTCGAACGGCGCGATTATCTACAGAAGGCTCGGAGGGCTCGGAGAGTCACTGCGACGGCGGGCTTCGCTTCGCCGGGGCCGGAACTGCTGTGGGGGGCAAGCGCGGTGAGATCATTGCTCCTGCTGGTCCCCAAGTAGTTCCAGCTGGGTCGTGATCTCCGCGCGCGGATCGAGTGCTCGACGGCTCACGAGCATCAACAAGTTGGAACGACGATTTCGCGGATGACGCTGATGACGCGGATACTGCATCGGGCAGCCAGGCGGATCGCCGCCTGCTACCAGGAACGATCCGCGAAATCCGCGAAATCGTCGTTCCCATTGTTACGAGCCCGAACGACTTTGGGCCAAGCGCGGCGAGACGATCTCGCCCCGCTTGCCCCCAAAGCCCTCGAGATCCGGCGAAGGGACATCCGCCGTCGCAGGACTCTCCGCGCCATCCGAGCCTCCTGTAAATAATCCCGCCGTTTCACCCGCCGTCTCCCGTCATCGTTGTTCAACCACTCTGACCCGTTGAAGGGGCTTATTTTCCACGGATGCCGGCGACCACTGCACGCAACCAGAAGCGATACGATCGCGAATACTTCGAGCGGTTCTACCGCAAGCCGCGGACACGGGTCCACTCCCCGGCGGCGGTCGAGCGGAAGGTGCGGCTGGCGCTGAGCGCGGCGGAGCTCATGCTCGGGCGGGAGGTGCGGACGGTGCTCGACGTCGGCGCCGGTGAAGGTGCGTGGCAGCCGATCCTCGAGCGGATGCGGCGCGGCATCCGGTACGTCGGCGTTGAGCCGAGCGAGTACGCGGTCGCGCGGTTCGGGAAGAAGCGCAATCTCCGCCGCGGCACCTTCGACGGGCTCGACGCGGCGAGGGTCGGGAAGGGATTCGACCTGATCGTCTGCGCCGACGTGGTGAACTACCTGACGACGGGAGAGCTGAATCGCGGGCTCGCGCAGATCGCCTCCAGGTTGCGCGGACTCGCCTATCTCGAGATCTATACGTCGAAGGACGAGCTGGTCGGGGACCTGCACCATATCGACCTCCGTCCACCGCAGTACTACGCGCGGGCGCTGAAGGGGGCAGGGCTCATCCGCTGCGGGATGCACTGCTATGTCGGCGAGCGGCTCGCGCAGAACGTCGTCGCCATGGAGGGCGGCTGGTAGCGCCGCCCGCCCTGCCTAACGCGGAGGGACCGGCTTCTTCCGGCTGACGAGGAATTCGGGAGCCATCGCGACGCCGAGCACCGTCACCGGGATGATCTGCAGCGTCTGGATGAGCAGCGCCACGGCGATCGCACCGTCACGTGCCGCGCCGAAGGGTTCGGCGGCGAGGGCGTAGGCGAGCTGGAAGAATCCGACGTTCCCCGGCGTCGCACGGACGAGGAAACCGAGGTTGACGGCGAGAAGCGTCGCGACGTCGCCGGCGAGGGGGAGCGGCAGTCCCGCCGCGCGCGCGGTCCAGGCGAACGTCGCCAGCTGCATCGCCCAGGCGATCACCGAGAGGAGCAGCGCGGCGGCGAATCGCCGCACCCCCGCGACGAGGGCCATCGCGTTGAGGAACTGCCCCCGGGCGTTGCGGAGCCGCACGCCGGTGCGCGACGCGAAGCCCGCACCGGCCGGGGCGAGGGCGTCGTGAATGGCCAGCACTCCGCTCGCCCGCCTGACGCGTGCGCGAAGCACGAGCCAGTAGAGCAGGCCGAGCGCGATGACCAGCGCCGCGGCGGCGGGCCAGCGCCAGCGGGACAGCGCCTCGGGGAGGGGGAGGACGAGCGCGGCGACGGCGAGGAAGAGCACGTAGCCGACGAGGTCGAAGACGCGCTCGATGGCCAGCGTCGCGAGGATCGTCCCGGCGGGAACGCTGCTCGCGCGGGCGACGAACACCACGCGGGCCGCCTCGCCGCCGTTGGCGACGAGAACGTTGTTCAGCCCCGCGCCGGCGAGCGACGCGCGAATGGCCAGTCCGGGACGGTCGACGCCGACGCGCCGGAGGAAGATCCACCAGCGGATGCCCTTCACCGCGACGGAGAGCAGGTTCACCACCGCGGCCGCGAGGAGCCAGCGGCGGTCGGCATTCCGGATCGACGCCCACGCCTCGTGCCAGTTCACGGTGCGCGCGAACAGCACGAGCAGCGCGATGATCGCGATGACGAGGAGGGCCCGCAGGGCGCGGAACAACGGGGTCCGCGGCTTCGGCGGCTCGACGGCGAGCGCGATCTCGGGGGCGGTGAGTTCCGGGGTCGTCATGTGGCGGGGACTCCAGCGAACCGGTAATCGCGCGACTTCAGTGCACTGATGATCAGGGGAACGGCGGCCGCAGTCTGGCTTCGGTCGCCGGACGCGTCGTAGCCGTCCCCGTCGTGAAGGAGCACGATCGAGCCGGGTCGCGCACCGCTCACCGTGCGGTCGACGATGGCGTCGACCCCGGGAAGCGCGCTGTCCCAGACTCCGAGCGACCAGCCGACGGTCCGCTGTCCTAGTGTCCGGGCGATGTGGCTGACCCACGGTGCCCGGAAGCCGTGCGGCGCACGGAACAGGCGCGGGGTCGCGCCTGTCGCACCGGCGATGGCGGCGGTCCCCAGCTCGAGGTCGCGCCTGACGCTGGCCGGCGACTGCGTGTGCAGCTTCCTGTGAAACCAGCCGTGGTTGCCGATGACGTGTCCCTCGGCGGCCACCCGCCCGGCGAGGGCGGGCCAGCGCTCGACGTGGCGGCCGAGGAGGAAGAAGGTCGCGATGGTGCCGGTGGCGGCCAGCGAATCGAGGATCCGCGGCGTCGCCTCGGGGTTCGGACCGTCGTCGAAGGTGAGGGCGACGACGCGTTCGCCGCGGGTGCGCAGCGGGAGCCTGCCTAACGCAGCGCCGAAGAGCGGACTGTTGCGATGGTATGTCCCGTGGACGAGCGCGCCGACCGCCGCAACGCCGACCGCGCCCACCGCGGCGATCATGCCGCCGGCGCTGCCGCCAGGTTGAGGACGTCGGCGTATACGGACAGGACCTGGTCGGTCACCCGCGGCCAGGCGTATGACTGGGCGATCTCCCGGCCGGTCGCGCCAAGGCGATGACGGAGCGGTTCGTCGTCGAGCAGCCGGACGAGGCCGTCGGCAAGAGCACCCTCGTCGCCGCGCGGCACCATCAGCGCCTCGCGCCCGTTCCTGACCACGTCGCGGAAGCCGAGGATGTCCGAGCAGACGATCGGCGTCGCGCAGGCCATCGACTCGAGCAGCGTGATCCCGAACGAGGCCTTCGTCGTCGGGCAGGCGTAGATCGAGCTGTTCGCGTAATAGCCGGGACGCCCCTCGAGGACCGGCCCGACGAAGGTGATGTCGGGGTCGTGCTTCGCGAGGCGGCGATAGTGCGACTCGAGCGGCCCGCCGCCGACGACCACCAGCTGCGCCTCGCGCTTCGGCCCGCGCACCCGGCGAAAGGTCTCCATCAGCATCCGCAGCCCGTTGCGCGGGTCGAAGCGGCCGAGGAAGAGGATGACCGGGACGTCGCTGCGCACCGCCGCCGGGCGCGGCGCGTCCGGGTTGAAGAAGTTCGCGTCGATCCCGTTCGGGATGATGTGCCAGTCGGCGTCGAAGTACCGCTCGAGGGCGACGGTGGTCGAGTGCGACACGGCGATCGCCGTCGCCAGCCTGTCGAGCCGGCGCTGGAAGTACCGCCTGCCTAACGTGTAGCCGATCGAGCGGTCGAAATAGGTGTGGAAGGTCCCGACGACCGGGCAGTCCGCCTCGTCGATCGCCAGCACGGGGAGCACGGGGCTGAGCGGCGAGTGCACGTGGACGATGTCATAACGGCCACGGGCGAGCGTCTGCCGCATCCGCTGCCGGAGCCCGGTCCCGACGGTGATCCGCGCCTGCGACCCGTTCGCGTAGACCGACTGCGACCGTCCGATCCCGATCACGTGGGGCTGGGGGGGCGCACCCGGGATCTCCGACGTGATGATGTCGACGTGGTGGCCGCGCGCCCGCGCCTCGCGCGCGAAATAGTGCACGTGCTCGCAGATGCCGCCGAGGTGCGGATAGTAGTACTCGGTGACGAGCGCGATGCGCAGCGCCCGCGACGGGGAGCGCTCGAGCCGGCCGCCGTGCGGGGAGACCGGAACGTGGGCGCCGTGCGCCGTGCGCGGGACGACGACTCCCACTCTAGGCCTGTTCGAGTGCGGCATGCGCGGCGGCGAGCCTCGCGATCGGGACGCGATACGGCGAGCACGACACGTAATCGAGCCCGATCCGGTGGCAGAACTTCACCGACCGCGGATCGCCACCATGTTCCCCACAGATGCCCACCTTGAGACCGGGGCGGGTCTTGCGTCCGTCGTCGACCGCCATGCGAATCAGCCTCCCGACTCCGTCCTGGTCCAGTACCTGGAAAGGATCCTCGGGGAAGATACCCTTCTCCACGTAGGAGGGAAGGAACCGCCCCGCATCGTCCCTGCTCAGCCCGAACGTGGTCTGGGTCAGGTCGTTCGTCCCGAACGAGAAAAACTCGGCCGACTGGGCGATGTCACCCGCCATCAGCGCTGCCCGGGGAAGCTCGATCATCGTACCTATCGTGTAGCTAACCGGTTCCCCCATCCCCCCCAGCACCTCTTCGGCCTGGGCCACCAGAATGTTTCGCTGGTGCTCGAACTCGCGCTTCGTCGCGACGAGGGGGATCATCAGCTCGGGGCGGACATCGAGCCCGCGCCGTGAGGCACGGACCGCCGCCTCGAAGATCGCCCGCCCCTGCATCTCCGTGATCTCGGGATAGCTGATCCCCAGCCGGCAGCCGCGGTGCCCGAGCATCGGGTTCGTCTCGCGCAGCGCGTCGACGATCCGCGAAAGCTCCGGCCGCGTGAGCCCCAGCTGGCGGGCGAGCAGCTTGCTCTCCTCGCCACCGTGCGGGAGGAACTCGTGCAGCGGCGGATCGAGCAGCCGGATGGTGACCGGAAACCCGCTCATCGCCTCGAAGATCCCCTCGAAGTCGTGCCGCTGCATCGGCAGGAGCCTGGCCAGCGCGCGGCGCCGTCCCATCTCGTCGCGGGCGACGATCATCTCGCGCATCGCGTTGATCCGGTCGCCCTCGAAGAACATGTGCTCCGTCCGGCACAGGCCGATCCCCTCCGCGCCGAAGGCCCGGGCGACGCGCGCGTCGTGCGGGGTGTCGGCGTTGGCGCGGACCTTCAGGCGGCGCACCCTGTCTGCGCGCTTCATCAGCCGGTCGAACGACTGGTACGCCGGGGCATCCTGCTCGCGCGTCTGCCCGTTGACGACGCGAATCACCTCGCTCGGGATCGTCGGCAGCGCCCCGGCGAAGACCCGTCCCGTCGCGCCGTCGAGGGTGATCCACTCCCCCTCGGACACCGTCGTCTCGCCGGCGGTGAAGCGGCGCAGCCCGACGTCGACGTGCATGTCCTTCGCTCCGACCACCGCGCACTTGCCCATCCCGCGCGCCACCACGGCCGCGTGGCTCGTCATCCCGCCGCGCGCGGTCAGCACGGCGCGCGCGGCGACGATCCCGTGAAAGTCCTCCGGGGTCGTCTCCTCCCGGACGAGGATGACGCTGTCGCCGGCTGCATGGCGCCGTTCCGCGACGTCGGGATCGAACACCGCGATCCCGCTCGCGGCCCCGGGAGATGCCGGAAGGCCCTGCACGATCGGGGTCGCGCGGACGGCGCCATCGATCACCGGGTGCAGCAGCTGGTCGAGCTGCTCGGGCTCGACGCGCTTCACCGATTCCCGGTCGGAGATCAGCCCCTCGTTCACCATCTCGTCGGCAATGCGCACCGCGGCCATCGCCGTGCGCTTCCCGCTCCGCGTCTGGAGGAGGTAGAGCCGGCCGCGCTCGACGGTGAACTCGATGTCCTGCATGTCGCGGTAGTGCGTCTCGAGCTTCTTCTGCGTCTCCATCAGCTCGGCGAAGGCGCCCGGGAGCCGTGCCTCCATGTCGGCGATCCTGAGCGGGGTGCGAATCCCGGCGACGACGTCCTCACCCTGCGCGTTGACCAGGAACTCGCCGTAGAAGACGTGCTCGCCGGTCGACGGGTCGCGCGTGAACGCGACTCCGGTGCCCGAGTCGTCGCCCATGTTCCCGAACACCATCGCCACCACGTTGACGGCCGTGCCTAACGTCTCGTCGATGCGGTTGGCGCGGCGATAGTCGACCGCCTTCTTCAGCGTCCACGACTTCCAGACCGCCTCGATCGCCCCCCACAGCTGCTCGCCCGGGTCCATCGGGAACTCCTGCCCGGTCGTCGCACGGACGAGCTGCTTGTACTCCTCGACCAGGTTGCGAAGGGTGTCCTCCGACAGCTCGGCGTCGGTCTCGACGCCGCTCGTCATCCGCTTCGACTTGAGGAGGTGCTCGAACTGGCTGATCGGGACGCCGAGCACCACGTCGCCGTACATCTGGATGAACCGGCGGTACGAATCGTAGGCGAAGCGAGCGCTCCCGCTCTGCTGCGCGAGGCCCACGACTGTGCGGTCGTTCAGCCCGAGGTTGAGGATCGTCTCCATCATCCCCGGCATCGACACCGGCGCGCCGGAGCGCACCGAGACGAGGAGCGGGGAAGACGGATCGCCGAAGCGGCGGCTCGTCGTCTTCTCGAGCTGCACGAGGTTGCGGGCGACCTCCTCGCGCAGCGAGTCGTCGATCGTCCGCGTCTCCAGGTACTCGACGCAGACCGAGCAGGCGATCGTGAAGCCGGGGGGTACAGGAACGCCGAGATTCACCATCTCGGCGAGATTCGCTCCCTTGCCGCCCAGCACCGCTCTCATGTCGCGAGTGCCGTCAGCCTTGCCGTTGCCGAAGAAATAGACGTTCTGAGTCACTGAGGGTGCCGGCTCAGCATCCGCAACCGGCGCGGAGCTTGTCTGGGTCGGTTGGTGGTGCCGTCGGGTAATCGCCGGAGAAGCAGGCATGGCAAAACCCGTGCGGGCCGTCCGGCACCGACTGCAGCATGCCGTCGAGCGACAGGTAACCCAGTGAGTCGACGCCGAGGTGCTCGGCGATCTGCGGGATGGTCAGGTTCGCGGCGATGAGCTCCTCGCGCGTCGGCGTATCGATGCCGTAGTAGCAGGGACCGGTGACCGGAGAGGAGCTGACGCGCATGTGCACTTCCGTCGCGCCGGCCGCGCGCACCATGGCGACGAGGCCGCGCGTCGTCGTGCCTCGGACGATCGAATCGTCGACCATCACGACCCGCTTTCCCTCGAGCACTTCGCGGACCGCGTTGTACTTGACGCGGACCTTCGCGTCGCGCGCGCCCTGGGTAGGCTGGATGAAGGTGCGCCCCACGTAGTGGTTGCGGATGAGCGCGAGCTCGTACGGCAGCCCCGATTCCTCGGCGAAGCCGAGCGCCGCCGAGTTGGACGAATCGGGAACGGAGAACACGAGGTCCGCGCTGGGAGCCGGATGCTCCCTGGCGAGGCGACGCCCGAGGGAGCGGCGCGCCCGGTCCACCGAACCGCCGAAGACGCGGCTGTCGGGGCGCGCGAAGTAGACGTACTCGAAGACGCACCGCCGCGATTCGCTCGTCGCGAGCCGTGCGCCGGTGCGCACCCCTTCCCGGTCGACGACGATGATCTCCCCCGGCTCGACCTCGCGCTCCGCCCGCGCGCCGATGATGTCGAGGGCGCAGCTCTCCGATCCGAACACCACTGCGTCGCCGAGCCGACCCATGACGAGCGGGCGCCAGCCGCGCGGATCACGCGCGGCGAGGAGGGTGTCGCCGATCAGCACGAGCAGGGAATAGGCTCCCTCGACTCCCTCGAGCGCTTCGGCGAGCCGCATCTCCGGGCGCGCGGCGGTCGAGCGCGCGATGCGATGGACGATCACCTCGGAGTCCATCGTCGAGGAGAAGATGGCGCCGAGGTCCTCGAGCTCGCGGCGCAGCTCCGTCGCGTTGGTGAGGTTGCCGTTGTGGGCAAGCGCGACCGCGCCACCACGGACGCTGGCCACCACCGGCTGCGCATTGGCGAGGATCGACGACCCGGCGGTGCTGTACCGGGTGTGGCCGATGCCGACGCTCCCGGTGAGCTCCGGCATCTCGCTCTCCGAGAGGCCCTCCGAGACCAGCCCCATCGCCCGCACGGAGTGCGCGCGTCCGGCGTCATCGACGGTGACGATCCCCGACGATTCCTGCCCGCGATGCTGGAGCGAGTACAGGCCGAGGTGGACCAGCTCCGCGGCCTGCGGATTCCCACGTACCCCGAATATGCCACACATTGCTACTAATTCACCGTTGCGAGAGCGTCTCGGTAATCACCGCCGCCGCCGCGGCGACGGAGCGGGACATGATCCTCGGGATCGCGTCGTGCCAGGCCGTCGCCAGCCGGGCGAGCGGTGCGTCGACCAGGCGCGAGCCGACGCGAATCGAGAGGGAGTTCGACTGCGCGGACACCTGCCCGATCACCCTGGCGGGAACTCCCTGCCGCTTCGCCTCCGCGAGCACCGCGCCGGAATCGGTGGTCGAGACGACGACGCGGTTCTGCGCCTCCCCGAAGAGGAGCGACGCAAGGGGGAGCTCCCGCCACGCGCCGAGGTCGATCGTCGCGCCGAGCTGCCGCTCGCGGTCCATCATGCAGCATTCGGCGAGGGCGACGGCCAGCCCGCCATCGCTGCAGTCGTGCGCCGAGGCGAAGAGCTTCTTCTCGGCGCCGGCGACGAGGAGCTCGACCAGCCGCCGGGCCGCATCGAGGTCGCAGTCGGGAGGGGCCCCGGCTACGACGCCGTGGATGCGGGCGAGGTACTCGGTCGCGCCGATCTCCGCCGTCGGCTCGCCGAGCAGGACGATCGCCGCGCCGTCGACGGTGAAGGGGGACGCGACCGCCTTGGCCACGTCGTCGAGGACGCCGACCATCCCGATCACCGGGGTCGGGTGCACCGCGCCCTGCGGGTTCTCGTTGTAGAGCGAGACGTTGCCGCCCGTGACCGGGGTGCCTAACGCGGTGCAGGCCTCGCCCAGCCCGGCGATCGCCTCGCGCAGCTGGAAGTAGACCTCGGGGCGCTTCGGGTTCCCGAAGTTCAGGTTGTTGGTGATCGCCCGCGGGCGGGCGCCGGTGCACGCCACGTTGCGGGCCGCCTCGGCGACGGCGATCTTCGCGCCTAGCCGCGGGGCGAGCGAGACGTAGCGGCCGTTGCAGTCGACGGTGAGGGCGAGCCCCTTGTCCGTCCCGCGCAGCCGCACGACCGCGGCATCGCCGCCGGGGCCGATGACGGTGTTCGTGCGGACCGTCGTGTCGTACTGGCGATACACCCAGCGCTTGCTCGCGATCGTCGGCGAGGAGAGCAGCTGATCGAGGACCCAGACGGGGTCGCGCACCTCGGCGGCTTCGGCGATCGTCGAGACGTCGCGTTCGCGCAGCCCGCGCGTGAGGTCGCTCTCCCGCGCCTCCGGCGTGTAGGTCGGGCAGTCGGTGACGAGGCGCGAACCGGGGAACTCGGCGACGACACGGTCGCCTTCAGTCACGCGGTAGACCGGCTCGGCGATCACCTCGCCGATGACCGCCGCCTCGAGCTCCCACTTGGTGAGGATCTTTCGGACATCGTCCTCGTGTCCCTCCTTCGCGACGACCAGCATCCGCTCCTGCGACTCGCTGAGCAGGATCTCGTACGGCGTCATCCCCTGTTCACGAACGGGGACCTTCGACGTGTCGATGGTGACGCCGACGTCGCCGCGCGCGGCCATCTCGGCGGACGACGAGGTGAGGCCTGCCGCACCCATGTCCTGGATCGCGACGATGTGGCCGCTGCGAATCAGCTCGAGGCTCGCCTCGAGCAGGAGCTTCTCGGTGAACGGGTCGCCGACCTGCACGCGCGGTCGCTTCGCGTCGCTCCCTTCGGACAGGTCCTCGGAGGCGAAGGTCGCGCCGTGGATGCCGTCGCGACCAGTGCGCGCGCCGACCGCCATGATCGGATTGCCGACCCCCGAGGCGACGGCGAGCATGAGGTCGTCCTGGTGCAGCACGCCCACGCACATCGCGTTGACGAGAGGATTTCCTTCGTAGGCCGGGTCGAACACGACCTCGCCGCCGACCGTCGGGACGCCGACGCAGTTGCCGTAGTCGCCGACACCCTTCACCACGCCGGCGAAGAGGTAGCGCACGCGCGCCGAGTCGAGCGACCCGAATCGGAGCGAGTTGAGCATCGCGATCGGCCGCGCACCCATCGTGAAGACGTCGCGCAGGATCCCGCCGACTCCGGTCGCCGCCCCCTGGTAGGGCTCGACCGCGGACGGGTGGTTGTGCGACTCGATCTTGAAGGCGACGGCGAGGCCGTCCCCGACCGCGATCACCCCCGCGTTCTCACCTGGTCCCTGCAGCACCCACGGCGCCTTCGTGGGGAGCGTGCGAAGCAAGGGACGCGAGTGCTTGTACGAGCAGTGCTCGTTCCAGAGCGCGCTGACGATTCCGAGCTCGGTGAAGGTCGGCTCGCGGCCGAGCAGTGCGATGAGGCGCTGGTATTCCTCGGGCGTGAGTCCGTGTTCGGCAACGAGGGCAGGGGTGATGACCGGATCGCCGGGCCGGGGCGCGACTGGCACTACTTGAGACCGAAGAGGGAGTTGATGAAGCGCTGCAGCTCGCTCTGCCTCACGAAGCCGAGCATCTCGAGCTCGCCGGCGTCGAGCCAGGTGCCCTGGCACTCCGGGCAGACGTCGATGACCATGGTGTGGAACTTCCGCTCCTCGAGGGTGGCGCCGCACTTCGGGCACTTCATGAAGTGGGAGGCGCGTTCCTGCTTCGCCCGCTGTTCATCGAGGGCGGCACGGCGCTCCTTGAGGAGCTCGGCGTCGTGCTTCGCGAAGTATTCGTCTTCGTTATGACTCGTTCTGTGCGGCGTCATGACGGGCTCAGGGCTTGCGGGTGGAGTCGGCCTGCTGCTGGCGGATCTGTTCGGCGCGGACCGAATCGGCGGGGTTGAGCTTTGCGCCGGGGAGGGGGGTCGGGCGGTCCGGCGTCAGGGCGCGGACCGAGTCGGCGGGGTTGACCTTCGAGCCGGGGAGCGGCACGGGGAGGATCGCCCGCTGGCCGTTAGGCCTGACGGGTCCCTGGCGGACAGGCTGCGGTTCTGGCGAGCCGACCTGCGGCGCGTTGCCGCCGCCCGAGGTGACCTGCGGCGCGTTGCCGCCGCCGGCCCCGGCGCTGGACGGGGCGGCCGGTGCCGCGGCGTCAGGGGG
>DASZNJ010000273.1:0-3990 GCA_035551575.1 Gemmatimonadaceae bacterium
GTCGGTCACGTACTGCGCGATCCCCTTGCCGCGCAGGAACGGCAGGTAGCCGAGGTCGAGATCGCGCGTGCGCCAGCCGAGCAGCGTCGTGTCGAGGGTCAGCACGATCGCGCTGCAGCCACACCCCTCGGCGCGGCGCACGAAGCTCCGCACCAGGTCATCGGAACGGCTCCAGTAGAGCTGGAACCAGCGCGGCGCATCGCCCATCGCCGCCGCGCACTGCTCCATCGACACCGATGCCTGGCTCGAGAAGATCATCGGCACTCCTTCCGCCGCGGCGGCGCGGGCGACGGCGAGGTCGGCGTCGCGGTGCGCCATCTCGAGCACACCGATCGGCGCAAGCAGCATCGGTGAGGGCAGCCGCTGCCCGAAGAGCGTGATCGAGCTGTCGCGCTCGGACACGTCGCGCAGGACGCGCGGCACGATCCGCCAGCGCTCGAACGCCTCGCGATTGGCGGCCATCGTTCGCTCGGCGCCGGCGCCGCCGGCGACGTATGCGAACGCCTCCGCGCTCATCACCGCACGAGCGGCGTCCTCGAGGCGTGCAGCGTCAACCGGTATCGCTGGACGCCTGCCGGCGACGCCATCGAGGAAGATCCGGCGCTGTCGCTCGGGCCCCACGGATTCGCCAGGAGAAGTAGGTCGCATCGAGGCGCGCGCCAGCTGTGATGGTGAGGGATTCGCCGACAGAAGCTGCGTGTTACCTCGGCTGTTGGCCAGCGTCGTCAGCCTGTAGGCTACGAAAGCGGCGTGCCCTGCCCGCCTTCAAGGTTCATTTTCGAATACTGGAGCATCGCGCCTTGCTCGTCCCGAAGCTGTTTACCACGCTGCAGACGTACGACCGCGAACAGTTCCTCTCCGACCTGGTCGCGGGAATCGTCGTCGGCATCGTCGCGCTCCCCCTCGCGATCGCCTTCGCCATCGCCAGCGGCGTCGGCCCGGAGCGCGGCCTCTACACCGCGATCATCGCCGGCTTCGTGATCTCCGCGCTCGGCGGATCGCGCGTCCAGATCGGCGGCCCGACCGGCGCGTTCGTCGTCATCGTCTACGGCATCGTCCAGAAGTTCGGGATCGACGGCTTGATCGTCGCGACGATGATGGCCGGCGTAATCCTCGTCGTGATCGGCGCGGTCAGGCTCGGCTCGGTGATCAAGTTCATCCCTCAGCCGGTGGTCATCGGCTTCACGAGCGGGATCGCCGTGATCATCTTCTCGAGCGAGGTGAAGGACTTCCTCGGCCTGCGCATGGGCCCCCTCCCCGCGGAGTTCCTCCCGAAGTGGGAGCAGATCGTCCAGCACCTGCCGAGCTTCAACCCGTATGCGCTCGGCATCTCGGTGTTCAGCCTCGCCTTCATGGTGTTCTGGCCGCGCGTCAGCCGGCGCATCCCCGGTCCCTTCGTCGCGCTGATCATAGCGGCGGTCGCCGCGCAGCTCCTGCACTGGCCCGTCGAGACGATCGGCAGCCGGTTCGGCGGGATCAGCGCGGGCTTTCCGCATCCCGCGCTGCCGCATGTCTCGTTCGCGCAGCTGACCGCACTGGTCGTTCCGGCGTTCACCATCGCGATGCTTGGCGCGGTCGAGTCGCTCCTGTCGGCGGTGGTGGCCGACGGGATGATCGGGAGCCGGCACCGCTCGAACATGGAGCTCGTCGCACAGGGCGTCGCCAACATCGCGTCCCCGCTCTTCGGCGGCATCCCGGCGACGGGCGCGATCGCGCGCACCGCCACCAACGTCAGGAACGGGGGGCGCACCCCGGTGGCCGGGCTGGTGCACGCCGCGACGCTGCTCCTCATCACGCTCTTCTTCGGGCGATGGGCGGCGCTGATCCCGCTGGCGTCGCTCGCCGCCATCCTCGTCGTCGTCGCCTACAACATGAGCGAGTGGCGCGCCTTCCGCGCCGAGCTTCAGGCCCCGAAGAGCGACGTCGCCGTCCTGCTCGCGACGTTCTTCCTGACGATCCTCGTCGACCTCACCGTCGCGATCGGCGTCGGCATGGTCGCCGCCGCCTTCCTCTTCATGCGCCGGATGGCCGAAGTGACCAACGTCAGCGCGGTGACCGACGAGCTGGAGGACGGCGAGGATCCCTACACCGTCGCCGCCAACAGCGTCAGGCGCAAGTCCGTGCCGAAGGGAGTGAACGTCTTCGACGTGAACGGTCCCTTCTTCTTCGGCGCCGTCTCGACCTTCAAGGACACCATCGGCCGCATCGCCGGCAACCCGAAGGTCCTGATCATCCGCCTTCGCAACGTCCCGGCGATGGACTCGACCGGGATGCACGCGCTCAAGGACGTCGTCCACCGCTCGCGGCAGGACGGCACGCTCGTGCTCCTGTCCGACGTGCAGCCACAACCACTCGCCGCGTTGACACGCTCGCCGATTCTCGACGAGATCGGACCCGGAAACGTCTTCGACAACGTCGACGACGCGCTGGAGAAGGCGAGAGCGCACCTGCGCGGGGAGACGACGCTGGCGAGGGCGATCCGGTGACGGAGGGAGTGCTGCGGGGAGCGCCGGAGGACTGCGAAACGGCGACGCAGCGACGCAGCGACGCAGCGACGCAGAGGGTGCGCAGAGGACAGCCCGCAAGGGTTGAGCAGCCCGGGCTCGTAGCAGTGGGAGCGGCGAGCTCGCCGACGACGAAGGATCCGGCACCGGGTGGATGAGAACCCGGCGCCTCACCCAGTGCCCTGGTGCCGGGCGCCGGGGGAGGACGTCGCGCCTGATCGGCGTCAACGGGTGAACGGCAATTTCGCCGATGACGCGGATGACGCGGATACGGCCTCGGGTCGGCACCGCGGGGCGCCGCGGGCCACCGGGAACGATCGGCGTCATCGGCGAGAGCCGTTGACCCGGCGAGTGGCGCTCACCTGCCATGCCGAACGATCCGCGGTCAGCCGCGAAATCCGCGAAATCGTCGTTCCCCCTGTTGGTGCTCGTGCGGCGCCGAGCGCTCGAGCCGCGCACCCCCACCGCGGTCCGTCCTTCTAGATCGCTCCCTCCTTCATCTGCTTCACCGCGTAGTCGCACGCCCTCGCCGTGAGCGCCATGTAGGTGATCGACGGGTTGACGCACGACGCGCTGGTCATCGCCGAGCCGTCCGTCACGAAGAGGTTCGGGACGTCGTGCGCCTGGTTGTGCGCGTTGAGGACCGAAGTCTTCGGGTCGCGACCCATGCGAGCGGTGCCCATCTCGTGGATGCCGAGTCCGGGTTCGGCGCCGAGGCCGTCGGGCTTGAGGAGGTCGTAAGTGGCGACGTTCTTCACGCCGGCCGCCTCGAGCATCTCGGCCGCTGAATCTGCCATGTCCTTTCGCATCGCCAGCTCGTTCGGGCCCCACGCGCAGTTGATCCTGAGCTTCGGGATCCCGTACTCGTCGGTCTCGTCGGACAGCGTCACCGCGTTCTCGGCGCGCGGGAGGCACTCGGCGAAGGCGGTCAACCCCATCGACCAGTCGCCGGGCTCGCGCAGCCGCCGCTTGAGCTGGACGCCGAATCCGGGGGCGGAGCCGCCGCGTCCCCAGCCGGAGCGGCTGGCGCCGCCCTGGTAGCCGAAGCCGCGGATGTAGTCGCTGCGCTTCGTCTTCTCGTCGAGGTTGCGGAAGCGCGGGATGTAGATCCCGTTAGGCCGGTTTCCCTGGTAGTAGTGCTCCTTCAGCCCGGGGATCTCGCCGCGGGCGCCGGCCATGAAATGGTGGTCCATCAGGTTCTGGCCGAGCACCCCGCTCGAGTTGGCGAGCCCGTTCGGGAAGCGCGCCGACTTCGAGTTGAGCAGGATGCGCGTGCTGCCTAACGTCGAGGCGTTGAGGAAGACGATGCGCGCCCGGTACTCGCGCTGCTCCTTCGTGTTCGCGTCGATGACGCGGACGCCGGTGACCCGGTTCTTCGCGTCGTCGTAGACCAGCGAGTGGACGACCGAGTCGGGGACGATCGTCAGGCGCCCGGTCTTCTGCGCGGCGGGGAGCGTCGACGACTGGCTCGAGAAGTACGAGCCGG
>DASZNJ010000274.1:0-6543 GCA_035551575.1 Gemmatimonadaceae bacterium
CCGCGTCGTCTGGACCGCCGACGACACCGGCGTCTTCCCGGTGGCACGGGCCGTTGCCAGCGAGCTGCTGGCCCGCGCGCGAGCCGGCGACCGCGTGGTCGCGACGGCGCCGAGCGACCTGCCGCTCGCCTACTATCTCGCGCCGAGCGAACGGGGACGCGCGCTGCTCCGTGCGACCCCCGACTCGGCGCAGCGGATCTGGGTCGTCGTGAACGAAGCGGAGGGGCAGGACGTGAACGTGCAGCTCCGGCGCGCCGAGATCATGACGATCGACTTCTCGCCGCCGCGCTCGGTGTGGCGCGGGCCGCGGGCGCGGCTGTTCGTGATCGAGCGTGCGCGGCCGGGGTGCCGCCTCGCGCCCGAACGCTGCCGTTAGGCGCCGTGGATGTGACGCGCTGCGCAGCAGTGGCGTGCGGTGCGTCACAGCGTAATCGAATCCTCATCCTCCGGCGTCTGGCGGTCGGGGCTGTCGTGCAGCGAAGGTTCGCAAGTTGCCTGTCGCAGCTGCATCACGACACACCGACACCAACAGGAGACAGCGGATGCACACAGCGAAGATCATCACGCTCTGCCTTGCCGGCGCCGTCGCGATGACGGGCTGCGCGACGCGCGGCCAGCTGAAGCGGGGGCTCGCCGAGCAGCAGGCGGCACTGGAGGCGGAGCGCGCGCAGCGCATGGCGGCGGACAGCGCCTACGCCGCGCAGCTCGGCGCGGTGCAGAGCGACGTCGCGTCGCTGCGGACCGACCTGCAGAACCTGCGCACCGAGTTCGGGGCGAAGATCACCGCGATGGAGAATGGCGTGAAGGTCACCTTCCCGGTGAACTTCGCCTTCGACGATGCCACCGTCCGCGCCGAAGACCAGCCCGCGATCGACAGGTTCGCCGAGGTCGCGCAGAAGCACTTCACGGGGTCGGTCATAACGGTCGAGGGGTTCGCCGATCCGGCGGGGACGCAGTCCTACAACCTCGAGCTGTCGCGGCGTCGCGCCGACGCGGTGCGCTCGCTGCTCCTCGCGAAGGGGCTGGGCTCCGAACAGATCCGGTCGGTCGGGTACGGCAAGACGCGACTGGTCGTCCCGAACGCGTCGCACGACGAGCCTGGGGCGGAGCAGAACCGCCGCGTGGTGTTCGTCATCGAGTCGAAGCCCGCGGACGCGCAGAACACCGCGAGCGCGTTCCAGCGCTGACCGTTCGGCCGGACGCAGCACGGAGGGCGGGGCCAGCACTGGCCCCGCCCTCTTCGCTTGCGCGGGCCCCGCGCCGGGGCGAACGTCATGCGTCGTCTCCCGCCGCGCGGCGCGGATCGCCGGCGGCACCGCATCCACCGACCTGGTCACCACGCATGTCACGTCGCTTCATGAGCGCGGCCCTCGCGCCGCTGTTCCTCGCCGTCGTTCCCGCGTGCGCGGCGCAGCAGCAGACGCCTAACGTTACGGCCGCCGCCGTCCGCGGGCGTTCGATCACCTTCGAGGACTTCGCCGCCATCCCCGGTGTCTCCGACCCCCAGCTCTCACCCGACGGGACGCAGCTGCTTTACGCGGTCCGAACCACCGACATCGCGGCGAACAAGCGGACGACGCGCAGCTGGCTGATTCCCGTTGCCGGCGGCACCGCGCGGCAGTTTCCCGACGCGAGCACCAACGCGATGGAAGCCCGCTGGTCCCCTGACGGAAAATCCGTCGCCTACACGAGCGGCGGCCAGCTCTGGGTCGCCGACGCCAGCGGCGCCGGCAAGCGGCAGCTGACGACGATCAACGGCGGCGCGAGTGGACCGGTCTGGTCGCCGGCGGGCGACCGCATCGCCTTCACGACGGCGGTCTACCCGGACTGCAAGGACGACGCGTGCAACGCCGGCAAGTCGAAGGAGGCCGACACGAGCAAGGTGAAGGCGCACATCGCGAACAGCCTCCTCTACCGGCACTGGACGGCATGGAGCGACGGGACGCGTTCGCACCTCTACACCGTCGCCGCCGCGGGCGGCGCGCCGGTCGATCTCACCGCGGGCGCCGACTACGACGTACCGCCCCCGCCCTTCGGCGGGAGCGAGGCGTACGCATGGTCGCCCGACGGTCGCGAGATCGCCTACACGGCGAAGGACCAGCGCGCCGCCGACGCATGGACGACGGACCTCAACGTCTACACCGTCCCCTCCGACGGGAGCGGCGCGGCGCAGGTGATCACGGCGGCGAACAGGGGAGCGGACCAGAACCCGGTCTACTCGCCGGACGGCCGCTGGATCGCGTACGCGTCCCTGGCGCGCCCGGGCTTCGAGTCCGACCGTGGGCGACTGATGCTCTACGACCGCACCACGAAAGTCAGCCGCGAGCTTCTCCCGCGCTGGGATCGCAACGCCGACGGCTATTTCTTCGCGCCGGACACGAAGGCGATGTACATCGCGACGCTCGACAGGGGGCGCGACAAGCTGTTCCGCGTCGCGCTCGAGATGGGCTCAATGCGGGAGAGCATGCCGACGATCGCGATCGGCGGGATGAACAACTCGGCGTTCACCCTCTCGCGCGACGGACGCACGATCGCGTGGCAGCGCGATGCCGCCGACCATCCACCCGAAGTGTACGTGAGCCGCCTGACGGCGAAGGGATGGGACGCGCCGCGCCAGCTCACCCACGAGACCGACGCGAAGGTCGCCGGGCTCGCGCTGCAGCCGCTGGAGGAGTTCTGGTACTCCGGCGCCGGCGGCGACAGCGTGCAGGGCTTCATCATGAAGCCGCCGCAGTACCGGGCCGGGACGAAATACCCGACCGTGCTCCTCGTCCATGGCGGGCCCCAGGGCGCGTTCATCGACAACTGGCACGGGCGCTGGAACTACGCGATGTTCGCCGCCCCCGGCAACGCGGTGCTGTTCGTCAACCCGCGCGGCTCGACCGGGTACGGCCAGCGCTTCGTCGACGAGGTCTCGAAGGATTGGGGCGGCAGGGCGTACGAGGACATCATGAAGGGAGTGGACGCGGCGATCGCGCGCTACCCGTTCATCGACTCGACCAGGCTGGCGATGGCCGGCGGATCGTACGGCGGCTACATGGCGAACTGGATCAACGGCCACACGAATCGCTTCAAGGCGATCGTCTCGCACGCCGGAGTCTTCAACCTCGAGAGCATGTACGGCGCGACCGAGGAGATCTGGTTCCCGGAGTGGGAGTTCGGGGGTCCGTACTGGGACTCGACCGCGTCGGCCGAGCAGTACCGCAAGTGGTCGCCGCACCTCTACGCCAGCCGGATGAACACCCCGACTCTCGTCATCAACGGTGAGCTCGACTTCCGCGTTCCCTACACGGAGGGCCTCTCGCTGTTCACCGCGCTGCAGCGCCGCGGCGTTCCGTCGCGGCTGGTGATCTTCCCCGACGAGGGCCACTTCATCCTCAAGCCGCAGAACCAGCGACTCTGGTGGCGCGAGGTCAACGGGTGGATCACGCGCTACACGCACCCGCCGGCGATGTGACGGCACTCCGGGAATGGGAGTGAAGCCGCGACAGCTCGTCACAGAGGACTGCGGGAGCAGCCGCGAGAACACGGAGGGCAACCCTGCCTGACGGTATCCCGGCACGCGGCCGAAAGCATGGCGGAGGGGGCCGCCGTCATTGCCCCCCACACGCCGCGGCTCGCTACAGCCCGAGGGTGAACTGCTCGGGGAACCGCGGCGGTGCGACCGGCTCGGCGAGCGCGTTGCCCGGCGACTCGGTCTCCTCCTCCGAGGCCGACGATGGGTCGTAGCTCCAGCCGCGGACGCCGTGCTTGCGACAGAGCCTGTCGAAGAACTTCGCGAGGCCGGCGCGGTACTTCTCGCCGGCGTTGTAGTCGTGCGCGTACGTGTTGCGATAGCGCTCGGCGAGGTGCGGGAACTCGGCCGCGATCCACGGCAGGTAGCGCTGGCGCGCCGTGGACTGCAGGCGCAGCGCGCAGGAGTTGACGTGCGTCGCACCGGCCGCGGCGACGCGCTTCACGAGCTCGTCGAGCTGCGACGGGTTGTCCGTGATGCCGGGCATCACGGGCATGACGTTGACCCCGATGTCGATCCCCGCCTCACGAACGCGCGCCAGCGCGCGAATGCGCGCTTCCGGCGTCGGCGCGCGCGGCTCGATGCGCCGCGCGAGGTCGCGATCGATCGTCGTGATCGTCATGTGGATCGACAACCGCGAGTGCCGATTGATCCGTGAGAGCACGTCGATGTCGCGCGAGACGAGGGGGCTCTTCGTGATGATCGCGACCGAGAGGTCGGGATGGTCGGCGAGCGTCTCGAGAATCCCCCGGGTCACGCGGAACTTCCGTTCCGCCGGCTGATAGGGATCGGTCGCGGTACCGATCACGATGGTGTCGCCCTGGATCAGCGCGCGATGCCTGTCGCTGCCGTGGCGGAGCGTCTTTCGCAGCACCGCGGGAGCATTGTCCTTCACGAAGATGTGCCGCTCGAAGGCGAGCCACGGCGCCATTCCCGCGAAGTCGCGAGCGAGCGTCTCGTCCATTACGTCCTTCGCCGCCGCGCGCTCCATCACGTAGCGGTGCGCGTACCGCGCGTAGCAGTACGCGCAGCCGAAGGCGCAGCCCACGTACGGGTTCACCGACCAGTAGCCCATCCCGGTCACTTCGGGGCCGTTCAGAACATTCTTCGCCGGGGCGGAGTGATAGCGGATATCTTTCTGCTCGCCGATGACCCGGAGGGCACGCACGACCGCGGGATCGTCTTCCGGAAAGAGCGCAGGCTGGACGAGCGATCGGTTGGGCAGCATGGTTGTTGCACGACTCGTATCGGGTAACGATACCGAATATATCCCGAAGTACGTCCGCGCGCACCGGCGTCCGCAGAACGGCGGGCTCGGCAGCGATGGCGCGCCACCAACGACAGGGAGGAGATTCATGCGAGGAAAACTCGCGGTGATGATGGCTGCAGGAATGCTCGGCGCATGCGCGAGCGCAGGCGGTTTCCCGAAGTCGCTGCCGATGGAATCCTCGAACACGATCAACCAGGCGACGCAGGCGATCGCCGATGCCCAGTCCGCCGGCGCCGATTCGCTCGCCAGCGAGGCGCTCGGAAGCGCGAAGATGCATCTCGACGCGGCGCAGAAGGAGCAGATCTCGCGGCGCCCCGACGAAGCGACGCTCCACGCGCGCGAGGCGCTCGCCGACGCGCGGCTCGCCAGGGCGACCGCGCTCCGCATGAAGGCGGAGCACGAGCAGGCCGCGGCACAGTCGGCGCTCAGCGCCCTGCCGCCGAAGGGAGGTGCGCGATGACCCGCCACTCCATCATCCGCGGCGCGACGATCGCGCTCGCCGGACTCGCGGTCGGCGCCTGCGCCAGCGCGAAGAAGCCCGGCTACCTCACGCAGGCCGAGGGGATCTACTCGGCGCTGGCCACGCGCGGCGGCAATGAGACCGTCGAGGCGGAGATGATCAAGACGCGCCAGGCGATCGACTCGGCGAACATCGCGCTCGCCCAGAACCGCTCGCAGAAGTACGTCGACGGTGTCGCCTACGTCGCCCTCCGCGCCGCGCAGACCGCCGAGGCGGAGGAAGCGCGCCGGATGGCGATGCGCGCCGCCGACAGCCTGAAGACCGCGCGCCTGAACAAGCTCCTGTCGCTCACCGAGGCACAGCGCAACGCGCTCGCCCAGCAGCAGCAGCTGTCCCAGTCGGAGATCGCCGCGCTGCACCTCCAGAACGCCGCGGCCGAGCAGCGCGCCGATTCGCTGCGCCGCGTCGCCGAAGAGGCGAACGCGAAGCTCAACGACGCGCTGACGCAGCTCCGCTCACTCGTCGCCGAGATCACCAACATCAAGGAGACGTCGCGCGGGCTCGTGATCAGCCTCAGCGACATCCTCTTCGACGTCAACCAGGCGACGCTGAAGGCGGGGGCGGCGAACAACGTCCAGAAGATCGCCGCGATCCTCAACCAGTATCCGAACTACCAGATCTCGGTCGAGGGACATACCGACTCGCAGGGCAGCGAGGCATACAACCAGTCGCTGTCCGAGCGCCGCGCGGCCGCGGTGCGCTCGCAGCTGGTGGCCGGTGGTGTCGCCGAGGGACGGATCACGTCGAAGGGGTTCGGCGAGTCGCAGCCGGTGGCATCGAACGACACGCCGGCGGGGCGCCAGCAGAACCGGCGCGTCGAGGTGATCGTGCTCGGTGCCGGCAAGGTTGCCGACGCGCTGCAGAACGGCGGTACCGCGCCGGCGTCGGGCGACACGACGAAGGCTCCACCGCCGCGCTGAGCGCACGATGACACAGCTTCCCGATCTCGACATCCAGCGCGCGCTCGGCAAGCTTCCGGGCTGGGTGAGGCGAGGGAACACGCTGGTGAAGAGCTACAAGTTCAAGACCTTCCGCGCGGGGATCGATTTCGTGAACCGCGCGGCGGCGGTGGCGGACCGGATGGACCACCACCCGGACATCGACATCCGCTACACGAAGATCACCTGCACGCTCAGCACGCACGACGCCGGCGGAATCACGCAGAAGGACCTCGCCCTGGCAGCGGAGCTGGAAACGCTGTCAGCCGACGCTCTGCCCTGATCGTGGTGTGAACGGAAA
>DASZNJ010000275.1:0-15781 GCA_035551575.1 Gemmatimonadaceae bacterium
GGCGCCGGCCTCGGGCTCGGCGCCTGCCACATCGGGCCTGCAGCCACCCGCGCCGGTACGGCGCCTGGCGGTGCGCTGCTCCCCTCTCCCGGTCCGCAGCTCTTCACCGCCCCCCCGATCGCCACCGTCCGCATCGGCTTCGTCGGCGTCGGCCACCAGGGGACGAGCCACGTCACCAACTTCACGAAGATCCCCGGCGTCGAGATCCGGGCGATCTGCGACCTGCTCCCCGAGCACGTCGCGCGCTCGCAGAAGATCGTCACCGATGCCGGCCAGCCGAAGCCGGCGGGCTACTCGCGCGGCCCCGAGGACTTCCGCCGGATGTGCGACGAGGCGGAGCTCGACCTCGTCTTCAACGCGACGCCATGGGAGTGGCACGCGCCGGTGATGCTCGCCGCGATGCGCGCCGGCAAGCACGCCGCGACCGAGGTCCCGATGGCCGTCAGCCTCGAGGAGCTCTGGGAGCTCGTCGAGACCGCCGAGAAGACGAAGCGGCACTGCGTGATGATGGAGAACTGCTGCTACGACCGGACCGAGATGATGATCCTGCGCATGGTGCGGCAGGGCGTCTTCGGCGAGCTGCTCCACGCCGAGTGCGGCTACCTGCACGACCTGCGCACCCTCAAGCTCACCGACTACTACGTCAACCGCTGGCGCGTGCAGCACTCCATCCGCCGCAACGGCGACCTCTACCCGACCCACGGCGTCGGCCCGGTCGCGCAGTGGATGAACATCAACCGCGGCAACCAGTTCGACCAGCTCGTCTCGATGGCGGGCAACTCGCGCGGGCTCAACCTCTGGGCGGCCGAGCACATCGGCCCCGACAGCCCCGAGGCGAAGCAGCGCTACGCGTTAGGCGACGTCGTCACGACCATGATCCGCACCACCGGCGGCCAGACCATCGTCGTCACCCACAACACCGACTCGCCGCGCCCGTACAGCCGGAACATCCTGCTCCAGGGGACGAAGGGGCTGATCCGCAAATACCCGGAGGAGAAGATCTACCTCGAGGGGCGGAGCCCCGACGACCGGTGGGAGCCGACCACCGCCTACCAGGCGGAATACGAGCACCCGATCTGGAAGAGCCTCGAGGAGCGCTCGGCCGGCGCCGGCCACGGCGGGATGGACTACATCGAGGACTTCCGGCTGATCCAGAGCCTGCGCGACGGTGCGCCGATGGACATGGACGTCTACGACGGCGCCGCCTGCACGAGCGTGATCATGCTCAGCGAACGCTCGATCGCCAACCGCAGCCAGCCGCAGGATGGGGTGGATTTCACCCGTGGGGCGTGGAAGACGCGTGCGCCACTGGGTATCATCGGTTGATGCTCACACTTCGTCCTCGCCTCACGCTCGCGACCGGCGCGAGCTGCCTCACGGTCGCGGTTGCCATCACCATCGCCGCCCCATCCCTCGCCGCGCAGGTCGTGGACTCCGCCGCGCGCCACGACACGACGGCCGCGCATCGCCTCGAGACCGTCGTCGTCACCGCCGAGCGCCGGAGCGCTCCGCTCGCGTCGAGCGCCGCCGCGGTCACCCGGCTCTCGGCCGCCGACCTGCGGCGCCTTCCGGTGACGACGGTCGCCGGCGCGCTCGAGCTGGTGCCCGGCATGGTCGTCCTCCACTCCGACGCGCTCGGCGATGCGCCGCGCCTCGCCATCCGCGGGTTCTACGGTGGCGGCGAGACGGAGTACGTGACCGTGCTCCTCGATGGCGTTCCGCTCACCGGGCTGGCGACCGGACAGGTGAATTGGGACCTCGTCCCCCTCGCCGCACTCGACGCGATCGAGATCGTGCGCGGCGGATCATCCGCGGCGTATGGCGACGCGGCGATCGGCGGAGTGGTCAACCTGATCACCCGCCCCACGCAGGGTGAGCGCGCACACGAAGCATGGCGCATCGAGGGGGGAGAGCTCGGCACCATTCGCGCCGGTGTCGCGTCAGGCGGGACGGTCGGTGGCCGCGCGGGTTCGCTGTTCGCCAACCTCCGGCAGTCGGATGGCTACCGCGCGCACGAGCATCATCGCGCGGGCACCATCGGCGGCTCCCTCGAGCTGCTGCACGGCGAGCGCGGCTCGCTGGCCATCTCCGCGCTCGAGCACGCGCGGCGCTTCGACGATCCCGGCCCGCTCACCGACGCCGAGCTCGCCGCGTCGCGCACGGCCGCGTCGCCGCTCTTCCGCTTCGACAACACCAGGGAGCAGGTGCACCGCCTGACGCTCGACGGGTCGGCGCGGGCGTTGGGTGCGTCGCGAGTGAGCGGCTACCTCACCGGCGAGCGCATGACCAGCGACGCGCTGCGCACGACGCCGCTCTCCGCCGACTTCGCCGATGCGCAGGCGCGCGCGCTCGGCGCCTCGCGCCTCATCGGCTCGTTCCAGCTCGAGACCGCGGGAACCCTCGCCGGTCTCGCCAACCGCCTGGTCGTCGGAGCCGACATGTCGCTCGGCACCCTCACCTCCAGCTACCGTCCGGTCGCCACCGGCGACTCGGCGGCGTTCGCCGGCGCGAGCGGCGCGAGGGGACAGGTCACCGCCCGCGGCCGCGGGCAGCGCGAGAGCGTCGCCGCCTTCGCCAACTGGGAGGCGTCGCCGGCCGGCGCCCTCCGCCTGACGTTAGGCAGCCGGATCGACGGGATCGGCGATCGGTTCGTCCCGCGTCCGCCGAGCACTGGAGAGGGATTTCATTCGTGGCACGTCGCGGTGAGCCCGCGCGCCGGGGTGAACCTGCGCTGGATCGACGGGCCGCGGCAGGCCGGCCACGTCTACGCCACCGCCGGCCGCTCCTTCAAGGCGCCGACGATCGACCAGCTGTTCGACCAGCGCGCGATCCCGGTCCCCTTTCCCCCCTACTCGGTCACGACCTCGAACCCCGGCCTCGATCCGCAGTACGGGAACAGCGTCGAGGCCGGCCTCCATCATCGGCTCGCGCTCGTGCCGAACACCGTGCAGGCTCGGCTCGCGCTCTCCGCCTACCAGATGGACATGCGCAACGAGCTGGACTTCGACCTGCAGCAGTTCAGGTACGTGAACATCGGCCGGAGCCGGCACCGCGGCATCGAGGGCGGACTCACCATCGACGCACCGCGGGCGACGAGCGCGTTCGTCAACTACACGCGCCAGGATGCGACCTCGCGGCTCGGCGACAATGCCGGGAAGCAGCTCAAGGCCGTCCCGCGCGACAGCTGGACGTTAGGCCTCACGCGCGTTCCCGCGCACGGCCCTGGCCTTGCGCTGACCGCGACGACGATGGCCCATACCTGGCTCGACGACGCCAACACCCGGCCCCTCGCCGCCTCCACGCGTGTCGATGCGCGCGTCTCGTGGCCGTTAGGCGGCGTCCGCCTGGCGGTGGACGCCCGCAACCTGTTCGACCGGAAGTACAGCACCACCGGCTATCCCGATCCGGCGGGGAGCGGGACGCTGCTCCTCTATCCCGCGGCGGGACGGGTGGTGACGGTCGGCATCGAGTCGCGCCGCTGATCGCTGCGCGCACGCCGCGCCAGCTCGACCGACGCCCAGAACATCAGCGCGGCGATCACCGGGTGCAGCGCCGCGAGGCCGAGCCGTCCGAGTGAGCTCTGCCAGCCGGCGGTCGCGTACTCGAGGAAGAGCAGTACGACGGTGAGCCAGGCGCAGGCTTTCGTCGCGCGCGACGCGCGCGCGACGTAGGCGAGGACGACCGCGACCGGCGACAGCCACTCGAAGGCGTGCACGAAGGCGCGGTGCGCCTTCCACCAGTCGGGGCCGAGAAAGATCGCGCGGCCGGCGATGAACACCTGCGCGAGCACCGCGCCGGCGAGCAGCCAGCCGGTGATGGCGAGCGCCTGCCGCGCGATGATGACCCGTCTCGTCACCGCCTGCCCTGGGTCTTCTCGCCGGCCTTGATCAGGAGCAGCTCCGGCATCGTCCACGGAGTCGTCCGCCCGGTGTTTGCCGCGCGCACCTGCGCGACCGTTGCCGCGCTGATCGGGAGCGCGCGGTTGCCGAAGCTCGCGCGGATGTAGGTCGCGACCGCGGCGATCTCCTCGTCGCTCAGCGATGGTCCCCATGCCGGCATCGCGCCGTTGTACACCTGCCCCTGCACCTCGACGTCGCCGACGAGCCCGTGGAGGATGATCCTCACGACTCGCGACTCGGGACCGTTCACCCACTCGCTCCCGGCCAGCGGGGGGTAGACGTCGGTCCCCTCCCCCTGCGCCTGGTGGCAGGCGGCGCAGGTCGAGGCGAAGACCTGCGCCCCCGTCCGCGGCGCCTTCGCCTGCGCGCCCGCCTGTGCCAGCGCCGCACCGTCAGGCAGCAGCGCCGCGCCGGCGACGAGCACCGCGATCGTGAGCGCGCTCCGGCGCGCCTTCATCAGTTCTGTCATCGTCACCCCTCAACTCGTCCCTGGAAAATCCCGCGCACCACCTCGAAGCTCGCCCGCGCGGCTCCGCCCTACCGTCCTCCGGTTGCGCCGGCGGTCTTCTTCAACTGCTCGGCGTACTGGGTGTCGAGGTGCATGATCCGGATCGCCTGCGCCAGGCTCGTCGCCGCGGCCGGATCCGACCATGCCGACTGGATCACCGGCTGGACGAAGTTGCGCACGAACTCCGGGGTGTAGCGCGGGTTGCGCACCGAGCCGGCGAGCACGGCGTAGCCGAGCACGCGCTGCGCCGGGTCGTCGCTGTGGGCGAGCGCGGCGAACTTGTCGAGCTGCCAGGTCCGCTCGCGCGCGGTGACGAACCTCCGCCACGCGACCTCGACCGGGTTCATCGGCGTCTGGGTCGCCGGCGCCCCCGCGGGCGCTGCGCCCGGCGCGGCTGCCGGCGCCGGGATCGCGGGGTTCACCCGCGCGAAGACCGTCGTCGCCGCGGCGAGTCCCTGCTCGCCGGAGATCCGCCCGACCGCGGCGAGCACCTGCCCCCGCGTCTCCGCGCTCAGCGTCGTGTCGGTCACCACCTTCGTGACGAGTGGGGCGAGCTCGGTGACGACGCCGTTCTCCCCGGCGAGGAGCTGCGCGACGGCGGCGTGCATCGCCGGGCTGCTCGCGTCGAGCCGCGTCAGCAGCCCCACCGCCGGCGCCGGGACTCCCGAGTGCCCGACCAGCGCGTTCACCAGCTCCGTTCGCGTCGGGTCGCCGGCAATCGAGAGCAGCGGCTTCACGCCTGACGGCAGGACGCGGTTGCGGGCGAAGTCGGCGACGAGCGAATCGAACCGCGCTCCACGCGCGGCGAGCAGCTCGGCACGAAGCACCGGCTGGATCTTCGCGCTCCCCGCCCACTGGGTCGGGAGGTAGTACGGCCCGATGGTCGACGGCTGCGTCCCCCACCAGTCGCCATTCCACGGCGCCTCGTCGTTGGCGAGCCGGGCGAGCGTCAGGACGAGCTCGTGCCGCAGCGCCTCGTCGGTCGCCTCGCCTAACGCGGAGGCCACCGCGCTCACGGTGGCGGTGTCGTGCATCAGCTGCAGCGCCTGGCGCGCATGCGCCCGTGCGGCGACCGGCCCGGTCGTCAGCGCCGCCAGCGCCGCCTCGCGCGCCCCCATCGCCCCCAATGCCCGGCTCGCGAGGTGCGCCACCACGACGTCGCTGTCGCCGAGCAGCTTCGCGATGTCGCTCGCGCGATCGCGCGCGCCGAGCCGCTCCAGCCCGGCGATCGCCTGCACCCGCACCGCCGGATCGGCGTCGCCCAGCGCGCGCACGAACAGCCCGATCGGCGCCGTCTTCCGCAGTGCCGCCGACTCCGAGATCGCCTTCAGCGCGACCGCGCGCATCGCCGGATCGCGCTCGGCGCGTTCCAGCGCCGGCAGCGCGTTCTTCCCGCCGAGCAGCTCGAGGGTGAACAGTGCCGCCGCCCGCCCCTCGAGCGCCCGCTTCGCATCTCCGGCGATCAGGGCGAGCCCGCGCAGCGTCGTCACCTTCGGCCCGCGGCGCAGGAGCTCGCGCTGCGCCTCGAGGCGCTGCGTCCCGTTGGCCCCGCTCAGCGCGCCGAGGAGCTTCAGGTCGCTCAGCGCCGTCGCGTTGAGCGGCTTGCTCGCCGGCCGTCCCGGATAGCCGACGCGGAGGATCGCGCCGACGGTGTCGCCGGCGTAGTTGAACATCCCTCCGACGAGGCTCGCGATGTACATGTGCGAGCGGTCGTCCATCGCCATGTCCACCACCCGCGGCGCGGCGACGAAGTCTTGCTGGTCGATCTTGAAGCTTGCTCCGCTCGGCACCAGCTTGTGCCGGAACACCTTGTTCATCGTCCAGTCGCCGGTGTAGAGCGCGTGGTTCCACTCGTCGGGGAACCCCGGGTCGTCGAGCCAGAGCGCGCCGGTCCCCGCCCCCGGACCGTAGTCGAACAGCGACGGCATGTGCTCGTCGGCGAAGTTCCGGAACAGCGCCGGGTACCCCATGTTCGCGTCAGGCGCGACGTAGTGGAGCCGGGTGTCCCAGCCCAGCCCGTCGTTGGTGTTGTCGCGCGCGTAGACGTGGCCGAACGGGTCGACGGCGATGTCGTAGATGTTGCGCGTCCCGACGCCGTAGGTCTCGAGCCCCGTGCCGTCGGGCCGGACGCGGACCACCGAGCCGCCGCGGCGGGTGATCGTCCGCCCGTCCTTTCCCTTCGCGCCGAGGTAGCCGTAGTCGCCGACCGCGACGTAGATCCAGCCGTCGATGCCTAACGTGATGTTGTTGGTCGAGTGGTCCGACGACCGGACGTCGAGCCCGAAGCCGAGGTCGCGGACGAGGGTGTCGGCGCGGTCGGCGATCCCGTCGCCGTTCACGTCGCGGTACGCGACGAGCTCGGGGACCTGCAGCACGTACACGATGTTGCCCGAGACCGCGATCCCGCGCGGGCTGTCCACCTTCGCGAACACCGAGTAGCGATCGGCGCGCCCGTCCCCGTCGCTGTCGACGAGCCGGATGATCCGGCCGCGTCCCTTCACCGCACCCTGCGCCAGGTTGAGGTCGGTGCCCATGTACACCGACCCGTCGGGCGCGGGCGCGACCACCGTCGGGTACATCGCCACCGGCGGCCCCGCGAACATCGTCACCGCGAACCCGGGCGGCACGGTGACCTGGGCGAGGACTCCGCTGTCCCGCGCCGCGTTCGGGGTGATCGCGCCGCGGGCCGGAAGCACGGGACCGACGTCGGGCTTCGCGGCGGGCTTCGCGGCCGGCCCCGGCTTGGCGCCCGGATCCTGCGCGCCGGCGGGAGTCGCGAGCACGGGGACCGCGATCAGCGCGGCGGCAAGGATGGTGCGAAGGGGCAGTCCGGGCTGTCGCATGGCGTGAGGAGGACCTGCGGGTGAAGGGAATCGCGACCGTCTTCTCCCCGAAGGTTGCGCGGGCGCCCACCCCCCGGCAAGTCGCCGTCAGGCAAATCCGGTGCGTCTGGCACGCCGAGTGCTCACCCCCCTCGCATGGCACTTCGCGAGTTCACCGCATCGGACGGCCGCGAGTGGCGGGTCTGGGACGTGACGCCGGAAACAATGCACCCGGCGACTCGCACCGAGGACTACCTCGCTCCCTACATGGACGGCTGGCTCGTCTTCGAGGCGAAGGACGAGTCGGCGAAGTGCCGCCTCCACCCGATTCCTCCCGGCTGGATCGACGCCGACGACGCAGAGCTCGAGCGGATGCTGCACCGCGCCGAGACGATCCGCGGCGAACGCACGTCGGGCCCTCACGGTCGCACCGCGATCGAGGAGGCCGAGCCCGGGCGGCGCGGCGTTCGCGGCTTCGACGGCAGCGCGCAGTCGCGCAGCTTCCGCTTTCCCGACGGCCGCTTCTGGAGCGTCGCCGAATGGTCCACCAGCATCTCCGCCCCCGAGGGCGGCACGCGCACCGTGCTTCGCTTCTCCGCCGGCGCCCGCTCCCTCGACCTCACCGACTGGCCCCAGGACTGGCGGAGCTTCTCCGACAGCCAGCTCGCATCGCTGCTCGTCGAAGGCTTCCCGCGCGCGCCGAAGCCCAACCCGACCCCGTATCGTCGCAGAGCCGGCGACGAGCGCTGAACGACCGCGGGACTTTCAAGGGACTTTCAACTACACGCACCAGGACTGGCCGTAACGGGTGAAAAGCGATTACGCGGATTTCGCGGATTTCGCGGATCGTTCCTGGCGCGTGCGGCGCTCCGCTCCGCGTGGCCGACCGCGGCAGCATCCGCGTCATCCGCGAAATCCGCGAAAGTGTAGTTCACCCGTTGATGCTGGTCGGGCGCGAGCTCCCGACCCTGCGCACGGAACCAGGTCGCAGCTCTCGTCGGCCGACAGTTCTTCGTTGATGCTCAACGGCCACAGAGCACGCTAGCTCCCCGCCGGCCCCTCCCCGCCCGGCGCCGGATTCTCCTGCTCGCCGCCCCTCCCGCGATCGGTCTTTGGCTGCTGCCCGAAGTTCCAGCTGAAGCTGAGGAACGCCGCGCGTGCGCCGAATCGCCGCTGCGACACCTGCACGAAGCGCCCGTCATCCGTGGTGCTCCCCATCGCCATCGTGTTGAACGGGTCCTGCACCCGGAACGTCACGCTCGCCCGGTCACCCATCACCTTCTGCCGCAGCGCGAGGTTGACCATCGACATCGAGCGCATCCGGCCAAGCTCCACCTTCATAGGCGCGCGATACATCGCGAACGCCTGCACGTCGAGCGTCGGCGACAGCTTAATCGTCAGGTTGCTCCGCGCCGTCCACCCGAATGACTTGTTCGACGCATCGGTCGTGAGGTTGCTCGCGTCGGTCACCTGCTGAAAGGCGCTCAATCCACCGAAGCCGCTGATCGCCCCGAACCGCAGCGAGCCATTGACGTCCGCGCCGTACTGGTCGCTGGTCGCCACGTTGGCGAACGTCGTCGTGCTCACCCCGCCATCGTCGATCGTGCGGATGAACCGGATCGCGTTCACCGTGTGCCGCGCGAACGGCGTCACCTGCAGCATCCCGTGGCTGAACCCCTGCTGCAGCCCGAGCTCGAACGCGTTCGTGTACTCGGGGCGCAGAGCGGGGTTGCCGGCGAACCTGTTCAGCGCGTCCTCGCGAAAGCCGAACGGGTTGAGCTGCCGCATGTCGGGACGCGTCACGCGCCGCGAGTAGCTCGCCTTCAGCTGCCTCGCCGGCGTCAGGTTGTACGCGGCGATCGCGCTCGGGTACAGGCTCAGGTAGCCGTTGGCGAAGTGCTCCTTCGTGTTCGTCAGGTCGAAACCGGTGGTCACGTGCTCGGCCCGCAGCCCGCCCTGCAGGTCGAAGCGGCCTGACGTCCGGCTCAACACCCCGTAGGCGGCGTTCACCTTCTCGTCGTAGAGGAAGCGATTGCTCTGCGTGGGATCCGGCGCGTAGCTCGCGCCGCCGTCGCTCGAGATCGAGGCGGCGAAGTCGTTGTCGATCTGGCGCACCGTCCCCTTGTACCCGGTCTCGAGCTTCGTCCCGCTCCCGAAGCTGCGGGTGAAGTCCGACTGGAGAGTCCACTGCGTCGCCCGCTCCTCGGTCAGGTTGGTCTCGAGCCCCGGAACCCCGGCCGGCGAGCCGCTCCCCGCCGAGAGCGCCTGGTCGGTGAGCACCACATGATCGCTGTCCCGCCCGCGGTTGACGCGGAGCTCCGACGCCACCCCGTCGCCGGCCCGGCTCGCCGCGTGCCTCCAGCCTAACGACGCGTCGAGCGAGAGCTCGTTCCCGGTCATCAGCTTCGAGCGCAGGTAGCTCGAGGTGATGGCGCGGTTCGCGTCGAGCTCGCGATAGAGGTTGTCGTTGCTCCGCGTCGGGTTGCGGTCGCTGACGATCAGGTTCGACGAGAGCGCGTCGCGCGCCCCGAGCTTGTAGTCGGCGCTCGCGTTCAGGCTGTTCGAGAATCCCGTCTGCTTCCCGGCGATCCGCGCGTCGAGGTACGGCAGGAGGCCGCTCCGGAGCCCGGTGCGGTCGATGTAGCCGCTGATCTCGCGCGAGTCGCGCATGAACCCGTAGTTCGCGAACAGCGTGAGCGGCCCGCGCTGGTAGCCAAGGTTCCCCGACGCGTTCGCCTGCCCGGTCGATCCGCCCCCGGCGGTGATCCCGCCGCTCCACCCGAGGTCGGTGTTCTCCCTGAGCACGATGTTGAGGATCCCGGCCATCCCCTCGGGGTCGTTCTTCGCCGACGGATTCGGCACCACCTCGACCCGCGCCACCAGGTTCGCCGGGAGCTGGGCGAGGAAGCTGCCTAACGCGTCGCCGCGCATCGGCGACAGCCGGCCGTTGATCTGGACGACCACGTTCTCGTTCCCGCGCAGGCTGACCTTGTTGTCCCCGTCCACCTCGACCGACGGGACATTGCGCAGCACGTCCACCACGCTCCCCCCCGACGCGGCGGGCATGTCCTTCACCGTGTAGCTCGTGCGGTCGGGCGCGACGACGACGTCCGTCTGCGTCGCGGTGACGGTGACGTCGGACAGCACCGTCGCGATCGGGGCCAGCTCGATGCGGCCGAGCTCCGCGGGCGCACTCGCGCTCACCACCACGTCGTTTCGCTGCACGGGCGCGAACCCCATCACCCTCACGCGAACGACGTACCTCCCCGCCGGGAGGCCGTCGATGCGAAAGCTCCCGTCCTCGCCGGTGAAGGCGCCGCCGATGAGCGCCGAGTCCGCCGCGGCGCGCACCCCGACCGCTGCGCCGGGGACCGGCGCGCTCGACCCGGCGCGGAGCACGGTGCCGGTGATGCGTCCGGTGGCTTGCGCCCCCCGGGCTCCCGGTGCCCCTGCGTGAGGCGGCGCCTGCTGCGCGCCGGCGCTCATCGGCAGCGTGACAACTGCCGAGAGCAGGACGAGGATCGTGGTCGAGCGACGCATGGCATGTCTCCGCGGGGGTGGCTCGCGCGCCGAGTGAACCGGCTCGCGCGGGTCTTCACCCTCAGGATACCGGCGTCACGGCGCCGCGTCCCCCCTCATGCCACCAGTCGCACCCCGGCGCCACGAATTGCCGGTCCCGAGCGACGAGCGTGCTGCCCGCGTCAGCCGCTGACGCCGAGCCAGCGCTCCAGCACCGGGTGGCGGGTGCGGCTGACGGGAAGCTTCACCCCGCCACGCAGCTGCACCTGGTAGTCCCCGCCCTGGCCGCGGTGAAGCAGCTCGACCAGCGCCAGCCGCACGATCACCGACCGGTGGACGCGCATGAACTGCGCGGGATCGAGCCGCTCCTCGAGCAGCTGCATCCGCTCGCGGATGATGTACCGCCGGTCCCCGACGTACAGCTCCGCGTACGACCCGCTCGCCACGATGTAGTCGATCTCGCCGGCCGGGACGGCGCGCACCTTTCCCTTCGTCTCGACCGCGATCCGCTCGAGGTATCCCCCCGCCGGGCGCGGCGGCGCCGCGGCACCGTCAGGCAGCTCCGGCCGGCTCCCCGGGGCGGCTGCCGCCCCTCCGAGGCTGTTCAGCGCGGCCACCAGCTGCCCGCGCTGCCGCTCGATCCCCTCGAGGGTGAGCTGCCGCCGCGCGCGCCGGAACGCATGCTCGAACCGCTCGTCGCTGAACGGCTTGACGAGGTAGTCCACCGCCGCGACGTCGAACGCCTGCAGCGCGTACTGGTCGAAGGCGGTGACGAAGATCGTCAGCGGCATCACATCGAGCCCGACCTCGCGCACGACGTCGAGCCCCGTCATCACCGGCATCTGCACGTCGAGGAAGACGAGGTCGGGATGCAGCTCGCGAATCGCCTCCACCGCCCGCGCGCCGTTATGGGCGGCGCCGGCGATCTCCACTCCCGCCTCACGGCGGAGCAGGTCCTCGAGCCTCACCCGCGCCAGTCGCTCGTCGTCCACGATCAGTACGCGCAGCGGTGCCGGCGCCCGCCCCTCATCGGGCACGCTGCACCCCCTCGGCGCTGGTGCGATACGGCAGCCGCACCTCGGCGAGCATCCCGCCCCCCGGGCCGGGTCCCACCGTCAGGCGCTGCGCCTCTCCATGAAGCTGCGCGAGCCGCGCCTCGGTGTTGCGGAGCCCGACCCCTCCCACAGCTTCGCCCGGCGGCGGCCAGACCGGTCTCCCCGGGCCGTCGTCGTGCACGCGGAGCACCAGCGTCGCGCCATCGAGCAGCGTCTCGACGATCACGCGCCCTCCTTCCGCGCGCGGCTCGATCCCGTGCCTGATCGCGTTCTCGACCAGCGGCTGGAGGATGAGGTTCGGCACCAGTGCGTCGAGGGTGCGCGGGTCCGCGTGCGTCTCCACCGAGAGGTTCTCGAAGCGGACGCGCATGATGTCCACGTAGCGCTCGAGCAGGTCGAGCTCCTCGCGCAGCGCGACCTCGGGCACCGACGCACCGTCCATGCTGTGCCGCAGCAGGTCGCTCAGCTGCCCGATCATCCGCCGCACCCCGCGCGGATCGCGCTCGACGAGCGCCGACACCGCGTTCAGCGTGTTGAAGAGAAAGTGAGGATCGAGCTGACGCCGCAGCGCGTCGAGCCGCGCCTCGGCCAGCTGCGCCTCGAGCTGCGCCGAGTCGGCGCGGGCGCGCTCCGACTCGGCCATCAGGCGCGCTTCACGTTCGCGCGACTCGCGCCGCCGCCAGCGGTCGCGAAGTACCCACCCGCGCGCCGACGCCGCGCCAAGCGCGGCGAAGACGACGGCGTAGTCGTCGAGCCAGGTCAGGTTGCCGGGGCCGGGACGGAAGCGCCTCTGCCGCAGGAACGCTTGCGTCTCGCGAACGATCGCCGCCGGCGTGAACGCATCCCAGAGCGCGTCGCTCACCAGGTCCAATCCATACGCGATCACCGCTCCCCCGAGAATCACCGCCCACCAGTGCTTGCGCCAGAACGTGCGATCGAGCGAGACGCGCCGGCCGAACCAGAACACGAACGTCGTCACCGCGGCCCAGACGATCGGGTTGATGACCAGTCGCGGGACGAGTCCGGGAAACCGGGGGCGCGACCCATGCGAATCGAGCGTCGCCGTCGCGACGGTGAGCGTCCCGAAGAACGTCCAGAAGAGCGCGATCGCGAGCAGCTCGACCGGGCGCAGTGGCCCTGCATCCGGGCGCGGCTCTGCGCGCTCGCTGACCTTCGTGTTCTCCTCGCTGTCGCGTTCCATTCAGCGAACGATACCGGCCTCCGCCTGATCGCGCGAACCGGGCGAGACCAACTGCACCAGCGCGCTGCGAGTTGCACGGCGGCGGCCGCAAATGGTGGAGCATTCCGCGCGCCGGGGTGTCTTGAAGGATGGCGACGCGATGCACGGGATCGGCCCGCGACATGACGTCGCGACAACAGTGAAGCACCGGAGCACACCATGCGCACGTCATTCGTCAGCGTCCGTCTCGTGGCCGGCGCGCTCGCCGCCCTGCTCGGCGCAGCCGGTACCGCCCACGCGCAACTCGCGGCCAGCAGCAGCGGCGCAACGCGCATCGCCGGCAACGCGCTCGAGATCGCGCCTTACGGCGGCTACATGATGTTCGGCAACTTCATCGACGGTCCGCTCGGCACCAGCCTCTCGAGCAGCGCCGCCCCGATCTATGGCGCGCAGCTCGGGCTCCCGCTGATCCCCGGCGTGAAGCTGATCGGCAACATCGCGCACGCGAGCGGGGACCTGAAGATCGGCATTCCCCTCCTCGGCGGCATCTCCGCGGGGAAGACGAGTGCGCTGATGATGGACGGCGGACTCCAGCTCTCCCTTCCCTTGGCCGGCTCGCGTCTCGCCTACGTCCCCTTCCTCCAGGCCGGCGTCGGCGCGACGCGCTGGAACATCGACCTCGGCTCGACCGGGCTCCAGACCAGCTCGACGAACCTGACGGGCAACGTCGGCGCCGGTCTCGACCTGACCCTCGCCCCGACGGTGGCGCTCCGCTTCATGGCGAAGGACTACATCGGCAGGTTCGACTTCAAGCAGGCGACGTCGTTGAACGTCTCGGGGAGGACGGCGAACAACTTCGCGGTGACCGCGGGGCTGAAGGTCGACTTCTAGGAGAGCGCGCGGGACGCGACTCGCGACGGCAGAGTTCGATGCCGTTACGCTGCGTTCATGAAGCCTCGGTATGGATCATGAAGCGCTCGCAACACCGAGTCTCCATCAACCTGCCGAGGACACCATGTCTGCCCGTGATCGTTTCGCGCGCCGCGCCGCGATCGTCGCCGCGCTCGTCCTTCCCTTCGCCACCGCCGCCGCCCAGCAGCGCGCCGCACCCGGCAGCTGGGCGGCGGTTGACAGCGCGTTAGGCAGGACGGGGATGGCGCAGCCGGGCGGCGTGATGCGCTACGGCTTTCCGCGCTCCGACCTGCAGGTGACGGCCGGCGGCGTCCGGCTCGAGCCCGCGTTCGCGCTCGGCTCGTGGGTCGCCTTCCGGCGGATGGGCGGCAGGCAGGGGATGGCGATGGGCGACCTCGTGCTCACCGAGCAGGAGGTCGCGCCGGTGATGGAGGCGCTGCAGGCCGGCGGCGTCGAGCAGACCGCGCTGCACAACCACCTCCTGTTCGAGTCCCCGCGCCTGATGTACCTGCACGTCGCCGCCCGCGGCGACGTGGCGAAGCTCGCCGCGACGATTCACGCCGCGCTCGGCCGGACCGCGACGCCGCTGGCCGCACCGGCCCCCGCCCCCGCCACAGCGCCGATCGACCTCGACACCGCCGCCGTCGCCGCCGCGTTAGGCAGGACGGGCAAGGTGGTCGGCGGCGTCTGGCAGGTGAGCGTCCCCCGCCGCCAGCACATCATGGATCATGGAATGGAGGTCCCGCCGACGATGGGCGTCGCGACGGCGATCAACTTCCAGCCGACCGGCGGCGGGAAGGCGGCGATCACCGGCGACTTCGTCATGGTCGCGAGCGAGGTGAACCCGGTGATCCGCGCCCTTCAGGACAACGGCATCGCCCCGACCGCGCTGCACAGCCACATGCTGACCGAGAACCCGCGCCTCTTCTTCATGCACTTCTGGGCCAACGACGACGCGGTCAAGCTCGCGCACGGACTGCGCGCGGCCCTCGACCGGATGGCGGTCGTACCGGCGGCCAGGAGCGGCGCGACGAAGTAGGCGCGGCTACGCCCGCGTCGAATCGATGCTGGCGTGAAGGAGCCTCGCGTCATGTTCCCCCTCATGCGTGGCGAGCTGATTCACGACCGGCTGACGCACTCCGTGATCGGTGCGTTCTTCGAGGTCCACAACACCCTCGGCTTCGGGTTCCTCGAGCAGCTCTACATCGAGGCGCTCGCGATCGAGCTGCGTGAGCGCGGGCACGTCGTGGACCTGGAGGTGAGCGTCCGCGTCAGCTACAAGGGCATCGAGATCGGGTGGCAGCGGGTCGACATGATCGTCGATGGCCTTCTGGTCCTGGAGGTGAAGTCGACCGCGGAACTGCATGCCACCGCCAGGCGACAGCTGCTCAACTATCTCTGCGCCACACGCCTCGACCTCGGCCTGCTCCTGCACTTCGGCCCGAGCGCGAAGTTCTATCGCGTCGTCGCGGAAACGGCCTCGGGAGGCCCCAACAGTTGAACTACGATTACGCTGATTACGCCGATTGCGCGGATCGCTCCGAGCGCAAACGGGGCTTCACGCACCTGACCGTATCACTGATCTGCAATGCAGCTCATGCATCGGGGTTCAACCGTTCAAGGCTTTTGCAGTATCCGCGTCATCCGCGACATCCGCGAAATCGTCGTTCCCCCCTGTTGATGCACGCCCGCCGCGGGGGCCCCCCAACAGTTGAACTACGATTACGCGGATCGCTCCGAGCGCGAATGGAGCTCCACGAACCTGGCCGTATCAATGACCTGCAATGCAGCTCATGCAACCGGAGTTCAACCGTTCAAGCCTTTTGCAGTATCCGCGTCATCCGCGACATCCGCGAAATCGTCGTTCCCCCCTGTTGATGCACGCC
>DASZNJ010000276.1:0-5348 GCA_035551575.1 Gemmatimonadaceae bacterium
CCGCCGTTGCGCTCTTGCCGCGGGTCGCCGCCGCGCAGCTCCTCTGGCGTCCCGACGCCGACTGGCGGACGCTGGGCACCGCGCACTTCACGGTCGTCTACCCGCGGGAGTTCGAGGCGTGGGCGCGGACGATGGGCGAGCGGCTCGAGTCGGTGCGGACCGCGGTCGGCAGCGAGGTCGGGAGCCTCCCGCGCAGGCGCGTGACGGTGCTCGTGACCGATCCCTATTCCGTGTCCAACGGCTCGGCGTGGCCCTTTCTCGAGTCGCCGTCGATCGTGCTCTGGCCGACCCCGCCCGATCCGCGGAGCACGATCGGCGATTCGCGAAGCTGGCCGGAGATCCTCGCCGTCCACGAGTTCACGCACATCGCCCACATGACCTGGCCGAGCCGCAATCCGCTCCAGCGGCTGCTCGCCCGTCTCGCGCCGTTAGGCATCGGACCGATCACGCGCAAGGCGCCGCGCTGGGTGCTCGAGGGTTACGCGACCTACGTCGAGGGGCGCCTCACGGGGAGCGGCCGGCCGCACGGCGTGTGGCGACCGGCGGTGCTTCGCCAGTGGGCGCTCGAGGGGCGGCTGCCGACCTACGGACAGCTGAGCAGCTGGGACGAGTATCAGGGAGGATCGTTCGCCTATCTCGCCGGGTCCGCGTTCCTCGAATGGCTGGCCGAGCGGCGCGGCGACTCGACCGTCACGCAGCTGTGGCGGCGGATGAGCGCGCGCAACGACCGCTCCTTCGACCAGGCGTTCGCCGGCATCTTCGGCGATTCCCCCCGCGCGCTGTACGGACGCTTCACCGTCGAGCTGACGGGCAAGGCGCTCGAGATCGAGAAGACCCTCGCCGACTCGTCGCTGGTCGAGGGAACGCTCGTCCAGCGGCTGGCGTGGTCGACCGGGGACCCGGCGGTGTCCTCCGACGGCAGGCGCGTCGCCGTCGTCCTCCGGAGCAAGGAGCTTCCGTCGCGCGTCGTCGTCTGGAACACCGCGGAGGAGCCGCCCGATACCGCCGCCGCGACGCGCCGCGCGAAGGCGGCGAAGCGCGATCCCGAGGACGTCCCCGACGTCCGGTTCTGGCCGCGCCCGAAGCGCGCCGTGGCGACGCTGCGCGCCGACAACGGCTACTCGTACGACGCCCCGCGCTTCTTCGCCGACAGTCGTCGCCTCCTCGTCGTCCGCAGCACGGTGCGCGGAGACGGAACGAGGATCCCCGACCTCTTCGAGTGGGACACGAAGTCGCACCGCGTCCGCCGCATCACCCGGTACGCGGGGATCGAGGGCGCCGATCCCTCGCCGGACGGGACGACCGCCGCGGCCACCCGCTGCGTCGCCGGCCACTGCGACCTCGTGCGCGTCACCCTCGCGACGGGTGCGATCGAGACGATCGCCGCGGGCTCGCCGACGCGGGCGTTCTACCGGCCGCGCTACTCGCGCGACGGCGCGACCATCGCCGCGGCGGTTTTCGAATCGGGACGCTGGCGGCTCGTCACCGTCGACGCGGCGAACGCAGTCCGGATCGTCGGCCCACAGGATGGCGCCAACCGTTATGACGCCGACTTCACCGCGGACGGGACGCTGCTGCATGTCTCGGAGCGCGGCGGGATCCCGAACATCGCGATCCTCGATCCGGCGACGGGGAGGACGCGGACGCTGACGCGCACCCTCGGCGCCGCGGTCGCGCCGTCCATCGGCGGGGGGCGGGACGTCTGGTTCCTCTCCCTCCACGCGACCGGGGTCGACGTGAGGCGGATCGCCCTCGACTCGGCCGCCGACGTCAGGCCGGTCGCGATCGACCCGCGGCTCGCACCGGCTGCCCAGCTCCCGGTGGTCGCCGCCGACAGCTTCGCCCGCACGCCGTTAGGCGCGGCCCGCCCGTACGGAGCCGGTGCGCGGGAGTTCCGCGTTCTCGCCGGCTACTCGCTCGCCGCCGACGGCGAGGACGCGATCCTCGGGCTCGCGAGTACGGACAAGGTGGGCCGCCTCGACTGGATCGCCCAGGGCGCGGCGGGCCGCGAGTGGCGCCCGCGCGGCGGTTCCCTTGCCGCTGGCTGGCGCGGCTGGCCGGTCGAGGTGGGAGCCGAGCTGTTCACGATGTCGCGCGACGCCTCGCGGCAGAAGCCGTCGGGCTTCACGACCGCCGGCGACGAGTCCCGCTTGCGCGGCGCGACGCTGTCCCTTCGCCGCGCCCACGCGCTCGCGACCGGCCAGCTCGAGCTCCGCGCCGGCGGCTCGCTGCAGCAGCTCCGCGTCGCCGGTGTCGACCGCGCGCGGACCCTTGGCTTCGCGTCGCTCGGCGCGGAGGGGATGCGCCGCGGAGAAACCCGCTACGCGGAGGCGTCGCTCGCCCTCCAGGGCACGCGCGGCATCGGCGGCGACGCGTCGCGATCGTCGCTCGCGTTCACCCGCGCGATCGCCAGCGCCTCGCTCGCCATCGGCTCGGCGTCCCGGTCGTCGAGCAGCGCGGTGCGCATCGACGGCAGCTATGGCATCGTCAACGACGCCGCCGCATTCGAGCGGTTCACCGTCGGTGGCTCGGCCCCGTCGTTCATCGACACGACGACGGTCGACCAGTGGATCCCGATGCCAGTGCTGCCCTTCGGCGCCCTCCGCGGCCGGCGCTACGCGTCGTATCGCCTCTCGCTCACGGGCGATGCGCTCTCGCCGTACCTGTGGGCAGGAGCGGCGGGCGATTCGCTGACGCGCTGGATGCGGGTGATCGGCATCGACGGCAGCGTCACCGCCCCCCCGCTTCCCTTCTTCCGCCTCCCGGCGACCGCGGTCACCGCCGGTGTCGGCTACTCGATCGACGAGCCGTGGCGGAAGAAGACGCGTGCCTACATCTCGCTGCGCTACCGCCCATGACCGCCGCCTGGCGGTCGACCGTCAGGCGGGAACGGCGGCGCGACGCGCGCGGAGCGCATCGACGCTCCACGCTCCCGCGCCGTTGAAGGCGAGGAAGAGGAAGACGAAGCAGAGGAGCGCCGCGAACTCGCCGCGATTGTAGACCGGGATCAGCCCCCCGCGCGCGACGTGCACCATCCAGTAGGCGTAGGCCATCTCGCCGGAGAGGAGAAACGCGGCGACGCGGGTGAACAGCCCGATGACGATGAGGAAGCCGCCGAAGAACTCGAGCACTCCCGCGACCCCGGCCAGCGACGCGAGCTGCGCCGTCGCGCCGTGGCCATCGACGCCACCGAGGAGTCCGAACAGCTTCTGCGCCCCGTGCTGCATGAAGAGCAGCCCGGTGACGATGCGAAGGATGGCGTGGGTGGCGAGGGCGGTCGCGGGATTATGAAAGAACGACATCGGCGGCTCCATGGCGTGAGACGCGACGCGTGGAAACGACGTCGCGCCGGGAGCATTCGCTCCCGGCGCGACAAGACTACTGTCCGGCACGTCCCTCGCCAACCGCTGGCTCGGTCGAGCCAGCGTGCGGGATTCAGCTCGCGCGCCGGTTGCCGCGGCCCTTCTTCGCGTGGTCGCCGTGCGCCTTCATCCGGGCGACGTTCGTGTCGAAGGTCTTCTGCTGCTCCGGGGTCAGGATCGCGCGGATCTCCGCGGTTTCCTGGGCACGGAGAGCCTGCGCCTGCTCCCGGGTGCTCGCCGTCTTCGCGAACGCCGCGCGCACGCCGGCCGTGTCACCGCGCTGGCGCGCGGCCCTGGCCTCTTCCATCGCCGGCTTCATCGCCTCGTGGAAGGCCTTGAACTGGGGCTGGTACTTCTCGTGGATCGCCTTGATCTGCGCCTTCTGCGCGTCGGTCGGCTTCACGCCGCGGAGCGCATTACGCCCGGGGCCCATCGCCTCACGGCCGTGCCCCTTCATGCCGCGGTGCTTCCAGCGGGTCGAATCGGACCTGGAGCGCTCGACGCGCTGACCGTTCGCTGATTCGGTGGACTGAGCGCCGGCGGTCGCGGCAACGGTCGCGGAAGCCGCGACGACGAGCGCAAACAGGGTTGAGCGGATCTTCGTCATGCTGTCTCCTCTTGGGATCGCGCGCCGGCACCATCGCCCGCGCTCACCAGGGGAGACGCTGCGCCGCGGCGGATGTTAAGGCGCGCGGGCATGCCTGTCGTGGCCGAGCTCGCCATTCGCACGCACCGTTAGGCGGCCGTGCGCTGCGTCACATCGGCGGCGCTACTTGTGGCGGTAGATGATCCGCCCGCGGCTCAGGTCATAGGGCGACACTTCGATCTTCACCTGGTCGCCCGCGAGCACGCGGATGCGGAACTGCCGCATCTTCCCACCGAGGGTGGTCAGCACCTCATGCCCCCCGTTGACCGCGACACGAAAGGTCGCGTTAGGGAGCACCTCCGTCACCGTTCCTTCCAGCTCGATCGAATCCTGCTTCGCCATTCAACTCCTGTCGCGAGGGTCGGCGCCCGGCCAGTCGGCAAGGCAGCAATACAAGATAGAACAATCCCCCCCACCCGCAACGGTAAGGCGACGAGGTACGAGGGACGGACAAGGAACAAGGGGTAGGCGCAGTCGCCTCAGGCGACTGGCGCGACGAGGGATGGTGGGACGTGGGCGACCAACGGACGAGGAACGTGGGAGTGGCGCCGTTGATCGGGGTGGCGTACGTGACGGGGGACGGGGACGAGGAAGGGACAGGGGACGAGGGAAGGGACTGTACGGAATTTGTGGGCGGTATCGGCGCTGTCCGGAACTGTGGGTGCGAGGACATGATCTGACGTGAGGCGGTCAGTGGGCCCCTGGGACTGTAAGGTCGTGTGCGTAGATATGTGTAAATCGAAGACGAGGGCCGTGAAATAGAAACGGCCACCGTCCATCTTCTGGGTGAACCAGTTCACCACGCGGAGTTGACGCTCCGCCTGCCCAGGAGAATGACCGATGACCGTTCCTATTGCCTGTGACGGTAGTCCCAAACGGCTATTCGAGCAATCCATTCCGACCGCGGTAGGGAGTGCCACCCGCTCCTCCATCGCGACCGATCCCGCCGCCCTCCGCTAGCTCGTCGAGGCCGTCGTGCAGGGGACCCTCACGTGCGAGTTCACCGAGTTCCTCGGTGCCGCGCCCCACGAGCGGACCGCGGAGCGCCGCGGCGTCCGCAACGGCACCCGCCCGCGCACGTTGGTCACGCGCGTCGGACGGCTCGTGCACGCGGTGACGCGCGACCGCGCTGGGTGCTTCACGCCGACCGTCTTCGCGCGCTACCAGCGTCACGAGCAAGCCTTGCTCTGCACACTCACCGAGTGCTATCTGCAGGGCGTCTCCACGCGGAAGGTGCGCCACGCAGTCGAGACGCTCGCAGGCGAGTCGGTCAGTGCCTCGCTCGTGAGCGCGGCGACGAAGCGCCTCGATGCCACACTCGCTGCCTGGCGCGCGCGCCG
>DASZNJ010000277.1:0-3243 GCA_035551575.1 Gemmatimonadaceae bacterium
GGCGGGGCCGCGTTGAACGCGGTCGGGAGCGCCCACCCCTGGTCGGAGGCGAGGCGGATCAGTGCCTCGGCGAGCGCGATCACCACGGCGATGCCAACCTGCTTCCGCCGTCCGCGCACGACGGTGCGCGGGTCGGTGATCATGAAGAAGACGAACAGCTGGTACATGGGGCCCGTGATCGGCGCGAGCTCGGGCAGGATCGGCTGCCCGAACGCCGCGGCGCGCGCGGCGTTGAGCGCGAGGAAGGCGAGCACATAGGCGACGGTGATGTGCAGGACCCCGACGCGCGCGGCGATGATCAGCCCGAAGATCCAGATCACGGCGTTCGTGGTGAAGTCGTTCCCGAACTGGTGGCTGAGCACCGAGACGTGCTCGGGCGCCGCGAGGAGCAGCGCGCAGATCGCGAAGTTGGTCGGGTTCCAGAGATGGGTGCCGCGATACTTCAGCACGTACTTCGACGAGATCGCGAGGAAGCCGCCGATCACGAACGGCCAGAGCGCGCCCCCCTGGGGCTTGGTCAGCAGCGTGAGGCTGATCCCGCTGATGTACGCGCTGAGCAGGTTGACGACGTGGCCACGGTCGAACCAGGAGAGGAGCGCCTCGGTCGCGACGCAGACGCCCAGCGCGAGGGCGAGCCGCTCGTATCCGCCGACCATGTGGTAGCGCAGCTGCGCGCCGAGCAGGACGACCGTTATGAGGAAGGCGATCAGGTATCGCGGGTCGATCGCCCGGCCGCGCTCCCGGAGGCGAAGCGCGGCCGGGCTCCCGGCGGTGGCGGGATGCGTCGCGTCGCTCATCGTCTACCGCTCCGGTTCGGTGATGGTGACGAGGCGGTCGACCATCGGGCGCTGTACCACCTGCTGCGTCCCGGACGGCCAGCGGATGACGATCCGGTCCACCCACTCGCGGCGTCCGAGCCCGAAGTGGAGGCGGCGGTCGTTCTGGCTGGCGAAGCCCGAGCCGCCATCGACGACCCGGCGCTGGGTGATCTCCCCCGACTCGAGCGTGACTTCGGCGCCGATCGCGCTCCGGTTGCTGCGCGTGCCGACGAGCTTGAACTCGATCCAGTGGTTCGCGCTGTCGGGGTAGTCGCGGTAGAGCAGCGCCGGCTGGTTCTGGTTGGCGACGATGACGTCAACCGTGCCGCGGTTGGAGAGGTCGGCGAGGGCCACGGCCCGCCCGTCGTAGAGATCAGTCGCTCCGACCTTCGCGGCGACGTCCACCCAGCCGGCGACGCCCCGGTTGAGGTAGACGCGCGACCGCTCGTAGCCGGAGAGGCTGGCGTCGCCGAAGGCGGGCCAGGTCGCCGCGTCCTCGAAGAGGTGGCTGTTCGCGCCGGCGATCTTCGACATCGCGTACCAGTAGTTCTTCTTCCGGTCGGCGGAGATGAAGCCGTTGGCGACGAACAGCTCGTTCGCGCCGTCGTTGTTGAAGTCGCCGAACTGCGCCCCCCACGCCCACCCGGCGTCGGCGATCGCTCCCTCGGCCACGTTGCGGAAGCGGCCGGCGTCGGCCATCGCGTTGAGGCGGAGGTTGTTGTTCTGGAAGATGTAGCCGCGCTCGGAGATGTTCGTGACGAAGGCGTCGAGGCGTCCGCGATTGAAGGCGTCGCCTAACGCGACGGCCATCCCGCTCTTCGACTCGCTCTCCAGCCCGGCGGTGGTCAGCACGAAGCGCTTCCCGTGATCGTTGAGGTACAGCTCCTCGGGGCCGTAGTCGTTCGCGAGGTAGATGTCCGGCCAGCCGTCATCGTTGAAGTCGGCGGAAGCGGCGGCGAGCGACCAGCGGGTGCTGCCGACGCCATAGCGGTCGGTGACGTCCTCGAACTTCCCGCCACCGAGGTTGTGGAAGAGCAGGTTCTTCCCCCCGTTGGTGGCGAACTCGAAGCTGTTGTGCATGACGCGCGTCGTCGCGAGATGCCAGAGGTCGACGTCGCTGCGGAAGTAGGCGGTGACGTAGAGGTCGAGCAGGCCGTCGCGATCGTAGTCGAGCCAGATCGCGCCATTGCTGTTCACCCACCGCTTCAGCCCGGCGGCATCGGTGATGTCCTGGAAGTGCCTGCCGTCGACGTTGCGGAAGAGCGCGAGGTTGCCGTAGCGGTAGACCAGCACGTCCTCGCGGCCATCGTTGTCGATGTCCCCCCAGACGGCGCCCATCGAGACGCCGGCGCCCGGCTCGTTCAGGTCGGCGAGGCCGGCGGCGGCGGCGACATCCTCGAAGGTGCCGTCGCGGCGGTTGCGATAGAGGGCGTTAGGCGCGCCGAACCGGCTGTTGGTGAAGTAGAGGTCGGGCCACCCGTCGCCGTCGAAGTCGGTGACCGAGACCGAGGCGCCGACCGCCGCGACGTGCGGCTCGATCGCGGCGATCTTCGGGTCGAAGGTGGGGCGCCGATGGGTGAAGTGGATCCCGGCGGCGGCGCTCTCGTCGCGAAACATGAAGCCCGGATGCGCGGCATCGGCGGCCGACTGGCTCGGGCCACGGTCGAGACGCATCGCGAGGAGGATCGCGGCGAAGAAGGGGACGGCGATGATCGCGCGCCGGACGCGCGGATTGCCGGCGGGGGTCGAGCTCACGTTGGGAATCAGGGGGAGGGGATCCGTAGAGGCGAGTATAGCAGTTTCGCCGACGTCGCGTCGGCTTTTTCCCTACTGTTTTTTTGAGGCGCGGGGCCGACTGTGTTCCCCAATGTCCGCCCCCCGACATGCGACGTCCAGAGCGGACGAGTGGCGCCATCGCCTGCTGTACAGCGTGGCCGGACTCTTCGTGTTCGAGACGCTGACCGGCCTCGCCATCTATCTACTGCCGTTCAGTGTGCCCAACCAGTGGATGGTGGTCTTCCACACCCTGGCCGGGCTGGCCTTCGTCATACCCTTCGCGTGGTACCAGGTGCGGCATTGGTCGCGCTACCGGGCGATCCGCGTCTCGCACGTCGTGCTCACCGGGTATTTCGCGATGCTCGCCAGCCTCGTGCTCATCGCCTCCGGGCTGGTGCTCACGTACGAGGCGATCTTCTCGAGGCGGATCAGCCGGGGGTGGGATCTCGCTCATGTCTGGGGGACCTTCGCACTGCTCGCGTCGATCCTCCCGCACGTCGTGACGCTGCTCGTCCGCGCGGCGCGCGGGCAGGCGACTGCGCTCGGCGGCGCGGTGTACGCCGCGGCGCGGCGATTCCAGCTCGCCAGCGTGGCGATCGGTGCGATGCTCTTCGCCCCCGTGGTCATCGCGTGGGCGGTGTATCGCCCG
>DASZNJ010000278.1:0-6442 GCA_035551575.1 Gemmatimonadaceae bacterium
CGTTAGGTGGGGCGGCGACGGGGACCCCCGGGCCGCTGGTCGCCGGGCTGGCGCGGCTCAACCGGATCGAGCGGCGGCTATCGGCCGCGGCCCGGGCGGCAAACGATCCCGACGCGATCGCCACGCTCGACGTGGCGCTGCGGCGCAGTGCGCGCGCCCTCGCCGGCGCGGCGGCGCTCGAGATCGAAGCGATCGCCGCGAGCGACCAGGTCGCCGTCGGCGACAGCGTGCCGGTGCGGCTGTCCGTTCGCGCCCGCGATGGCGTCGGGGTCCGGATTCTAGGCGCCACCTTCGGCGGAACCGACGTGGAGGCGTCAGCGGTTTCACGCGCCGCCGCGACCCTCGCCGCGCGCGATTCATTCGTCGTCGAGACGCAGCTCGTCGGTGCGCACCCGACGCAGCCTTGGTGGCTCGCCGATGGCCGAATGGGCGACCGTTATGCCGCACCGCTCCAGACCGTGGCCGCCGACCTCCGCGTGCCGAGCGCGACGGCGACGATCTCGGCGATCATCGCCGGCGATTCCGTGGAGCTGACCGTACCGGTGATCCGCCGGCGGACCGACCCCATCGAAGGGGACGTCGAGCAGCCGTTGGCGGTGGTACCGCCAGTGAGCGTCGCCTTCGAGCGGCCCATCGAATACCTGCGCAGCGGCGTTCCTGTCGACCGGATCGTCCACGTCGTCGTCCGGGCCGCGCGACCGAGCGACCAGGCGGTCGCCGTCAGGCTCGATCTTCCCGCGGGGCTGACCAGCCAGCCAGCGTCGCAGAATGTCCTCCCCGCGGGGGATGGTCGCGCCCGCGTCCTGAGCTTCCACGTTACCGGCACCGCGGGCACCGGCAGCCTGACCGTGCGCGCGATCGCGACCGCCGGTGGCCGCGAGTACCGGCGTGGCTACGTGCCCGTCACGTACTCGCACACCGAACCGCGGATGGTGTTCGGCGATGCGCGCCTCGTGCTCGAGGGAGTGTCCGTGCGCCTTCCGGCGAACACCCTGGTCGGCTACGTGAAGGGTGCGACCGACGACGAACCCGCGGCCCTTTCGCAGCTCGGGTTCGACGTCCGGTTGCTCGACCCCGATACGCTCGCCGACGCGGCGCTCGATCGCTTCGGCGCGATCGTGATCGGTCCGCGCGCCTACGCGCGCCAGCCGGGGCTCGTGAGCAACAACCGCTACCTGCTCGATTACGTGCACCGCGGGGGGACGATGGTCGTGCAGTTCGGGCGCGAGGAGCTTCGCGCCCCCGGCCTGTTCCCCTTCCCGTTGACGGTCAGCCTGGGCAACCAGGATCGCGTGACCGACGAGGCCTCGCCGGTCACGATTCTCGATCCCTCGTCGCGAGTGCTGAGCTACCCGAACCGGATCACGGCGGCGGACTTCGACGGCTGGACCCAGGAGCGCGCGACGTACATCCCGCGCGAGTTCGACGCGCGCTACAGGACCGTGCTCGCGCTCCACGACCCGGGAGGCGAGCCTATGCCCGGCGCGCTCCTCCTCGCGCCGTACGGGCGGGGCGCCTGGATCTTCTGCACCCTAGCGCTCTTCCGGCAGCTTCCCGACGCGGTTCCCGGGGCGGCCCGCCTGATGGCCAACCTCCTCGCCGCGAGCGAGGGGACGCCGGGAGCCGCCGCCACGCGTTAGGCCTCACGGCGCCCCGGCGCTACCAACGACGAGGGGGGTCAGGGGCCGGGGGTCAGCAACTGCTTTGCGCAGTGCCTGACCCGTGACCCCTGGCCCCCCGTCCGTCAGTGATGCCTGACAACGCCTGACGTTACGGCCGCGGCCCGAAGTCCGGGGGCAGCTGCTTGTACCGCTGCATCAGCAGGTCCTGGCGGGAGACGTCGTGGTATTCCCTGCCGCGCACGAAAACGTGCTCCGGGCGCGTCGCGAACTCGAACGGATCGCCGCTCCAGACCACGACGTTGGCGTCGCGTCCCGCCTGGAGCGATCCGAGGCGGTCGCTGACCCCGAACAGCTCGGCCGGCGCGAGCGTGATCGCGCGGAGGGCGTCCTCCCATTTCATCCCGTAGGCGACGGCGTTGCCCGCCTCATACCGGATGTTGCGGACGTTGAACTGTTCCTCGCCCCCGCCACCGGCGTTCCCGATCAGTGCGACTTCCACTCCCTTCGCCCGCAGCAGCGCCGCATTCTCCTGCCGGCTGCCGAGCATGTTGAAGTTGCGCGGGATGTTGTTCATCGCGCCGGTGAGGACCCCGACCTTCGCGGCCGCCAGCTCGTCGGCCACCATCCACGCCTCCGCGCCGCCACCGACGATCATCCGGATCCCGAACTCCTTCGCGACGCGCAGCGCCGCCTGGATGTCGCTCGCCTTCTCGACCGCGACGAGCAGCGGGAGCCGGCCGGCGAGCACCGGCTGCAGCGCCTCGAGGTCGAGGCGGCTGGCGGCGAAGGGGCGCGTCTGCGCGCGCTCGTAATCGCTGCGGCGGCGCGCATACGTCCGCGCGTCATCGAGGATCTCGCGCACGCGCATCAGCATTTCGCCGCGCGACGCCGCGCCGACCTGGCGCGGGTTGTTCAGGTTCGCCAGCATCGCCGCGGAGGGCCTGACGATCATGTCGGTCGCGCTTCCGTCGACGATCTCGACGACGGCGCTCTGGCCGGCGAACAGCCCGTTGTCGGGGTGGATGACCACGGTGGTGATCCCGTCCTCGCGCGTCGGGCTGAGGTAGATCGACGTCGGGTTCAACCCGTCGGCGACGCGGAACGCGGCGGCGACGTTGTCATGCCCGGTCGCCCCCGCGTCGTTGGTCCCCTGGACGGCGCTGATCTCGGAGACGCCGAGCACCGTCGCCGCATCAACGAGGCCGGGAGTGACCCACTTGCCCGTCGCGTCGATGCGCTGCGCGCCCTCGGGGATCGCAATGCCAGCCCCGACGGCGGTGATCTTGCCGTCGCGCATGACCACCGTCCCGTTGTCGATGGTCGCGCCGCTCACGGTGTATACCTTTCCACCGGTGATCGCGATCGTCTGCGCGCCGGCGGAGAGGGGGAGCAGGGCCGCGGCGCAGAGCGCGGCGGCGAAGAGATTGCCTCGCATCACTTGTTCCCTCCAACGGTCGACGCGGCGGGGACGAAGCCGAGCTCGAAGTCGGTGCGCCACCGCTGCGCCGGATCCGAGCGGTCGAAGAGCATCGCACCGTCGATCCAGACCTTCTCGGTGCGGGTGTACACGCTGAACGGGTCGCCCGACCAGAGGACGACGTCGGCGTTCTTCCCCGTCTCGATCGAGCCGATCTTCGAGTCGAGGTCGAGCGCCCAGGCCGGATTGATCGTCAGCCACTTGATCGCCTCGTCCTCGTCGACCGGGACACCGATCGCGTTGCCCGCCGCCATCCCCTTCGCCGCCTCCTGGTTGAGGCGCTGGATCCCCGACTCGTCGTCGGAGTGGACGATCGTCCGGGCGCCGGCCTTGTCGATCAGCGCCATGTTGCCGCGGACGGCATCCGCCGCCTCGAGCTTGAATCCGCCCCAGTCGGCCCACACCGCGGCGCCGATGCCTTCGCGCGCGAGCACGTCGGCGACCTTGTAGGCCTCCACGCCGTGATGGAAGGCGCGGATCCTGTAGCCGAACTCCTTCGAGATGTCGATCATCTGCAGCATCTCGTCGGCGCGATAGCAGTGATTCTGGACGAGGATGTTGCCGCGCAGCACTTCGGCGAGCGTCTCCATCGCGAGGTCGCGCTGCGGCGCATCGCCCTGGTGCGTCGCGTTCCACTTGTCCCAGCGGCGGCGATAGGCCTCGGCCTGGATCCACGCGGCGCGATAGCCGGCGACGTTGCCCATCCGCGTCGACGGACCGCGCTGCTGGTAGACGCGCTTCGGGTTCTCGCCGCACGCCATCTTGAGCCCGTACTTCGCCCCGGGGAACTTCATCCCCTGGACGCTGCGCGACGGTACCACCTTGAGGACGACGCTCCGCCCTCCGATCAGGTTCGCCGAGCCTGGGAGGACCTGGATCGTCGTCACGCCACCGGCGAGCACGCGCGGGAACTGCGGGTCCTGGGGCCAGACCGAGTGCTCCACCCACACCTGCGGGGTGGTAGGGTTGGTCGCCTCGTTCACGTCGTTCGTGTTCGCGCCGCGATCATCCGGTGAGGCGCCGGCCCCGACGTGCGAGTGGATGTCGATGATCCCCGGAGTCAGGTACTTGCCGGTCCCGTCGATCACGACTGCATCCGACGGGGCGTCGACCGTGGCACCGACGGCGGCGATCCTGCCGTCGCGGAGCAGCACCGAGCCGCCGCGGATCGTCGGACCGGCGGCGGTGAGGATGGTGACGTTTCGGATGACCGTCGCCTTCGCGGCCAGCGGCTTGTACGTGCTCGGGAAGGGATCGGCATTCGGCGCCGACGTCGCGCCTAACGGCGCGGCTGCGGTCGGGTGCGCGGTGCTGTCACTGGCCGCGCGCTGCGGCGCGGGCGCCTGCGTCGCGGGCGCTCCGCTGCAGGCGGCGGTGACGAGCACGGCGGCGATTGCGGCTCTGCGCATCGCGGCGGTGGTCCTCCGGATCGGGTGAGAGGCGGGCGTCGTGCCCGAGAGGTGTGGCGAAGCTATCGTGCTGCGCAGCCGGCTACCAGAGTCGGCAGCGCATCGGCCGGCGGGATTGCGCGAACTCCGCCTCCTCGCGAGCGTTCGGGCGTCCATGCCACCGAACGCATCGCCCGCCGCTGGCGAGTCAGCGGCCAGCCTCCCGTTGGAGCGAACGACCGATCAGCGGCACGTCATCGGTGCACAGCGCGTCGACACCGATCGCCGCGAGGTAGCTCGCGAGCTGGCGATCGTCGACCGTCCAGGCGATGACGCGCTTTCCCGCACGATGCGCCGCAACGACCATCGCGGCGTCGATCAGCGCCGCCTGCGGCCAGAGATCGCGCGCATCGTACGCCTCCATCCCACGAAGCATCGTCTCGGCGTCGCCGGCGTCGAAGAGGAGCCCGCGGGGGATCTCCGGCGCGAGCGCGCGCACGCGGCCGATCGTCGCGTGGTCGAAGGAATGAATCGCGCACCTCGCGCCGCTCGCTCGCACGACGTCGACCACCGCGCGCTCGATTCCCGCGCCCTTGATCTCGACGTAGACCGTGGCGCGATCACCGACCAGGGCGAGGACGTCACGGAGCATGGGGATCGCCTCGCCCGTCCGGCGAAGCGTCGAGAGCTCGACGTAGCGAAGCTGGGCGATCGGCCGCCGCTCGTAACGCCCATCCGGGTAGACGCCGTGGGGAACCGGGTCGTGGTGGACGACCACCACCCCGTCCTCGGTCGCGTGAACGTCCAGCTCGATGCCGGCGGCCCGATGGTCGAGGGCCACCGCGAAGGCGGCGAGGGTGTTCTCCGGCCGCTCGCGCGACGCGCCGCGGTGGGCCACCAGCTCGGGGAGCGGGGGAAGAACCGGCTTCGGCGGCGGTGGATGTTCGTGGCGGGCCATGGCGGGGGGAAGCTATGGCGGCCCTCGCGCAGCGTCAAAGCCGCGCCCGGCTTAACGGCTGGGCCGGCGCAGCGTCTCACCCGGTGACTGGATGACCACCCCCACCGAGGACCTCGCATCGGACGCGACGCTGCTCACGCGGTGGCGGTCCGGGGACGAGCGGGCGGCGACCGAGATCGTCGAGCGGCACGCGCCGGCGCTCGCTCGCTTCGCCGCGAGTCTCGGGGCGCGCAACGAAATCGACGAGCTGGTGCAGGACACCTTCGTGCGGGCGTTCGGCTCGCTCGATGGCTTTCGCGGAGAGAGCACCCTTCGCACCTGGCTGTTCACGATCATGCGCCGGCTCGTGCTCGACCAGCGGCGGGCGCGGGCGCGCCGGCCGATCGCGGTGCCGGTCGAGGAAGATGACGCGGTCACCGAGTTCGACGCCCTCGACGGGATGGTTGCGACGGAGATGGAGCAGAAGGTCCGCGACGCAGTCGGCGGATTGACGCCGACGCAGCGCGAGGTGTTCACCCTCCGGGTCATGGAGGGGTTGTCGTACAGGGAGATCGCCGAAGTCGCCGGAACGACGGAGGGCGCGGCGAGAGTTCATTATCACAACGCGATGCGCGCGGTGAAGGAGTTTCTCGATGGCTGACTGTTCGAACGTTGAGATTCGCGAGCTGTTGCCTGAGCGGGCGGGAGCCGCCCTCTCCGCGGCCGACGTCGCGCGCGTCGATGCACACGTGGCATCGTGCCCGCTGTGCACGGCGGAGCTCGCGCTGATCACCGCCGCGCGCCGGTCGCTCCGCGTCGCGCCCGCGATCGACGTCGCGCGGATCAGCGCCGGCGTGGTCGCCGCGACCGTCGCGCCCTCGCGCCCGAAGCTCGTCAGCGCGGGACGCGAGGTTGCGGGCGCGCGTCCGGCTCCGCGGCTTCGCTGGATCGGCTGGAAGGCGGCGGCGGCGGTCACGATCGCCGCCGCCGGGATCGGCTCGTTCGCGGTCTGGCAATC
>DASZNJ010000279.1:0-2339 GCA_035551575.1 Gemmatimonadaceae bacterium
CCGCACCGCACTTTCGCCGGCTTCGCTCGCGACGGTGATCACCCCGCCGCACACCGAGCAGCGCGCCCGCACTCCCCCCGCCGGTATCTTCGCGGGATCGACACGGAACACCGATCGGCACTCAGGACACGCGATGTTCATTGCTCCTCCACGGCGCCGGCGACGTTGCGTCGCGCGCCACCGCTGTCGTCATCTGGCGCGTCGTGGCGCCGATCGATCGTGTACACCGATCCGGGCAGCGTCTTCGCGTAGCTCTTCATCTCGGTCGCCAGCTCGCTCACCTGTGCGGCGTGCGTGAAGTGCCGCCGCTCGTTCGTCACGACTCCGATCGACACGGTCATCAGCGGTACGCGATGCAGTTGCCCGCGCCGATCCTTCCCGAAGTAATACCCCGCTCGCCGGTCCTGCTCGGAATACTGGAAGGGCGCGAGCGCATCGAACACCTCGATGATCTCCCCGCATACTTCCGCGATCATCGAGAGCGGTATGACGAAGATGAAATCGTCGCCGCCAATGTGGCCGACAAATCCGCGCTCGCCGGCGACACCCTTGACGACGTCGTGCAGGATCTTCGCCAGGATCCGGATGACACGGTCCCCGTCGTAGTAGCTGTAACGGTCGTTGAATTCCTTGAAGTGGTCGAGGTCCGCGTAGCACACCGCGAACTTCTCGCCGCGCCCCATCCGCCGCCCGATCTCGGCCTCGATTTCCATCGTCCCGGGGAGCCGGGTCGACGGATGCACGCGCACGTCCCGATCGGAGCGCCGGAGCAGGACGGCCAGCCGCTGGTCGACCTCCGCGCCACTGTTGTCATCGCGCAGGACCTCGTCGGCGTCCGCGTCGAACGCCCGGCCAAGCGCGGCATCGCTGTCGATCCAGAGCACCGCCGGCACTACCCCGGTATACGAGTCGGCCTTCAGGCGGCGGCAGGCATGATCGCAGGCGTCGAGCGCGTGACGTGCGTCGAAGACGACGAGCCTCGGCCGACCGCGCAGGGCGAGCGCCATCAGCGCGTCCTCGTTCGCGACGCGAACCACCGAGAGCGACTGACGTTCCAGCCACGAGTCGAGCGTGGCCGGAGTCGGGTCGTCGGCGGGAGAAAAGAGGACGGCGGTCGGCGTGGCCAGGGGGGTTACGGCTGACGGAAGGACGGGTCCGGCAAGATACGATTCGCGCAAAGCGAAGTCAAACTCGCGTCACGCCGTAACTTGCGGGCTGCCAACGTGGTGCGCGGGCTCAGAAGAACCAGAAGGCGACAGCGATCATCGCATAGGCGATCAGCAGGAACGCTCCCTCGAGCCAGTTCGACTCCGCATCGCGAATGACCGCCGACGCGACGGTCACGGCCAGCGCGAGGCTCGCCAGCTCCAGGGTGTGGAACGCAAGGTCCATCGGCTGGCCGAACATCACCCCGGCGAACACCAGCAATGGCGCGATGAGGAGCGCGACCTGGATGCTCGATCCGAGGGCGATGCTCACCGCCAGGTCCATCCGGTTCTTCATCGCCATCAACACCGCCGAACTGTGCTCCGCCGCGTTGCCGATGATCGGGACCAGGATGAGCCCGACGAACGTCTGCGACAGCCCGATCTCCTTCACCGCCTCCTGGGTGCTTCCGACCAGGAGCTCCGAGAGCCAGCCGATCGCCGCCGCCGACGCCACGAGAACCGCGACCGACCTGCCCAACGACCAGTGAGGCGTCTCCTCCCCCATCGCGACGTCGCCCCCCTCGCCGAAGACCGCGCGATGCGTCCCCATCGAGTACACGAGCGACAGCACGTAGCCGGCGATCAGCAGTCCCGCCGTCCACTCCGACATCGGGACGACCGCGCTCCGTGCCGGGTCCGGATGCAGCCAATGAAAGACGGAGGGAATCACCAGCCCCGTGACCGCGATGGTGAGCAGCGAGACGCTCATCCCCGCGTAATTCGGATTGAACGACTGCGCGCGATGCTTCAGCCCCCCGGCGAGCTGCGCGGCGCCGAGGACGAGAAGCAGGTTGCCGAGAATGGACCCGGTGATCGACGCCTTCACGAGGTCGATCAGCCCCGCGCGCAGCGCGAGTCCGGCGATGATCAACTCCGCGAGGTTGCCGAGGGTGGCATTGAGCAGCCCTCCGATCGCGGGCCCGGTGTGGCCGGCCAGCTCCTCTGTCGCCGAGCCGAGGAGCCCGGAGAGCGGGATGATCGCGAGGGCGGAGAGTGAGAAGATGACGAGTGGTGCCGCGTGCATCCGTTCGGCGACGATGGCGATCGGCGCCAGGATGAGAAACCAGTAGAGGATCTTCATTTCGCTGGTTCGTTGCGGGACGGCCTCTTCACGATGCGGTCGAGCGTCGC
>DASZNJ010000280.1:0-9144 GCA_035551575.1 Gemmatimonadaceae bacterium
CCGGCGACTCGGTCGAAGGTGCCTGTCGCGCCGTACGAGTTCGCCGGGTACGAGCGGTGGCGCGACTCGAGCGGCCTGCCCGCGGTCAAGCCGCCGTGGGGGACGCTCAGCGCGATCGACCTGAACACCGGGGAGTATCGCTGGCGCATACCGTTAGGCGAGCACCCCGCGCTGCCGGCCGGCAGGACGCCCGAGTCGGGCACGGAGCAGTACGGGGGCCCGATCGTCACCGCGGGAGGGCTGGTCTTCATCGCGGCGACGCAGGACGCAAAGTTCCGGGCCTTCGACAAGGAGACGGGGGCGCTGCTCTGGGAGGCCGCGCTCCCCGCCGCCGGCTATGCGACGCCGAGCACCTTCATGGTGGACGGCAGGCAGTACGTGGTCATCGCGGCCGGCGGGGGGAAGCTGGGGACGCCGTCGGGCGACGCGTACGTCGCGTATGCCCTGCCCCGCCCCACGCGCGCTGCGCCGGCTACGGCACCCAGTCGGCGATGAAGAGGTTGGTGTCCCCCGGTTTCGCGTCGTGGCGGTTCGACGCCCAGACCAGCGAGCGGCCGTCGGGGCTGAACATCGGGAAGCCGTCGAACGACTCCTCCGTCGTCACCTGTTCGAGGCCGGTGCCGTCGAGGTTGATGAGGAAGAGGTCGAAGTTTCCGCTGCGCGGGCGGAGGTAGTTCGACGAGAAGATCAGCCTCTTTCCGTCGGGAAGCCACGACGGGCCGAAGTTGGCGCCGCCTAACGCGGTTATCTGCCGCTGGCCGCTGCCGTCGGCGTTCATCACCCAGAGCTCCATCCGGTTCGGCCGGACCAGCCGCTCGGCGAGGAGGCCGCGATAGGTAGTGAGCGCGGTGTCCACCGGGTGCCATGCGCGATAGGCGATCTTCGTCCCGTCCGGCGACCACCATGGCCCGCCGTCATACCCTTCCGTGGTCGTCAGGCGCCTGACATCGGTGCCATCGACGTTCATGGTGTAGATGTCGAGGTCCCCGTCCTTGAGCGACGTGAAGACGACGCGCTTTCCATCGGGAGAGACGACCGCCTCCGCGGTGTAGACCCCATAGCTCGTCAGGCGGCGCAGGTCGGAGCCATCGGGACGCGCGGTCCAGATGTCGTAGGGGTCGAGGCGCCAGATGTAGCCCTTCGAGGGATCGGGCCTGGGGGGACACGAGTCCTGCAGCGCGTGCGACGACCCGAACAGGATGCGCTGGTCGTTCGCGTAGAAGAATCCGCAGGTCGTCTTGCCGGTGCCGGTGGAGACACGATGCACTCCGGAGCCGTCGACGTTCATCACGTACTCCTGGTCGCAGCGGCGGCCGTCGCGCGTGCTCTGGAAGATCAGGCGACGCCCGTCGGCGCTGAAGTAGCCTTCGGCATTCTCCCCGCCGTCGGTCAGCTGGCGGACGTTGCGCAGGCGGGGCTCGGAGGCGGCGGCAGGAAGGACGACCGCGCTGCTCGCGGGACGTTGCGTCGCGCAGGCGGTGACGGCGAGCGCGAGGAGGATGTACGAACGGGTCATGCCCGGAATCTATGGCAGCGGGTGCGGCGCGGTCGAGCCGGGAGTGCTATCTTGGCGCGCCACCTTCCACCCGACGACGATCATGTACAGAGTCGCTGCTTCGCTGTTGCTCCTGATGACGGTCACGATCTCGAACAGCTGCGACGCGCAGCGCGCGCGGCGGACCGGGTCCGCCGACCGGAAGACGCTCCGTGTCGATGGCCGCGACCGCGGATACGTCGTCCGCGTCCCACCCGCTGTCACCCGCGCGCAGGCCCGCGTCCCGCTCGTGATCGTGCTGCACGGCGGGGGTGGGAATGCCATCAACGCCGAGTCGATGACCGGGTTCACCGCGAAGGCGAACGCCGAGAACTTCATCGTCGTTTACCCCGACGGATCTGGGCGGCGCCGCGGCGCGCTCCTCACCTGGAACGCGGGACACTGCTGCGGCTACGCGATGGAGAAGAAGGCCGACGATGTCGCCTTCATCCGGGCGCTCATCGACACCCTCGTCGCGCGCTACCCGATCGACCCGAAGCGCGTCTTCGTCACCGGGATGTCGAACGGCGCGATGATGACGCACCGGATCGGGATCGAGCTGTCGGACCGCGTCGCGGCGATCGCGCCGGTGGTGGGCGCGCTGTTCGGCGACGAGCCGCGTCCGCGAACTCCGGTCTCGGCGCTGATCATCAACGGGCTCGTCGACGAGTCGGTCCCCTACGGCGGCGGCGCGCCGGGGGGACGGTTCAGCGAGTCATGGGACGGGACGCCGACGCAACCTGCCGTCGAGCAGGGAAAGTTCTGGGCAGCGGCCGATGGCTGCGCAACCACGGTGCCTAACGTCGATCGCGGGCGATACCTGGTCGTGCCCTACCGCTGTCCCGCGCCCTTCGCCGTCGAGAGCTACACCATCAAGGACGGCGCGCACGCCTGGCCCGGCGGCAAGAAGGGGTCGCGGATGGGAGCGGCGCCGAGCACGGCGATCAACGCGACGGACGTCATCTGGACCTTCTTCGCGCTGCATCCGAAGCGGTGACGCGCACGGAGCGGCGGGCGCCGGCGGGCGCGTTCGAGCGACACATGCTCGAGGCGATCGCGCTCAACGAGGCGCGCGCGCCGCTCTACTCGTCGCTCTCCGACGGCGCATCGCTCGCGATCTCGCGGAGGCTGATGGTCACCGAGCGGGCGCTGCTTCCCGTCGCTCGCTGGTTCGACCGGAGGGCGCGGCGCTGGGAGCGCGCGGGGATCCCGGTCCTCGAGGAGGTCTTCATGCCGATGGAGACCGCGCCCTCGTTCGTCGCGCGTGGTAGAGAGATTCGCGACCCGGGCAATCCGCCGCTCGACAGGAGCGTGAGGCAGCGCGTCCTCGGCCGCTATCGCGAGGGCGGCTTCGAGGGGGCGGCGCTGGCGCTGCGCGAAGCAGTGGATGCGTTGATGGCGGAGCCGGGGATGGACTGCCTGGTGCGTCACCTGCTCGAATCGGCATGCCGCCTGGCGCTGCTCGCGCCCGGACAGCTTCGCGCGGCGCGCGAGCGCGAACTCCCGTCACCGCGGCGGCTGCTCGCCCTCCTCCTCCGGCTCCACCTCTGGGGGCTGGGACGAGCGAGAGACCTCGACGAAGCCGCGCGACCGCTGCAGGCGCGCGGGATCCCCATCCTCGCCCAGGACCTGCCGCCGATCCCTCTGCCGTAGCTTCCCCCGCCGGGGCTATGGCGCAAACGCCCTGGCTGGCGCAGCTTCAAGGAGTCCCGAACCCGGAGGCTCCGTGATACGCGGCTATTCATTTACCAGGCGCGTCCGCCACTGCCTCATCGCGGCCCGGCACGAAGCCGGGCGGCTCGGACACGATCAGGTCGGGACCGAGCACATGCTCCTCGGGCTGCTCACGGTGCCCGATGGATTGCCGGCGCACCTCGTAGAGGCACTGAGGATCGACAGGGCCTCGCTGCGCGCCGATATCGAGCGCCGCGCGGGGCGCGGCTCGGTGACGACGGAGCTGCCCGACATTCCGTACGCGCCGGAAGCGAAGCTGGTGCTCGAGCACACGATGGACGAAGCGGCGCGGCTGGGCGCCGATGACGTCGACTCGGAGCACCTGCTGCTCGGGATGCTGGCCGAGGGAAGGAGCATCGCCGCCGTGGCGCTGCGCGCGCAGGGGGTCGGGCTGGAGGGGGCGCGGGAGGTGATCGCCACCGCGCAGCCGCCGGTCCCCCTCCCACCTCCGTCGCTGCTGAGACGCTTCTCGACCTGGCTGAGCGGCGACGCCCGGACGGAGCCGGATCGTCCGCGCCCCTGACGCGGGCGGTGCCGGACGGCGCTGCCTAACGTCATGACGACACGGACGGCGGCGCGCAGGCGCCGGATCCTCCGGGGTCCGGTTCGCCATCGCGATGCTCCCCCGCTCGCGCGCGGGCGACGCCGAGCCGGCGAAGCAGCGGACGAGGTCGCGCTCGAGGTGGACGATCAGGGAGCGGCGCGAGTCGTCGCGCGGCCCGTCAACGGCGCGGGCTGCCCCGCGTGAGTCCTTGCGCGGACACGCACCGCGTCGCAGCCTCATGTGCATCGACCGGAGAACAAATGGGCTGCCTGGAGCGCGCGCTGACCGGACGTTTCGTACTGCTGGCCGTCATGACGCCGGCGGCCGCCGCCGCGCAATCGGCATCGGACGGGGTGCGCGCGGCCGCGCGTACCGGCTGCGACTACTCCGCTTGTGCGCTGAGCATCGCGCCGACGTGGAACGGGCTCGCGGTGGTGCGCGGACGTGGTGGCGAGCGGGTCGCCAACCTCAACTTCTTCTGGCCGGGGGACGTCAGCCGCGCGATGGTCGGAAGCGACGCCGCGGCTGCGGGGCTGGACTCGGCTGTCGCCGAGGCGCGGCGGGCGGTCGGAATCCGGCGCACCGGTGCCGCGCTCACCGATGCGGGGATCGTGCTGGCGGCGATGGCGGCGGTGCGCGCGCTCGGCGCGGGAAAGATTCGTCGCTCCGATGGCGTGATTGCCGGTGCCGGCGCGGCGTCGCTCGCGCTCAGCGTCCCTTTTCAGTTCGCCGCCGACGGCGCGCTGAGCCGCGCGGTGTGGTGGCACAACCTGCGGTACGGCCGCTAGCGGAGGAGCGCAATGTCCGCGATCCGCATCGAAGTGCTGGCGCTATCGTGCGCGATCGCGTCAGTGTCTCCGGGGCCTCTCGCCAGCGGCGCGCCGGCGGCTGCCGGCGATCCCGCGCACATCGTGATCGTCGGCAACGACTATGCGTTCATCGGGACGCCTGAATCGCTCGCGGCAGGGCCGACCGCGTTCGCCTTCGAGAATCGCGGGCTGGTGCGCCACGAGATGAGTGTCGTCCGGCTGCGGCCCGGCGTCGCCGCCAGCGACGTGGTCGCGCGTGGACCGGGGGCGGCGTCTTCGAAGGCGCTCACCGACCAGCTGGTCGGGATCCTGGTCGCTCGCCCCGGCGAGCGGAGCGGAGGCGAGTTGCTCGTCGACCTCGTCGCTGGGCATCGCTACCTCGTGGTCTGCACGCTGCGCGACACGCCGGACGCCGCGCCGCACATCCAGCTTGGGATGATCGCGAGCTTCGACGTTCGGTAACCTCAGCGCGGTCGCGATACGCGGGAAGCCCCGAGCAGAGCGACCAGCGTCGATCGATTGCGAGTGCCGCGTCAGGTGTACCACATGGATGCGGAAGGCGTCGCCGGCATTCATCTTCGGCGCCCAGGATGGGTCCGCTCCGCGGGGCTCTCCGACAGCTCGGTCTTCCGCCCGCGCCGCCCGACTGGTCGCCCCGGCAGGAAATCGGGGAGCCTCGACCTTCGGCTGAGGACGACCGGCGTCATTGCGCCAGGGCCCGGCAGAGGCATATTCACGCCGGGGGCGGAAGACGGCTGGCACAACGTTAGGCGGTACGGAGCACTGCGGGAGACACGAGGCACAGGCTCCGCGTTCTGGCCGGGCGGTTGCCCGAGCGGCGATTCCGGCCGTGCCCGGTATGCCCCGGACGAACCTTACGACGCGGGCCCGACGCCCAGCCCTGAACGCCTTCGACAAGACCGCCTCCGCCAATCCACCACTCCACCCCTTGAAACCAGCCATATGAGCGACACCCCCCCGAGTCCTGCAGCAACCCGCCGGTCGCAGCCGGAAACGTTCCGGGCGCGGTCGATGGAGATATCCCTCACCGTGAAGGACGTCGAGGCGAGCCTCGCCTGGTACCGCGACATCCTCGGTTTCGTGGTCGACAGGCGCTACGATCGCGACGGCAAGCTGATGGCGGTCTCGATGAAGGCGGGCACCGTTCGCATCCTTCTCGGCCAGGATGACGGCGCTCGCGGCTGGGACCGCGTCAAGGGTGAGGGGTTCTCCCTGATGCTCACCACCGGCCAGATCATCGACGAGGTGGCGCAGTCGATCAAGGCGCGCGGGGGGAGCCTGATGACGGAGCCGGCGAACATGCCGTGGGGGTCGCGTGTCTTCCGGATCGAGGACCCCGACGGCTTCAAGTTCGTGATCTCGTCGGAGCGGCCGACCTGACGCGCCGGGGGACCGTCAGGCCTAACGTCCTGGCGGCTGACTGACGAAGCGGAGGCGCCGCCATGCCGCGATGGCGGAGCGCAGGCCCTTCACGCCGCGGATACCGAATGTTTACCCCGTCCCGACAAGGATCCTGCCGGCGACCGGGGTCCGGATTCCGGGTGGATCGCGCCGCGCCCGAATCTCTGGCAGGGCGGCCGGCTCACCGCTATCATGGTCGCTCGACCGGCTGGTGCGGGGCGACTCCCGCTGGAATTCTCCCTCGAGGCACCATGGAACCCGACAACGAGCGCTTGTACGACCTCGTCGTCGCCGCGATCGGCGACCAGTACGACCTCGACGGGGAGATCGGACGCGGCGGGATGTCGGTGGTCTACCGGGCGCGCGACCGCCGGCTGAACCGCCCGGTCGCGATCAAGGTCCTTCCCCCGGAGCTGGCGTTCGACCCGGCGATCCGGGCGCGGTTCACCCGCGAGGCGCAGACAGCGGCGCACCTGTCGCACGCGCACATCGTCCCGATCTACGACGTCGGCGAGCGCGATGGCATCGCGTACTTCGTGATGACGATCGTCACCGGCGGCAGCCTCGCGACGCTGATCGAGCGCGAGCCGCGGCAGCAGGTCGACGAGGTTCGCCGGCTGCTCTGCGAGTGCGCCGACGCCCTGGCCTATGCGCACCTGCGCGGGGTGATCCACCGCGACGTCAAGCCCGACAACATCCTGCTCGACGGCGACAGCGGGCGGGTTCTCGTCACCGACTTCGGGATCGCCCGCGCCGTCGAATCGGGGACGCGCCTGACGGTGACGGGGATGGCGATCGGGACACCGACCTACATGTCCCCCGAGCAGGCGTTAGGCGAGCGCGAGATTGACGGACGGAGCGACATCTACTCGCTCGGCGTCCTCGGCTACCAGATGCTGACCGGCCGGGTTCCCTTCTCCGCCGGCAATTCGATGGCGCTGCTGCTGAAGCACGTCAACGAGCGCCCGCAGCCGATCGTCGAGCTCCGCCCCGACGCACCGGCGGCGCTGCGCGCGACCATCGAGCGGGCGATGATGAAGGCGCCCGAGGATCGCTGGCCGACCGCGGCGGCGATGCGCGAGGCGCTGATGTCGGAGCGGTCACAGGGCCCGGCGTGGCGCACCGACCAGCGCGATCAGGTGCGCTACACTTCGCCGCGACCGGGCAGCGTGCGCAGCGCACCGCCGCTGCCGCGCGCCGAATCGCGACCGGTGTCCCCGCGGCGCGGCACTCCGGTCGCGATCGACCGCACTCCTTCGCCCGCGGAGTCGCCGTCGCGCGTTCACGGCGAGATCGAGCTCGAGCCGGAGCACCTCGCCGCCCTCACTCCGGCGCAGCGGGCGGACCTCCGCCTCTGGCAGGGCCGGGTGAACCTGGCCGACCGGATCAGGGCGATGCGTCGCTACACCTGGCTCACCATCGGCGCAACCATCGCCGCCATCGCCGGCATCGCCCTCGGCGCCGACGAGGGGCTTCCTCCGCTCTTCTTCGGCCCGATCGTCCCGATCTTCATGTGGATGAAGGTACGGAAGCGGGGGCTGTCGCTCCGCGCCAGCGGCCTTCGCCTGCGGCGAGTGCTGCTCCTGCCGCGTGCGAAGTGGGTGCTCCCCGCGCCCCCGCCCCCGCCGACCGAGCACCAACTCGAGAAGCTCGCCCCGCGCGAAGTGCTCGACAGCCCGCACGGCGCGGCGATCCGCAGCGCGGCCGCCGACCGGTCGGCGATCATGGGAATCGCGGCGAGCCTGCCGAAGGCGGATCGCTCGCTGCTCTCGGACCTGACGCCGACGGTGAATGCGCTGGTCGAGCGCGTCGCGACGGTCGCGCAGGCGCTCCACCGGCTCGACCACGGCTTCGATCCCCGGCTCGTCAGTGAGCTCGATGCGCGCATCGCCCAGGCGACCCGCGACAGCGCCTCGCCGGAGGCGGCGCGCCAGCTGACCCTCCTCCAGCGGCAGCGCGCGACCCTCGAGGAGCTGGTCGAGCGGCGGGCGGCGCTCTCCCGCCAGATGGAGAGCGCCGGCCTCGCGTTAGGCAACCTCCGGCTCGACCTCGTCAAGCTGCGCTCGTCCGGGCTCCAGTCCGCGCTGACCGACGTGTCCACCGCGACCCAGGAGGCGCGCGCGCTTTCCCGTGAGATCGGGATCCTCCTCGAAAGCGCTGCCGAGGCTGGCAAGGTGTAGGAGGGACCGCCTGACACACGCTTGGCGAGCATCCCCAAGCGGAACTACCTGCTCGAGAAGGCGGCGCGACTGGCATGGCTCTCGCCTTCGGGCGACGCATGACACGATACGGCTTTCATGCGTCGCACGAGCAGCACGCCCCGGACCGACTGCTTGCGCACGTGCGCGCCGCGGAGGCAGCCGGCTTCGAGGCGGCGATGTGCTCCGATCATTTTCACCCATGGCTCCCCGAGCAGGGGGAGAGCGGCTTCGCCTGGGCATGGCTCGGCGCCGCGCTCGAGGCGACGTCCCTCTCCTTCGGGACGGTGTGCGCACCGGGGTGGCGCTACCACCCCGCCGTGATCGCACAGGGTGCAGCGACGCTCAGCATGATGTATCCGGGGCGCTTCTGGCTGGCGATCGGGAGCGGCGAAGCGCTCAACGAGGCGATCACCGGGTTGCCATGGCCGCCGAAGGCCGAGCGCACCGCGCAGCTCGCGGAGATCGGTGGCCTCATGCAGCACCTGTGGCGCGGGGAGGCGGTGACCCATCACGGGCGGGTCGTCGTGCACGAGGCCAGGCTCTATTCACGACCGAAGGCGCCGCCGCGACTCTTTGCCGCAGCCCTCAGCGCGGAGACAGCGGCCGCCGTCGCGCCGTGGGCGGATGCGCTGATGACGATCGGTGGCGAGCCTGACGCGGTGCGCGAGGTGATCGACGCCTTTCGCGCGCACGGCGGCGCCGGAAAGCCGGTCGCGCTGCAGCACGTCGTATCGTGGGCAGCGACCGAGCGGGAGGCACGCGACCAGGCGTACCAGCAGTGGCGGCAGAGCGCCCTCGATCGGGAACAGCTGGCCGAGTTGCGTACCCCGACGCAGTTTGCAGAGGCAGCCAGGGCGGTCAGTCCCGCCGACGTCGCGAAGACGGTGCGCATCTCCGCCG
>DASZNJ010000281.1:0-2955 GCA_035551575.1 Gemmatimonadaceae bacterium
CACCCGGAGCCGCTTCAGCGCCGCGTCGGCCACCTGGCGGATGTGCCCGGGCCGCGAGTCGAGCCCGTAGCGCGTCCCGTCCGGGTTGATCCCGAAGCCGAACTTGGTCGCGATCACCACCTGCTCGCGGAATGGCGCCAGCGCCTCACCGACCAGCTCCTCGTTGGTGAACGGCCCATACGCCTCGGCCGTGTCGAAGAGCGTGACCCCGCGCTCGACCGCGGCGCGGAGGATCGCGATCGCGTCCTTTTTATCGGCTGCCGGACCGTAGCCGGAGCTCAGCCCCATCGCCCCGTAGCCTGACGCGGAGACCTCCAGCCTCCCGAGCCTGCGCTTCTCCATCGGTCGTTCTTCCTCCTGCATCTGTCACAGCCCACGGGCCCGCGGCGCGCCGGACTTCCCGCCCCGCACCCCAACCGTTGAAACCAACTGCCTTCCGCCCGGTGCATCTACTGGCCGACGCGGTCCACGCTGGAACATATTCCTTCCAATGACCGACGAACTGGACGGAATGGCGACCTTCGTCGCCGTCGCCGAGGCAAAGGGATTCCGCGCGGCCGGCGCGCGGCTGGGGGTGAGCCACTCGGCGGTGAGCCAGTCGCTCCGCCGCCTCGAGGAACGGTTGGGCGTGACCCTCGTGCAGCGGACCACGCGCAGCGTCAGGCTCACCGAAGCGGGCGAGCGTCTCTACGCGGCGGTGCGCCCCGCGCTCGAGGAAGTCCGCTCCGCGATCGCCGGCGTCGGCGAGCTCGCCGACCTCCCGCGCGGAACGCTGCGCATCCACACCTCGACGGTGGCCGAGACGACCTACGTCGGCTCGCTGCTCACCGAGTTCCTCAAGGCAAACCCGCACGTCAGGCTCGACGTCGTCGCCAGCGACGCGGCGGTGGACATCGTCGCCGAGGGCTTCGACGCGGGCATCCAGCTCGGCGAAGTGATCGACAAGGACATGATCGCCGTCCCGGTGACCGGCGACCTCCGCCTGGCCATCGTCGCCTCGCCGAAGTACTTCGCCAGGCGCGGCATCCCGAAGCACCCGCGCGACCTCGCGCAGCACGACTGCCTGAACTGGCACCCGACGCCTGACGCTCCGCCGTACCGGTGGGAGTTCACGGAGAAGGGTCGCGCCTTCACGGTGACGGTGCCGGCGCGGGTGCTGTCGACCGACGCGTCACTGAACCGGCGGATGGCGATCGAGGGGCTGGGCGTCACGCTCGCGTTCGAGGGGCACGTGCGCGAGGCGGTCGAGCGTGGGCAGCTGGTGTCGGTGCTCGAGCAGTTCTGTGCGCCGTTCCCGGGGTACTATCTGTACTACCCGCAGAGAAGGCAGGCGTCGCGGGTGCTGCGGGCGTTGGTGGAGCACTTGAGGGGGTGGAGGAAGGGGCGGGCGGACAGGCCTCGCAGGAAGTAATTGGCGCTATGCGTGATCAAGCCCGAGCTCGGCGCTAACTGCTCGCTCCTGTCGCGAGCGGGCGGATCTTCCTGATCTCTGCGGCCGCCTTCGAATGCTGTGCTTCGAAAAGATCCCAGCCGAGTTGCAAGTTCAGCCAGAACTGCGCAGACACCCCGAAGAGGCGCTCGAGCCGCAGTGCCGTATCGGGCGTGATCCCGCGCTTGGCGTGGATGATCTCGTTGATGCGGGGATACGAGACGCCGATCGACTCGGCGAGCTGCGTCTGCGTCATGCCTAACGGAGCCAGAAACTCTTCGCGCAGCATCTCCCCGGGATGCGTTGGCGCTCGGTGCGTCGGAACGCGGACCATCTCCACTCTCCACTCTATGGCGGCTTACCTGCCGCGTACGTCTGCCATTCTGCTTCGCTGACTTCCCGGTGCTGCCTGCCGCGGTCGCCGCTAGTGGTAGTCCTCGATCACGACACCATCGGCGTCGGGGGCATCCCACCGGAAGACGATCCGATACTGATCGTTGATACGAAGGCTGTGCTGTCCCTTCCTGTCCCCTTTGAGCGGCTCGTAGCGGTTCCCGGGCACGAGCCGGAGGTCGTTCACTGAGGTGGCAGCGTTGATCGCGGCGAGCTTTCGTCGAGCGGCCGGCCAGAGCTGCACGGGGCACGTCCGGCGCGCGGACTTCGTGTCTTCGCCGTTGAAGATCGCTTCCGTGCCCCTGTCCCCGAATGACCGAATCACAGAGCCCTCGCTCGCGTACTGCCAGGTATATGGCGAATTATAACGGATAGCGTTATACATGTCAAAGCCCCTGGACGCGGGACCGGGCGGCGGGAGTCGCGGAAGGGCCGGGCGGGGCGGAGCGGGTGAAGGCGCCCCGAGAACGCCGCGATTGCGCTCTTCTGCGCATTTGTCCATATTGGCTCTGCCATTTGCCGGAGCCTGCAATGACAGCCGAAGCAGTCGCAGTCGCCCTCGGCGGACGCAAGACGCTGCACGCCGACGTCCATTCCGACCTGGACCTCGCCGCCGCCGCGATGCACGGCATTTCCGCCGACGCCGCAGCGAAGGTCGTGGAAAGCGGTCTACTCTTCCCCGAGGAGCTGTATGCGCTCGTCATCCCCAGGCGGACGTTCGATCGCCGCCGCGTGGACAAGCAGCCGCTGACCATCGTCGAGGCCGATCGGCTGCTGCGCGCGGTCCGCGTCATCGTGCGCGCGATCGACGCCCTCGGCAGCGCGGACAAGGCCAGGACCTGGCTTCGCACGGCCAATCGTTCCCTGCGCGGGCTCGTGCCACTCTCCCTTCTCGAGACGGACATCGGCGCGCGCATGGTGGAGCGGACGCTCGGCCGCATCGAGCACGGCGTCTACAGCTGACCGACGCGGCACATGCGTGTCTGGCGCATCGCGCGCAGGAAATACCAGGCGCTCGACGGCGAAGGCGCGCGCGTGAATGGCGGCCGCTGGAACAGTGAAGGCCGCGCCGCGGTCTATGCGTCAGAAACCCTCGCGCTCGCGGCGCTCGAATATCTCGTCCATGTCGAGCC
>DASZNJ010000282.1:0-3081 GCA_035551575.1 Gemmatimonadaceae bacterium
GCTGCGCCCGGGCGGCGCGCGGACCGAGCGCCAGCGCCGCGAGGGCGAGCGCCGCGCCGAGGCGCCCGCGCCTAACGATCGGCCGCAAGGGCACGGAAGTACTCCACGATCCCGTCGGTGATCCCGCGCGCGTACGCGCCCTGGAACTGCGGAGTGCGCAGCCCCGCCTCCTGGTCCGGCATCATCAGGAACGCCCCCTCGCAGAGGATCGAGGGCATCCAGGTCGGGCGCGCCAGCGCGAGGTTGTCATAGTAGACGCCGTGGTCGGGCAGCTTCAGCTGCGCGACGAGGCCGCGCTGCACCGCGCGGGCGAGCGGCTCGGCCTGCGCGCGGAAGAAGTACGTTCCCGTCCCCTGCGCGCGAAAGGGGTTGATCCCGTCGGGAAGCGCGTTGAGGTGCACCGAGACGAGCAGGTGTGCGTTCGCCCGCCGGGCCATCGCCGGGCGGTCGCCTAACGCGACAGCGTCCATCGTCGTTCGCGTCATGAACACCGTCGCGCCGCGCTCGCGCAGCATCGCCGCCAGCCGCTCGCCGACCTGGAGCGTCGCCTGCGGCTCCCACAGCCCGGTGGGCCCGGTCGCCCCGATCGGCGGGTGCCCGGGATCGACGGCGATCGTCAGCCCGCTCAGCGGGCGCCGCGCGTCGATCACCGGCGTCCGGCGGAGGCGGAGCACGAGGTTGCCATCCTCCCAGAGCACCAGGTAGCCGAAGGGCCGCTGCCGCAGGTGGACCGTGTAGCGCGCGCGGTCGCTCGTCTCCTGCATCCACTCGACGGTCCGCACCATCGCGTCGTTCGCGCGGTAGTTGATGATGTCGGTCGTCGCCTTCGTCCCATAGAGCGTGAGGACGACGTCGCTGCCGCTCTGCTCGACGGCGTAGGCCGGGCGCGCGCCGATCGGCAGGACGAGGTCGACGTAATCGGCGCCGGGAACGACGCGCGCGTTGCCGGCCACTCGCGCCGGTTCGCCCGCCCCGGCCGGAAGGGTGATCGCGTCAGCCGCCGCGACCCAGATGTCGAGCGCGGCGTCGAGGCGGACCTTCACGAACTCACCGTCCCGGCCGGTCTCGCGCAGCACGGTGCCGGGCAGGAGGAACCACTTGTACGTCCCGCGCGGGATCGGGCGACCGATGATCACGCGGTCGGTATCAGGGGGCACGGAGTCGGGAACGGAACCGAGGGCGACGAAGAGCGCCGTCGTATCCGCCGTCGGGCGCGGCGGCGTCATATCGGCGCGCGCGGGAACCGTGTCGGTCGCGCTGGTGTCGGCCCCGAGCGAGTCGGCGGCCACGGTGTCGGCTGCCGGTGGCACCGGGAGGAGCCGCACCTCGCGCGTCAGCCGCGCCGTGTCCGCGCCGAGCGTCGCGACCAGTTCGTAGCGCGGGGCGTCGCTCGGCGGGATCGGCAGGTAGGCGAGGTACGCCCCGTTCGGCCAGACATGCACCGGTGCACCGTTGATCGTCAGCGCGGCCTTTCCGTTGCCGATCGAGCCGAAGATGAAATTCGAGTCGCGTGACTGGATGAGCGCGTTCGCGGCCGGGTAGACCACCCGGGGCGCCAGCGGGCCGGTGACCAGTGGAACCGGCGGGAGCGCCGGCGACGAGAGGGCACCGGCGGCGAGCGCCTCCGGTGTCGGGGTCGTGGGCGCGGGGGTGGGCGAGGTCGCGATGGGCCGCAGCGAGCCGCCGCAGCCGGCGAGGAGGAGGGCCGCACCGATCGGTGTGAGACGCATGCGCGGAAGCTAACTTCCGCCCGGGTCAGCGCCACGCCAGCCTCGTCCCGGTGTCGCTCGCCCCTTTCGCGATCGGGAGAACGTTCCATAATGAGGGCGTAAATCGTCCCACTATGTCCCGGCGTCCGCCGGGCGTTACCGCCGTTCGGAGCGTACGTGAGCGCGACCAGGATCTGCCCGCAGTGCAGCAGCCAATACGAGGACGACCAGCGATTCTGCCCGCTCGACGGGTCGACGTTGAAGTCGCTCTCGGGCGCGGCCGATCTCGTCGGCTCGGTGATCGCCGACCGCTATCACGTCATCAGGAAGCTCGGCGAAGGCGGGATGGGACAGGTCTATCTCGCCGAACACGTGCGGATGGGGCGCAAGAGCGCGGTGAAGGTGCTGCATCCGGGGATGGTGCACGACGCCGACGCGATCAGCCGCTTCAACCGCGAGGCCTCGAACGCGTCGCGAATCAGCCACCCGAACGTCGCGGCGATCTACGATTTCGGCGAGACGAGTGATGGGCTCATCTACCTCGCCATGGAGTTCGTCGAGGGCGAGCCGCTGACGGACATCATCGAGCGTGTCGGAGCGCTCCCCGCCGCCCGCGCCGCGAGCATCGTGAAGCAGGCGGGCGAGGCACTCGCGGTCGCTCACGAGCTCGGGATCGTCCATCGCGACCTGAAGCCGGACAACATCATGATCGCCCGGGCCCGCGACGGTTCCGATTGCGTGAAGGTCGTCGACTTCGGGATCGCCAAGGCGGCGAACGTCGAGGCGCAGAAGGTGACGCGCACCGGGCTGATCGTCGGCACTCCAGAATACATGAGCCCCGAGCAGCTGGCCGGGGACCCGCTCGATGGCCGCAGCGACATCTACGCGCTGGCCCTCGTCGCCTTCGCGATGCTCACCGGGCGCCTCCCGTTCCCGAGCGAGACGGCGCAGGAGTCGATGATCATGCGCCTCACCGACCGTCCCCGGTCGCTCGCGGAGATGAAGCCCGAGGTGAAGTGGCCGGCGCAGCTCCAGGCGGTGATGGATCGCGCCCTCTCGCGCGATGCGGCGAGCCGCTACGCGAGCGCCGCCGAGTTCGGCCGCGACTTCGCCGCGGCGATCGAGCGGATGCCGCAGACCATCGCGAACGGTGCGGGAACGAGCATCATCGACACCCCTTCAGTGCCGCGGACCGCGATCGCTCCGGCGCCGACGCTGCTCACCGGTACGACCCGCGCGAGCCCGTCCGTGCCGCCGTCGCGCCGGAAGCGCCGCTCGCCGGTCCTCATCGGGAGCGCGGCCGCCGCGCTCGGCGCGGTGATCGTGTTCGGGGTGCTCCGGGCCAACGGGCCGGCGCGCGCCGGTGCCGGGT
>DASZNJ010000283.1:0-10182 GCA_035551575.1 Gemmatimonadaceae bacterium
CGCTCCTCGTGGCGCCCCGAGGCAGTATCCGCAAAATCCGCGTCATCCGCGAAATTGTCGTTCAGCCGTTGATGCGTACGAGGCGCGATCTCCCGACCCGCCTGTGGGAACCAGACCATTCAGACCCGCGGACCACTCCACTCTGCGGCTCGGATTTGAGACGACTCAGGGGCAAGCCGGGGTGAGATGATCTCGCCCCGCTTGCCCCCGTCATCATCCTTTTTCAACGACTCTGACCCCTTGAAAAGGTCAGGCGGTGATCGGCGCCGTCGCGGGCTGGATCGGTTCGTCGGGGTTGGCCGCGGCCTTCGGCCGGAAGACCAGCGCGAAGATGATGGCGATCACCAGTGCGCCGACCGCCGGCACCAGCCAGATCGCACGCCAGTCGTGCACGAGCGCGCCGTTCGGGCCGGCTGTGCTGTAGGCGCCGACCACGCGGCCGGAGACCCAGGCGCCGATGAAGTAGCCGACGCCATTGGTGACGAAGTTGATCAGCCCCTGCGCCGAAGCGCGTACGCGCGGCCCAGCCTTCTCGTCCGTGTAGATCTGCCCGGCCACGAAGAAGAAGTCGTAGCACATGCCGTGGAGGAGGATGCCGAGGTAGAGCAGCCACATCCCGGCGCCGACGTCGCCGCGGCTGAAGGCGAAGTAGCGCAGGGCCCACGCGAGCATCCCGCCGAGCATGATCCCGCGGATCCCGAACTTGCGGAGCGCGAGCGGGAGAAGGAGCATGAACCCGATCTCCGACATCTGGCCGAAGGTCTGGATGAACGCCGCGTCCTTTACCCCGATCTCGTTGAGGAACGGGTTGGTGAAGGCGTAGTAGAACTGCAGCGGCACGCAGAGCAGGAACGACCCGATCACGAAGATCAGGAAGGCGCGATCCTTGAGCAGGTAGAGCGCATCGAGTCCGATCGCATCGCGCGCGCTGAACGGTGCACCGGCCGCCTTCGGCGGCGTATGCGGCAGCACGAGCGAGTACAGACCGAGCACCAGCGAGCCGATCGCCGCGACGCGGAACGGGAGCGCGAGCGCGTCGGCGTGCAGCACCTTGCCGATGATGATTCCGGCGACGATCCAGCCGATGGTCCCGAGGACGCGGATGAGGGGGAAGTCGCGCGCCGAATCGGCGACGTGGTGGAAGGAGATCGAGTTCGTCAGGCTCAGCGTCGGCATGTAGCACAGCGCATAGACGATGAGCAACGGGTAGAAGGTCGCGAACGACTGCTGCATCGACACGAGCCAGAGCAGCACGGCGCCGAGGATGTGGAGGATCGCGAGGAGCTTCTCGCTCGCAAAGAACCGGTCGGCGATCATCCCCATGAAGAAGGGGGAGACGAGCGCCGCGATCGCCGTCGCGCCGTAGGCGAGCCCGATCTGCTGGTCGGTCGCGTGGAGGGTGCGAGAGAGGTAGGTGCCCATCGTCACGAACCACGCACCCCAGACGAAGTATTGGAGGAACATCATCGCGGCAAGGCGGCCGCGCGCGCTCGATCCGTAGGCGCGCGGCGCCCCGGCCATGGTCTGGTTGACGCTGCTCATCTCAGCTCCCGGATGCGCATGTTCCTGATCCAGAGCGATCCCTCGTGGTCACCCTGGATTGCGATGTGGCCGCGCCTGGCGCGACCGTAGTTCGGCCACTCGTTGAACTTGCTCGCCTTGACCTTTGCTTCCCAGTCGGGGCTCCACAGCTCGTAGTCGACGACCTTCCGGCCATTGAGCCAGTGCTCGACGTGCGCGCCGCGCGCGACGATGCGCGAGGAGTTCCACTCGTTGGCCGGCTTCACGATCCCCGCCGGCGACGGATAGACGGCGTAGGCCGCGCCGGCGGAGGTGAGCCGGCTCTTCCCGTCGGGGTGGCCGGCATCGTCGAGGAGCTGGTACTCGACGCCGCTCCAGTAGACCTTCGGATACTCCTCCGTCGCGCGGTAGAAGACGCCGGCGTTGCCGTTGGGGGCGAGCTTCCAGTCCCATTCCAGCTCGAAGTCGCCGTACTGGTCGCGGCTGATGAGGTCATCGGCGCTGCCGGACTTGGTGAGCGCGCCGTCGGCGAGGCGCCAGCTCGCGGGGAATGCCTGCGCCTTGTAGCCGCGCCACGCGTCGGTGCTCGTGCCGCCGACGAGCACGCGCCAGCTGGTGTCGGCTGGCGCCGAGGGAGGGGCTGTCGACGCCGGGGTGGTGGGCGGCGCCGCCGCGGTGGTGTCCGCCGTCGTACCGGAAGGTTTCGCGATGCACCCGCTCAGTACGATGGCGGATGCGGCGGCCGCGAAGGTCGCGCGGGAGAGGAGGGCTGCGGTGTGGCTGGGCATGGTCGCAGGCTCGGGGGTGAGTATGGTGGCCGATAACGTACACGGTGCCTCCCCTCGCCGCGAGGCCAGGCTGCCGCATTGCGCGCGCGCCGTCGCCGCGCCATGTTCGCGCCGCAGCGCCGACTTTCTCCGGAGGCAAAATGTCCGACGAAGCTTCAAGACCGCCCGCGCAGGACCGCCGCGCGTTCCTCGCCGCGCTCGGCGGCGCCGCGCTCGCGGCGAGCGGGATCAGCGCCCTCGCCTGCGCGGCCAACGGCAGCGCGAGCGGCAGCAACTCGGGATCGGGTACCGCGGCCGGGGCGGCGCGGGACGTCGCGGGGGGCGCGAAGATCCGCCCGATCGGGGTGCAGCTCTACACGGTGCGCGACGAGATGAAGCGCGACGTCGCGGCGACGCTCGCCCGCGTCGCGCAGATCGGCTACACGGAGGTCGAGTTCGCGGGCTACTTCGACCACTCGCCGAGCGAGATCCGCGCGATGCTCGACGCCAACCGCCTGACGGCGCCGTCGGCGCACGTCCCGCTGCAGATGCTGCAGGCCGACCTCCCGGGGGTCGTCGCCGCGGCGAAGACGATCGGGCACCAGTACATCGTCTGTCCCTGGCTCGACCCGAGCCAGCGCGGGAGCACCGTCGAGGCGTGGAAGAGCTTCGCCGGGACGCTCACCGACATCGGCCGGCAGGTGCAGCAGGCCGGACTCCAGTTCGCCTACCACAACCACGATTTCGAGTTCACGAAGATCGGGGACGTGGTCCCGTTCGAGGTGCTGCTCGCGAACAGCGATCCGCAGCTGGTGAAGCTGGAGATGGATCTCTACTGGGCGACCAGGGCGGGACAGGATCCGCTCGCCTGGTTCGCGAAGTACCCGGGACGCTTCCCCCTCGTGCACGTGAAGGACGGCAGCGCGGGGAAGATGGAGATGGAGCCGGTCGGAAGCGGGAGCATCGACTGGAAGCGCATCTTCGCGAAGCGCGAGCTGGCGGGGATCAGGCACTACTTCGTCGAGCACGACAACGCCGCCGACGGTCCGGGGGGTGCCTTTGCCTCGATCACGTCGAGCTACAACTACCTGAGCGCGCTCACGGTCTGAGGAAGCGAGGGGGTACGAACGGGGGCGCCGCTCGATCCGAGCGGCGCCCCCGTTCGCGTGGACGGGTCTAGAGCTCGGCGCGGAGCCCGACCTGCGCGCGCCGCGCACCGAACGCCGCGTTGGGCCGGCCGTAGCTCGGGAGGAGCGCGCCGGCCGCGTCGCGCTGGCGTCCGTTGTAGCCGGCAACGTTGTTCGTGTTGAAGACGTTGAAGATCTCGGCGGTGGCCCGCACCGCGGTGCCGCGGGAGGCGAACAGCGACTTCCCGACGCGGAGGTCGACGTTCCGGTACCACTGGTTCCAGCCGTTAGGCGGCAGCTGCGTGCGGAGGCCGGCGGGATCGCCGGACGGAAAGAAGTCGTCGCTGAAATCGTTGTCCCTGTTCAGGTCCTGGCCGATCGAGGCGCCGAACGGGCGTGGGCTGGCGATCGTGCCGATGCCGGACACCTCGAACCCCCACGGCAGCGTCGCGACCTCGGAGAGCACGACCCGGTGCCGCTCGTCCCCCGCGGTGCGCTGCATGTTGTACGAGCTGCGATAGGCGTACGCGGGAGCGGTCACCGCGTCGTAGTCCGCGCGGTACCAGCCTAACGTGTAGGAGAGGTTGGTGAGCAGCTTCGGCCGCTGGTATGCCGTCGAGAAGACGAACGCATCGAACTTCGCGCGGCCGAAGTCGTCCCAGACGACGATGTCGCCATAGCGCGGCGTCAGCTTGCGCGGACCGGCGGTGCTCACGGTGAAGTCGCGGTAGTTCAGGTTGAGGCGGGTGTAGAGGTGCCGGACGTCCTGGTGGACGTAGTCGAGGTTGAAGGCGAGGTTCCCGGTCATCTGGTGGCCGATCCCGAGCGAGAGCTGCCGGTTCTCCGGCGCCTGCATCAGCTGCTTCACGAGGACGAGGTTCGGCGTGCTCGGCACCGCCCCCGAGATCACCCGCTGGCGGAGGACGTTCACGTCCATCGTCCCCGGGTTGGCGATCGTGTAGCTCCGCCACGACGCGGCGAGGCGCTCCTGGAAGCCGATGAAGCTGGGGACGCGATCGTAGATGATCCCCGCCCCGCCGCGCAGGAACGTCCGGTTCGTTCCGAACGGATCCCACGAGAACGACAGCCTCGGCGAAAAGTTGTTGAGGTCGTTCTTCCGGTCGCCGCGGTTGAGGTACGGCGCGACCTGCGGCCGATTGGTGATCGCCGTGTCGCTCGCCCACGGGACGGTGTAATCGTTGTTCAGGGTCTTGATCTCGGCGTCGTAGCGGACGCCGAGGTTGATGGTCAGGGTCGCGCCCGGACGCCATTCGTCGTTCAGGTACGCGCCGGTGATCCACCCCGAGAGATCGGCGAGGGCGTCGGCGGTGCCGCTGGTGTTCGGGTAGCCGATCCCGATGACCGCCTGGTTCGGCACTGTCGCGGTGTCCTGGCCGAAGCGGAACTGCGCGTCGCGGAAGTTGGGCGAGAACTGGTCGGCGGCGACGTGGCTCGCCTCGACCCCCGCCTTGAAGGTGTGCGAGCCGCCCCACCCTTCCTTGCTGTACGTCGCACGGTCGATCAGCCGCCAGTGCGTCTCGTTGAGGAGGAGGGGGAAGGTCGCCGTGCCCAGCGTGATGCTCGGGTAGACGAGCTGTGGGCCGGGGACGAGCGGGCCCTCGTCGTGGTGCCAGCGGACGAACTGGAGGCTCAGCTCGTTCAGGACGTCAGGCCGCGGCAGGAAGCGATCGCGAAGCTGCGCGACGTGGATCAGGTACGACTGGTCGATCCCACCCTCGCGCGCCACCGTCGCGCCGAAGTTCGACTCCCCGGTCATGTAGCGCACCGCCCACTCCGCATCCACGGTGTTGCGGGGGCTCGGGGTGAAGGTGCCGCGCAGGAAGCCGGTGTGGTTGAGGTTCGGCGCCCGGAACGACCCGGCGTAGCGGTTCCAGATCGCCGGGTTCACCGCCGGCCGGCCGGGAACGACGTCGATGTAGTTGTTCGAGTTCGTCACCTCGTAGTTCAGCGCGAAGAAGGCGCGGTCCCGGCGAATCGGGCCGCGCACGTTGAATCCGAGCTGCGTCCGGTTGAAGTTCGGCGCCGCCGCCTGGAAGACGGTCTTCGCCACCATGTCCTTGTTCTGCAGGAAGCCGAACACCGAGCCGTGCAGCTCGTTGGTGCCGCGGTTCGACTCCGCGCTCAGCACGTACGCGCCCGCGTGCGAGTACTCCGCGTCGTACGGGTTGAGGAAGACCCGGAATTCCTGGATGGATTCCTGCGGCAGCGGCGCCCCCGTCTGCGGGATGCCGACGAGGTTGCCGTTGAAGAGGCTCTTCAGCTCGATGCCGTCGAGGTAGAAGTTGATGAACCGGAGGTCGGGGACCGCCCCCGCCGACGGCAGGGCGCGTCCCGCCTGCGGCGCGAACCCCTTCACGCCGGGGGCGATCGCGGCGAGGGTCATGATGTTCCGGTCGATCGTCGGCAGCTTCTCGATCTGCTCGTGGACGATCGGCGTCGACACCGAGGTCCGCTGCACCTCGACCGGCGTCGCGCGCTGCGCGGTCACCGCGACTTCGCTGAGCGCGGTGGCGCGGCGCTCGAGGGCGAAGACGAGGTTCGCCCGCTGGCCGAGCAGCAGCTCGACCGACTGCACGTTCGGCGCGTAGCCGATCGCGCGGACGGTCACGTCATAACGGCCGGGGGCGAGGCCGAGCACCCGGAAGCGGCCGGCGTCGCTGAGCGGCGCGCTGCGCTGCTCGTTCGTCGCCGGGTTCACGACCGTGACGTTGCCCTGCGTCACTGGCTGGTTCTCGGGGCCGCGGACCGCGCCCTCGAGTATTATGGTGAGCTGGGCATGTGCAGCGGATGGAGCCACGAGCGCGAGCGCGAGCAGCGCGCGCGCGAACCACACAGAGAGACGCATGAAAGCCTCCCGGCAGCTGGTGACGCGCAGGCTCACCACCCCCGCTGCGCCGCAGACGATGGCGCCTGTCGCATCACGACGGTACGGTGCGCCGCCCGCCGCTGTCAACAGCGACCGCCGCCGGTCGGGCGGTACGGCGTGGCTCGCCGCGGCGATCGCCCTGCTCTGCCCGGCCATCGCCGGCGCGCAGCCGCGCCCCGCGGACAGCAGCGCCCGTGTCGTCGCACCGGGCGTGACGCTCCGCCGGATCACCCGCCCGGAGGGGCCGTGGGTGATCCACGCGCTGACCGTCGATCTCACCCGCCACGAGGTCGCAGTCGATGCGGCGCGGGCGTGCGACCGCTTCATCGGCCGCGAGCGGCCGAGCGCCATCTCGAGGCGATTGAACGCGGAGGGGCGCGGTGTCGTCGCCGTCATCAACGCGGGATTCTTCGATCTCGAGGGCGGGACGGGGATCAGCGAGAGCAACGTCGTCGTCGAGGGTGAGATCGTGAAGGGCGTGCCGGTGACCGAGTCGCCGTTCGACCGGCGCCGTCACATCCATTCGCAGCTCGCGATCGAGAAGGATGGCCGGCCGGCGATCGACCAGTTTCGCCTGGTGGGGACCGTTCGCACGGCGCGTGGACGGTGGCCGCTCGGCGCGATCAACGGCGCGCCGGTGCGCGATGCGATGTCGCTCTACACCGAATGGATGGGGCGCGCGCCGCGCTTTCCGGGCGCGGCGCGCTCGGCCGCCGTGCCTCTCGAGCGCATCCGGGTGGCCGGCGACACCCTGCGATACCGCGTGCGCCCCGACGGGGCCGACAGCGCTGCCGAAGCGAGCGGACGGCGCGCGCTCCTTGTCGGCACCGCCGCGACCGCGGGTGCCGTGGCGCGGATGCGCGCCGGCGATCTCGTCACCGTCGTCGCGACGATCACGCCCGGGGGAACTCCGCACGCGCTCGTCGGCGGGTGGCCTCGGATCGTGCGCGCGGGAGTGAGCGTGGCGGCGCGCGCGGATTCGGCCGAGGGCACCAGCCCACGTTTTTCCGCGGCCCGGCATCCGCGGTCTGCGGCCGGTATCACCCGCGGCGGCGACACCCTTCTCCTCGTCGCAGTGGACGGCCGCCAGCCCGCGAGCGTCGGGATGTCGCTGTCCGAGCTCGCCGCGACGATGATCGGCCTCGGGGCGTGGGACGCGCTCAACCTCGATGGCGGCGGGTCGACGACGCTTGTTGTCGGGGACAGCGTCGTGAACTCGCCCTCCGATCCAGGAGGTGAGCGGGCGGTCGGCGACGTGCTCGTGGTCGCTCGCGCGAGCGCCGCGGCGAGCCACTCTCCGCACGGTCCGGCGCGCTCACTGGTTGCGAGCTGCGTCATGACGGGGAACCGCGATCCCGATCGCTGAGCGCGCTCGCGCTCGCGCTCGCCAGCGACGTCACCTGACTCGCGGTGCGGCGCGAGCGAAGGCACGTCGCCTGCAAAAGAGTCGTCTCCCTAACGGTCGAAACCAGGGCGTGCAGCCCCAGCCGGAGGAGAGACGCAGATGGCGACACAACAGGCACCGAACGGCACGCGTCAGCGGAGCGGGAACGCGGTGGCGCGACGCGAGGCGACGCAGGGGTCGCGCGACTGGAAGGACGCGCCGCGGCATTACAGCGAGACTCCTGACTGGAAGGACGGGACGACGAAGTTTCTCGGCTGGTTCAGCATCGGCCTCGGGCTCGCCGAGCTGTTCGCGCCGCGACAGGTGGCGAAGCTGATAGGGATCGAGGATGAGGACGAGTACGCCGGCACGCTGCGCAGCTTCGGCGTTCGCGAGATCGCGGCCGGCGTCGGGCTGCTGGCGCGGCCCAAGCCGACCTACTGGCTCTGGTCGCGGGTCGGCGGCGACGCCATCGACCTCGCCTTCCTCGCGCGCCGGATGCGCGACGCTGACGAGAGCAACAATGACGCGAAGCTCCTTGCCGCGACGGTCGCGGTGCTTGGCGTGACGGCCCTCGACATCATGCAGGCTGCGAAGCTGACCAGTGAGAAGCTGCCGGCCGCCGGACACGACGAAGGGAGCTTCCAGCTCTCCCCCGGCGACGACGGGACGGTCAGGCTGTCGGCCCAGGTCACCGTCGGGCGCCCGGTGGCGGAGGTCTACGAGTTCTGGAAGGACCTCGGCAACCTCCCGCGCTTCATGGGACACCTCGAGTCGGTGCGGATGACCGGCGCCGGCCGGTCGCACTGGAAGGCGAAGGCACCAGCAGGGCTGACGGCGGAGTGGGACGCCGAGACGATCGAGGACCGCCCGAACGAATACATCGCCTGGCACTCGCTCGAGCACGAGGCGGTGGACAACCTCGGCTCGGTGACGTTCATCAAGGCGCCTGGTGACCGCGGCACCGAGGTGCACCTCGAGATGGAATACCATCCACGCGGCGGCGTGGTCGGGGCGAAGCTCGCGAACATGTTCAGGAAGATCCCGCAAGCCGCGCTCAGCGCCGACCTCAAGCGCTTCAAGCAGATGATGGAGCTCGGCGAGATCACCCTCTCGGATTCGACGGCGGCGAAGGGGATGCAGCCTGCGCAGCCCGCGAAGCGGGGTGACCTGAAGGACTGACCTCACGATCGAGGGGCGGCGCGACCGGCGCCGCCCCGAGTGACGACTGACGAATCCGGCCGGCTGGAGGGAACGATGCGAGCAAACTGCTGGGAAGGCGCGAGGCACCTGAAGGTCGAGACGGTGCCGGACCCTGAGATCCTCAACTCGCACGACGTGATCATCAAGGTCTCGTCGACGGCGATCTGCGGATCGGATCTTCACCTCTTCAACGGGTTCATGCCGACGATGGAGCATGGCGACATCCTCGGCCACGAGTTCATGGGCGAGGTGGTCGAGACGGGGAAGAACGTGAAGAAGCTGAAGGTCGGGGACCGCGTCGTCGTCCCCTTCCCGATCGCCTGCGGTGCCTGCTACAACTGCAGGAGGGGGCTGACGTCGCTCTGCGAGAACTCGAACCCTAACGCGCACATCGCCGAGCAGATGATGGGACACTCCCCGTCGGGGGTGTTCGGCTACTCGCACATGCTCGGCGGCTTCGCCGGGGGGCAGGCCGAGTTCGCGCGCGTCCCGTTCGCCGACATCGGGCCGCTCAAGGTGCCGGACGATTTGACGGACGAGCAGGTGCTCTTCCTCTCGGACATCTTCCCGACGGGGTACATGGGCGCCGAGATGTGCGGGATCGAGCCCGGCGACACGATCGCGGTCTGGGGGTGCGGCCCGGTCGGGCAGTTCGCGATCGCCAGCGCCAAGCTGCTCGGCGCCGAGCGGGTGATCGCGATCGACCGCTTTCCGTACCGGCTGCAGCGGGCGCGGGAGAAGGCGGGCGCCGACGTGACGATCAACTACGAGGAGACGAGCGTCATCGAGGCGCTGAAGGAGCTGACCGGCGGGCGCGGCCCCGACGGCTGCATCGACGCGGTGGGCCTCGAGTCGCACGCACCCGGCGTGCACGGACTCTACGACAAGGCGAAGCAGTCGATGCGCTGGGAGAACGACCGCATCGCCGCGCTCCGCCAGGCGATCATGACCTGCGCGAACGGGGGGACGGTCTCGATCATCGGCGTCTACAGCGGGTTCGCCGACAAGTTCCCGTTAGGCTCGCTGATGAACCGGTCGCTCACGATCAGGACCGGGCAGTGCCACGTGCACCGCTACATGCAGCCGCTGCTCGAGCGGATCCAGAAGGGGGAGATCGACCCGAGCTTCGTCATCTCGCACACGATGAGCCTCGAGGACGCCCCGTCCGGGTTCGACATCTTCACGCACAAGGACGACGAGTGCAACAAGATCGTCCTGAAGCCGGGGATGACGCACTAACGGCAGGGGTCAGGGGTCAGGGGTCAGCGGTCAGGGGTCAGGGGTCAGGGGTCA
>DASZNJ010000284.1:0-2892 GCA_035551575.1 Gemmatimonadaceae bacterium
GTCGCCGCCGCCGTTCCCGCCGTCGAGCGCGGAGGGGCCGCGGCGCGTCATCACGGCGCGCGGCGAGCTGCTCGTCGTCGCCATTCCCGGGCCGCGCACCGCGTGGCTGGCGATCGGGCCGTGCGGGGGCGGAACGCCGGAGCTCGACGCGTACCGCCGCTTCCTCCTCCCCGTCGTCACGCAATACCTGCAGTCGGCGCTCGAGGTCGAGCACGCGGCCACCGAGCTCGCCGAGCGATACGAGGAGATCAACCTCCTCTACACGATCAGCGAGATCCTCGGCCGCGCCGTCACCCTCGAGGAGACGGCGGTGACGATCCTCGAGGAGGTGTCGGCGACCGTCGGCGCGCGGCGGGCGTCCATCCTCGTCCACGACCGCGTCACCGACACCCTGCAGGTCGTCTCCGCGCTGGGGCTGGTCGCCGCCGAGGCGCCGCCGATCGCGGTGGACGACAAGTGCTCGGTGTCGGCGCTCGTCTTCCGCGAGCAGCACCTCCGGATCGTCGAGGAGGGGGAGATGCTCTGCGACGCGGAGCGTCCGTACCGGAAGGGGGCGATGATGTCGGTCCCGATCATGTGGACCTCGCCGGCGGGGGGGAGCGAGCCGTTAGGCGTGGTCAACCTGTCGGGGCGCCACGGGGACCAGCCCTTCACCGCCGGCGACCAGAAGCTGATGGCGGCGATCGCGACGCAGATCGGGACGGCGATCCAGAACGCGCGCCTCGTCCGCGCCTCGCTCAACCAGCAGAAGCTCGTGCAGGAGATGCAGCTCGCGCACGACCTGCAGATGAAGCTCCTCCCCCGCGCCGACGGCGTCGCGCCGGAAGCGACGGTCGAGGCGCGCGTCGTCCCCGCCGAGAGCGTCGGCGGCGACTTCTACAACCTGTTCCGCCTCGGCGACGGGCGGACCGGGGCGATGATCGGGGACGTCTCCGGGCACGGCTATCGGGCGGCGCTGATCATGGCGCTGACGATGAGCGCGACCGCGATCCACGCCCAGCGCACCGCCGACCCCGCGCAGACACTCGACGCACTGATGCACTCGATCCGCGACGAGCTCGAGACGACGGAGATGTACGTGTCGGTGTTCTACGGGGTCGTCGACCCGGCCGCGGGGAAGCTCCGCTACGCGAACACGGGACACCCGCACGCCTTCGTCATCGGCGCCGACGGCGCGCTCGAGCGGCTGCCGGCACTCGATCCACCGCTCGGGATGGTGACCGAGGCACCGCGCGCGCACGAACGCCCGTGGGCGAAGGGGAAGGACATCCTCCTCCTCTTCACCGACGGGATCAGCGACGCGCGCGACCGCGCCGGCGAGCGGCTCGGCGAGCAGGCGGTGCTCGACGTCGTCGTCAAGCACCGGAAGGCGGCGCCTGACGTGATCGTCGAGCGGGTCTTCGACGTCCTGCGCAATCACATGGGCGACACGCCGAAGCGCGACGACCTGACGCTCGTCGTCCTGCGCAGCTGACGCGCGGCACGCGTGGCTGACTTTCCCCAGCCCCGGAAGCGCTACGGGCAGCACTTCCTCACCGACCCGAGAATCCTCGCACGGATTGCCGACGCGCTGCAGCTCACGGGGAGCGAAACCGTCGTCGAGATCGGGCCGGGGCGCGGGGCGCTCACTGAGTACCTGCTGCGCAAGGCGAAGCGGGTCGTCGCCATCGAGATCGATCGAGACCTCGTGCCGCGGCTTCGCGAGAAGTTCGCGAGCGCCCCGCTCGAGGTCGTCGAAGGAGACGTTCTCGAGACCTCGCTGGCGGCGGCCGCGGGGAGCGACGACTTCGTCCTCGCCGGGAACGTCCCCTACTACATCACGACGCCGATCCTCTTCCACGCCTTGCAGCGTCCGCGCGCCGCGCGCGCGGTGTACCTGGTGCAGCGAGAGGTCGCCGAGCGTGTCATCGCCGGCGCAGGGTCGGAGGAGTACGGCGCGCTCTCGGTGAACGTCCAGGCGCTGGCCCGCGCCGAGATCGTGTTCCGTGTCCCCGCGGGCGCGTTCACCCCCGCCCCGAAGGTGGAGTCCGCGGTGCTGCGCGTGACCCCGCTGGAGCACCCGGTGATCGAGCCCGACGAAGAGGCGCACTACCGCACCCTCGTCCAGGGCGCGTTCGGCTTTCGCCGCAAGCAGATGCGGCGGGTCGTGCGCACGGTCGCGTCGGCGACGGTCGAGCGCGCCGAGGCGCTGCTCGACGCTGCGGCGATCGAGCCCGAGGCGCGGCCGGAGACGCTGACCGTGGCGCAGTTCGCCGCGCTGTCGCGCGCGATCAGGGGCGCGACGCCCGCTGCCTGACGACCCCGCCACCGCGGTGCCTGACGTTCAACCCCCGACGACGATGCCCGACCGCTCGTGGAAGCCGATCACCCTCGGCGCCGACTACCCGGCCCCCGCCGGCCCCTACTCGCCGGCGGTGCGCGCCGGCGACTTCGTCCACGTCTCCGGCCAGGTCCCGCGCGATCCGCGCAGCGGCGCGCTGCTCGGCGTGACGATCGAGGAACAGGCGCGCGGAACGCTGGCCAACCTTCGCCGCGTACTGGAGGCCGCGGGGGCGTCGATGGACGACGTCGTGTCAGTGACCGTGTACCTGGCCGATGAAGACGACTGGGGGGCGTTCAACGCGGTCTATCGCGAGGCATTCGCGGCGCCGTACCCGTCGAGGACAGTCGTCGGGGCAGGGCTCAGAGGGGTTCTCATCGAAATCAGCGCGGTCGCTTTTCTGGGACGAGGGACTGGGGACGAGGGACGGACAAGGAACAAGGGGTAGGCGCAGTCGCCTCAGGCGACTGGCGCGACGAGGGATGGTGGGACGTGGGGGTGCCTACGGACGAAGGAATAAGGGAGTGGCGCCGTTGATCCTTGCGGCGTACTCCTGCACGAGGGACGAGGGA
>DASZNJ010000285.1:0-6122 GCA_035551575.1 Gemmatimonadaceae bacterium
GTCGGCGCGCCCCCCGCCGCCCCTCCGCGCCCGGCGAGCGCCGCCCGAGCCAGGCCAACCCATAATCGCGCCGCTCTCGCGCCATCAGCGCGTTCTTTCGCGCCAGCGAGATGCAAATCGACGTCAGAATCCTCCCCGCCGAGCAGTTCGAGGTTCTCGTAGGCGAGAGGGTAGAGCCGGATGTTCGGCCACTGCGGAACGCGCTCGATCGGCTGCAGCCCGAGGGGAAGGGCGTCCTTTCCCTGGTCGATCCCGACGGTGATGAGGAAGTCCCGCAGCTCTGCCGACCCGACCCGAGCATTGATCCTGACCGCCCCGAGGTGGTGGTGATGCAGGCGCTCGGCGAGCTCGCGCAATACCGCGTGCGTCTCCTCGGTCGCGACCCCTTCGATCACGAGCTGGCTGCGCGCCACGCCCAGCGAAAGCGACTCGCGGCGCTCGAGCAGGGGACGCAGCCGTCGCTCGAGCCGTTCGACCGTCGTGGCCAGCATCGGATGTCCCGCGGGATAGATCGCGAATTTCTGCAGCGCGATCGAGAGCTCGATCAGGAAATCGATCAGCTCGCGCGGCAGGGCTCCGCGTTCTGGCAGCGAGGCGTTCTCGGCGGACACGGCGGAGGCTCGGCGGGTTCGGGAGCGGGGACGCGAACGGGCCACGCGCCGGTCCGGCGGTGGCTGGCATGTGCGTTGCCCTCCTTGTAGATGGACGCGCATCCCGCGCGACTCGACACGGAGAACCAGCGATGGCCGATCAACAGCAGGGGAAGGGACGCCCGACGGGCGCCGGGAGCGAGGCTTCCGAGGGGATTCACGGGGCCAACGAAGAGCGCGGCGAGGGGGCGAAGACCAGCGTCCCCGCCGGGCGCTCCGCCGCCGACCGGACGAAGGGCTCGGAGCCCCTCGATGAGGCCGATCGCAGCAACGAGCACCGCAGCGGGTACGGTGGCAGCGGCGGCGCCCCGGTGACCAGCTCCGACCAGCGCGAAGACAACAGCGAAAAGCGATAGGATGCCCCAGCGTCAGGACGCCGATGCCCGCCTCGAGCAGTTCGAGGACCGGATCGCGAAGCTCCAGCGCGCTGTCTATTACCTCGTCTGGCGGCGCGGGGGCTTCGGCGATCACTGCATCCATTGTGGGAGCGCCTATCCGAAGCACGAGGCGCGCTGCAAGGGCGCCGAGGTCGAGGACCTCGTCCGTTAGGCCGTCGCCGGGGAGCTCGCCTGCAGCTTCTCGAGCCCCTGGTGCCACCCCGAGCGGCCGGCCGCGAACCGGCCTGACGACACCGCGCACATCACCGGTGTCGCCGGTCGCGCCATCCGCACGTGAAATCCGTCGCGGGCTCTGGCCAACACCACGATCCGGGAGCTGACCGTGATTCCCAGCCCGGATGCGGTGGCTGCATAACGCTTGTCAGCTTCCACGAACGCGGATTCCGCGGCCGAGAGGCGCGCGTCAGCTCGTCCCGCATCGCCGCGCTCCGGGTCCCCCCCTCCCGCCGCACCCCCCTCTGCGCGCATCTTCCATGCGATAGCCCCGCCCCCCAGCATCAGCAGCAGCACGGCTGCGAGCACCCTCCGCCCCTCCCGAGGGGTTCGCGCCCGCGCGGCGCATTCCGGATTCTTCGATCATGAGCTCTCGAGTGACTGACGGCGCCGAGCATGTCCAGGCTGACGGCCTTCCACGGCTTCCCGATTCTCCCGCCGCGTTCATGGACGCGACCTGGAACGATGTCGCGCCCTACTATGACGCACTGGCCGCCGCCGAGATCATACCCGGGCGGGAGCGCGACTGGCTCGCCGTCTGGTCGGCGCTCGACGCCATGCTCGGCGAGGCGGGTTCCCTCGCGATGATCGCCTACACCGCGAACACCGCCGACGAGGCGGCCGAGGCCGCGCACCTCCGCTTCGCGATGGAGATCTACCCGAAGGTCGACGAGCAGCAGGTCCGCCTCGCCCGCAAGCTCCTCGCGTTAGGCTACACGGAGCCGGGGCTCGAGACCACGCTGAAGAAGTTCCGCACCGACGACGCGATCTTCCGACAGGAGAACGTCCCGCGCTTCGCCAGGCTCGAGGAGCTCGAAGCCGGCTACGACAAGGTCGTCGGCGGCCTCACCGTCGAGTGGGAGGGCGAACGGAAGACGATCCCCCAGCTGCAGCCCTTCATGCAGTCGCGCGACCGCGACGAGCGCGAACGCGCCTTCCGCCTCGGCGCGCAGGCATACCTCGACAAGCGTGACGAGCTCGAGGACATCTTCGACCGGCAGTACGTGCTGCGGCAGGAAGTCGCCCAGGCAGCCGGCTTCCCCGACTACATGCGCTTCGCGTTCGCCGCGAAGTACCGCTTCGATTATTCCCCCGAGGACTGCCGCCACTTCCACGACGCCGTCGAAAAGGCCGTCGTCCCCGTTGCCGCACGGCAGCACGAGTATCGGCGCCAGCGGTTGGGCGTGACCACCCTCCGCCCCTGGGACCTCGTGGTGAATCCCGACACCGACGCGCGCCTCCGGCCCTTCGAGGACACGCCGGGCTTCCTCGCTCCCGCCGAGCGCATCTTCAACCGCGTCGACGCCGAGCTCGGGAGCCAGTTCCGGACCCTCGAGTCGGAGCGGCTGCTCGACCTCGAGAGCCGCCCGGGCAAGGCGCCGGGCGGATACTGCACGACGCTGCAGTGGCGTGGTCGTCCCTTCATCTACATGAACGCCGTCGGCGTGCACGACGACGTCAGCACCCTGGTCCACGAAGCGGGACACGCGTTCCACGCCTTCCTCGCGCACCCGCACCCCTACGTCTGGCAGCGCAGCAGTGGCCACGAGGCCGCCGAGCTGGCGTCGATGTCGATGGAGCTCCTCGCCGGCCGCTATCTCGCCCGCCCCGAGGGCTACTACTCGGCGGCCGACGCGGCGAACGCGCAGATCGAGCATCTCGAGGACGTCCTCTACGCGCTCCCGCACATCGCCTGTGTCGATGCCTTCCAGCACTGGATCTACACCAGCGGCAAGGGCGGCGACCGCGACGCGCGCGACGCCGCCTGGCTCGAGATCCGCCAGCGCTTCGAGCCAAGCGTGGACTGGAGCGGGCTCGCACCGGAGCGCGTCGCCCGCTGGCTCCGCCAGTCGCACATCTTCACCAGCCCGTTCTACTACATCGAGTACGGCCTCGCCCAGCTCGGTGCACTGCAGGTCTGGCGCGACTCCCTCCGTGACCATCCCGCCGCCGTCGCCCGATACAAGCAGGCCCTCGCGTTAGGCGGCACCGTCCCCCTCCCCGAGATGTACCGCACCGCCGGCGTCAAGCTCGTCTTCGACGCCCCGACGATGGCCACGCTGGTCGGCCTGGTCGAGGACCGCATCGAGACGCTGCGCTCGATGCTCCGCACCGGCGAGGTCGCAGCGGTGGCGTGAACTGCAGGGGTCAGGGGTCAGGGGCCAGGAACAACGCTTACGCTCCTTCTTCCCGCCGGAGGCGGGGCTGACGCGGCAGCTGCTCGCATTCAGCGGCAAGCCGTGCCGCAGTGCCTAACGCCCGGACCCTGGCCCCTGGCACTCCGGCTCCCTCTAACGCGCCGGCCGAGTCTCCAGCCGCGGCACGAACTCCACCCGCGCCGTGTAGCCGTCCGTCGAGAACATCCCCTCGAGCAGCGTCTTCGCGCTCTGCTCCGCGTGCTCGAGGACCTTCATCTCGTAGGCCGACTTCCCGAGCTGCGCGCGCGCCAGCCGCACGATCGCATCGCGATCGCGCGGGGTGAACGGGTTCCAGAGCCCCCCGCGCTCGTCGTAGGTGCGCATGTCGGTCACCTCGATGCCGAGAACCTCCGCCTTCGGCAGCGTCAGCGTGATCGTCTTCGCCTGGTCGTCGACCGAGACCGACGTCCCGCGATCGAGGTTGACGCCGGCGTTGATCTTCCCGGAGACGACGATGAGCGAGCGCTTCGTCGACCCGTACCAGGTGTTCTCGTACGTGACGACGTCACGGACCATCGTCTCGCTCGTCACCAGCTTCGCGACCGCCTTCATCCGCTCGACCACCAGCTGCTGCGTGATCGTCGTGCTCTCGTGCGGCCCGATCAGGCCGCCAAGCGCGGCCGCCTGTCGCTGCAACGCGACGCCGGCGGCGGCGATGATCAGGAACACCGCGACCGCGACGACGACCAGGCGGCGGGTCGGCTTCATTTCCCGCGACCGAACAGTCCGCGCACCACGTCGCCGATCGATTCCGTCTTGAAGTCGCGGAACTCGCCGGCGTCGAAGAAGACCCCGCCGCAGATCGGGCACTGCTCGTAATGGATGTGCGGCTGCCCGAGCGCGGTCATCCGCGTCATCCGCTGCCGGTCCTTCGGGCAGAGCACCGGCTCGACCTTGTCGTACTTGCGCCCGACTCCCGAGCTTCCGACGTCGAGCTCCTTCGCCGCCGGCGGCGTCACGTCCTGGTGTTCGAGCATGTCGAACCACATCCCGCGACAATGCGTGCACCGGTCCACCGTCGCTTCCGGCGTCCGGACCCGTTCCATGTTGGCCGAGCACTTCGGGCATTTCATTCGATCGCTCCGGTGAGGCTGCGCTCTCATTCTAACGAACGCCGCGCTCGAGGGTCGAGTGACCGGCGACACGGCGGCGGACTGCCACGCGCCATCGGGCGCGGCTAGCTTTCGCATCATCCGCGCGCGCCATCCGCGCCGCGCCGCTTCGTCCGACATTCTCCGGAGCCATCCGTGGCCTCTCCTGCCGCTGCCCTGCCGCGCCCGCTGCCCGCGACCTCGTCCATCGACCAGCTCTGCATCGACACCATCCGCACCCTCGCGATGGACGCCGTGCAGAAGGCCGACTCGGGACACCCGGGCACGCCGATGGCGCTCGCGCCGCTCGCGTACTCGCTGTTCACGAAGCACATGCGGCACAACCCCGCCGATCCACACTGGGCGAATCGCGATCGCTTCGTCCTCTCCTGCGGCCACGCCTCGATGCTGCTCTACAGCAGCCTCTATCTCACCGGCTACGACCTCACCCTCGACGACCTGAAGCAGTTCCGCCAGTGGGAGAGCCGCACCCCCGGCCATCCCGAATACGGCTACACCCCCGGCGTCGAGACGACCACCGGCCCCCTCGGCCAGGGGATGGGCAACGCCGTCGGCATGGCGGTCGCTGAAGCGCACCTCGCGGCGAAGTTCAATCGCCAGGGACACGCGATCATCGACCATTACACGTACTTCATCTGCAGCGACGGCGACATGATGGAGGGGATCTCGCACGAGGTGTCCTCGTTCGCCGGCCACTTCCGGTTGGGAAAGCTGATCGGCTTCTACGACGACAACCACATCACCATCGACGGCTCGACCGACCTCACCTTCACCGACGACACCGGGAAGCGCTTCGAGGCCTGCGGCTGGCACGTCCTCCACCTCGCCGACATCAACGACCTCGCCGCGATCGACGACGTCGTCGCCGCGGCGAAGCAGGTGACCGACCGCCCGACGATGGTCGTGATGCGCACGCACATCGGCTACGGCAGCCCGAACCGCGTCGACACCTCGAAGGCCCACGGCGAACCGTTAGGCGTCGAGGAGATCAGGCTCACCAAGCAGAACCTCGGCTGGCCGTCGCAGGAGCCGTTCTTCGTCCCCCCCGAGGCGCTCGCCCACTGCCGCGCCGCCCGCGAGAAGGGCGCCGCGCTCCAGGCCACCTGGCAGAACGCCTTCGCCGACTACCGCTCCGCGTTCCCCGCCGACGCCGCGGAGCTCGATCGCCGGCTCGCCGGCAGGCTGCCTGACGGTTGGGAGAAGGCGCTCCCGTCCTTCAACGCCGAGAACGGCTCCGTCGCGAGCCGCGCCGCCTCGGGCGTCGTGCTCAACGCGCTCGCCGGGGTCGTCCCCGAACTGATGGGCGGCTCGGCCGACCTCGCGCCCTCGAACAACACGATGTTGAAGAACATCGACACGTTCACCCCCGCGACCCCCGGCGGGCGCAACATGCACTTCGGGATTCGCGAGCACGGCATGACGTCGATCATGAACGGCATGTCGCTCCACGGCGGGGTGATCCCGTACGGCGGGACGTTCCTCGTCTTCTCCGATTACATGCGGCCGGCGGTGCGGCTCGCCGCATTCATGAAGCGCCGCGTCGTTTACGTC
>DASZNJ010000286.1:0-12528 GCA_035551575.1 Gemmatimonadaceae bacterium
CTGGCGCGGCGGCCGTCCTGCTGGTCATCGCGGTCGCGCCGCGCGCCGCGCGCGCGGACGATGCCGGAGACGCTGCTCGCGCCTATCGCGCCGGGCGCTACGCGGAAGCGGCGGCCCTCTATCGAAAGATCGTCGCCGGGGGCGACGCCTCTCCGGTCGCGGTGTACAACCTGGCGACCGCGCTGCTCGCGACCGACTCGCTCGATCGCGCGGCATCGCTCCTCGACAAGCTGGCGAAGACCCCCGATCCCGAGCTGCGCTACCGCGCGCTGTTCAACCTCGGGCTCGCGCGCCTGAAGCAGGGACTCGCGGCCCCGGGGGACAGCGCCGCACCGGCGCTCGACGCGGCGATCGCCGCGTACAAGGAGGTCCTGCTCATGCGCTCGCGCGACCTCGACGCGAAGTGGAACTTCGAGCTCGCCCTGCGAAAGAAGAAGCAGGGTGGCGGCGGTGGGGGTGGGGGCGGCGAGCAGCAGAACCCGAGTCCCAGCCCCGACCCGACCGCGCCGCCGAAGGAGCCGCAGCCGCAGCCGGCCGGCTCGGTCGGCCAGCAGCGCGCCGAGCAGATCCTGAACAGCGCCGCGCGCGATGAACGCGACGTCCAGGCGCGGAAGCAGCGCGAGGGGCAGCCGTCGCGCCCCCCCGGGGGAAAGGACTGGTGACCGCCGCTACCGTTAGGCGAGGCTGGCCCCGATACGGCGGGGCGTGATGGGAGCAGCCGCCTTTCTGTCGTCGCTGCTCGCCGTGTCGATCGGTCTCACGGCCGTCGCGATGCCAGCCCGCGCGCAGCTGACGGTGACCGTCACCGCGCCCGACACCGTGCGCGCCTGCGAGCCCTTCGACGTCCAGATCGTCGGGTCGATGCGGGAAGGGCAGGTTCCCCGCTTCATCGCGCCGGTCGTCGCTCCATTCACGATCGTCTCCTCGCACGCCACCGCGCAGAGCTCGAGCGATGCGCTCGGCCGGGCGTGGGGAATCTCCGACGTCGAGCTGACGCTGCTCACCGACCGCCCCGGGCGTTACACCCTGCCGCGCTTCGAGATGCGCGCCGGCCGGCTCCGCGCGCGCGGGGCTGCGCGCACCATCGTCGTCCTCGGCGGGCGCGATTCTGCGGACGTCCCCCTCGTCGTTTCGAAGAGCGACATCGACACCAGCGCCGATGTCGTGCTGCGGGCGATCGTCGCGCCCGAGACGGTGTACGTCGGCGAGCAGGCGAGCTACCAGGTCGGCGTCTTCATCAGCCCGGGCGCGCGCGAGAAGCTGCGCAGCAACCCGAGCTTCATCCCGCCGCAGCTCAATGAGCTGATGGCGTACGATTACCCCGCCGACCGGCATCGCCAGCCGATCCGCCGGCGCGTCGGCTCGCAGTGCTACGACGTCCTCGTGTACGAGCGCGCCCTGTTCCCGCTCAGCGCCGGCCGCCATGACCTCGCACCCGCCGATCTCTCGTACTCCCTCGCGATCGGCGCCGGATTCTTTGCCGGCTCCGAGCGGCGGGAGACAAAGAGCGAATGGGTGACGGTCCACGCCGTCGAGCCGCCGGAGGAGGGACGTCCCGCGAGCTATGCCGGCGCTGTCGGCGAGTTCAGCCTTCGCGCCCAGGTCGACAGCGCCGGCGCCCGCGTCGGCGATCCGCTCACCCTGACGCTCCACCTCCAGGGAGAAGGAAACGTCAAGCTGCTTCCGCGCCCGGCGGTCACGGTGCCGTGGGCATCGCTCGTTTCGGCTGACGAGCGCGTGGTCATCGACAGCATCTCGCGGCGGATCCGCGGGTCCAAGGAGTTCGACTGGATTCTGACACCGCGCGCCGCCGGGGTGCAGACGATTCCGCCGGTGTCGTACCCGTACTGGAATCCGCGCACGAAGCGGTACGAGGTCGCCACGACCGATTCGCTGGCGATCACCGTCGCCGAGGGAACGCTCGCCTCGCTCCCCGACACCGCGTCGTCGCGGCTCTCTCCCGCGCTGAGCATCCGCCGGACGCTCCGTCCCGCCGAGCCGCTGCCTCCGCCGCAGCACCCGCTGTTCGCGATCTTCGGCGCGATCGCGCCGATCCCCGCGCTCTCGGCGCTCGCCGTCAGGCGGCGTCGCCGCGCGCCGAAGCCGATCACGGGTGCCGCACGGTTGCGCGCGGTGACACGGCGGCGCGCCGGGGCCGACCCGTCGGCGATCCGCCGGGCCCTCATCGCGGCGCTCGTCGAGCGCGGCGTCCTCGCGCCGGGGGACCTGCTCCGCGAGGCGGACGTGATGCGCTCGCTGCGACGTGCCGGCGTCTCGATGAAGAGCGCGGCGTCGGTCGCGGTGCTCCTCGAGGAGCTGAGTGCGGCGAGCTACGCGCGCACCCGGAGCGCAGCGCACGATGCGGCGAAGCGCGCCCGAGCCGCGTACGCCGCGGTCGATGCCGAGGCGCGCGATCGCACCGTCCTCGGCGCCAGCGCCACCACCATCACGGTTGTCGTCGTCGCTGCCGCGCTCTCGCTCACCGCGGCGGGTGCGTTCGCGCTCGCCGCCGGGTCGGCTCCTGACATCTTCGCGCGCGGCGTTCGTGCGTATGACGAGACGCGCTATCCGCGCGCCGCCGCGACCTTCGACTCCGTCGCGTCGCTCGAGCCCCGCGCGGTCGATGCCTGGGCCAATGCCGGGACGGCGCATTGGGCCGCGCATGACACCGCGGCCGCCGTCGTCGGCTGGCAGCGTGCGCTGAGGCTCGATCCGCTCGACGGTGACGTGCGCGCCCGGCTCGACCTCACTCCGGGACCGGCTCGCGGCGCGATTGCCGCGGTCCCTCCGGTGCCGACGGGGATCGTCGCACTCGCCGGGCTCGGGCTCTGGTGGGCGGCCTGGGTGATCGCGACGCTCCGCATCGCGCGCGGGAGCCGCGCCCCCGGCGCGCGCTCGATGTACGCGCTGCACGGTCTCGTCGCCGCCTCGGTCGTCGCCTACGTCCTCCTCGACGAGCGGCTCGATGCGCGCACCCTCAGCGTCGTCGCCGACCCGACCCCGCTGCGGTCGATTCCCTCGCTCGCCGCCGAACCCGGCGCTCCGACGAGGACGGGGAATGTCGTGCGCGTGATCCGGCGCGACGGACGCTGGTCACACGTCGCGGCCGGCACTGGCGAGGAAGGGTGGATCGAGAGCGACCGCCTGCGCTCGCTGCGCCGGGACTGACGCGACCGTCGCCCCGGCGCGATTGACCCTCCGCGCGCCGGTGGCGAAACTTCCCCCGTGCCGCGCATCTCCATCCTCCCCAGTGCCGTCGCCGACCAGATCGCCGCCGGCGAGGTGGTCGAGCGCCCTGCGTCCGTCGTCAAGGAGCTGGTCGAGAACGCGCTCGACGCGGGCGCGACATCGGTGGATGTCGCGATCGACGAGGGGGGACGCTCCCGCATTCGCGTCAGCGACGACGGGAGCGGGATGGATCGCGACGACGCGCTGCTCGCCCTCTCGCGGCACGCGACGTCGAAGATCACGCGCGCAAGCGACCTTGTCGGGATCCACAGCTTCGGCTTTCGCGGCGAGGCGCTCCCGGCCATCTGCTCCGTGTCGCACCTGCAGATCGACACCGCGCCGGGTGACGGGGCGGGAACGCGCATCGACGCGAGCGGCGGCGCGGTCGTCTCGGTGGCCGACGCGGCGCGGCGCCGCGGCACCACCGTGACCGTGTCGTCGCTGTTCTACAACGCGCCGGCGCGGCTCAAGTTCATGCGCGGCGCGCGCTCCGAATGGCGGGCGATCGTCGATGCCCTGACCCTCGTCGCGCTCGCCCGGCGCGACGTCCGCCTGACGGTGACGCACGACGGCGCCCCTGCGCTCACCCTGCCGCCGGCGTCTTCATGGCGCGCCCGCGTCGCCGCTCTCTGGGGGACCGCCGCCGCCGAGCGCCTGCTCGACGTCGACGACGTGGCAGGTCCCATCCGCGTCGAGGGGCTCGCCGAGCGTCCCCAGGACGTCGGCACCGGCACGCGGCGGATCTTTCTCGCGGTCAATGGGCGGGCGATCCGCGACCCGGGCCTCGTTCGTGCCGCCGAAGCCGCCTATCGCTCGACGATCGGCGCCGGGCTCCGGCCGACGCTGCTCCTCGCCCTGACACTCCCGGGGGGCGACGTCGACGTGAACGTGCATCCGGCCAAGGCCGAGGTCCGCTTCCGCGACCGCTGGATGGTGGAGCGCGCGGTCGAGGGCGCGGTCCGCCGCGCGTTAGGCACCCTCGATGCCGCGGCCGCGATCGGCGCCCGCCGCTGGTGGAGCGCGCCCGGAGAGCCGCCGGTTCCCGAGGGCACCGTCGGCATCGAGGCGCTCTACCAGCCCGCCGCCGCCGGCGACGGTCCGCTCTTCGACCCGGATCATGATCTCCCCGCCGAATCGCCCGCTGCCGTCCCGATCGGCGTGGTCGCATCTCCGGCCGAGGCCGAGCCAATCGCGGTCCCGCCGTTGACGCAGTGGCGGCGAACGTACATCTCCTTCGAGCACGAGCAGGGTCTCGTCCTCATCGACCAGCACTCGGCGCACGAGCGCGTGCTCTTCGAGCGGTTCATGGGGGTACTCGAGCGCGGCGAGGCGCCGGCGCAGCGGCTGCTCTTTCCGATCACCCTCCACCTCGGCCCGGCCGAGAGCGAGGCGTTCGACGCGAACCGCGAATCGTTCGAGCGGCTCGGCTTCGAGGTCGAGGGATTCGGCGGCCATACCCTCATCGTGCGCGCCGTGCCCATGCCGCATCCGCGCTTCGATCCGGAGCGCTGCCTGCGCGACACCCTCGATGCGCTGACCGGCGATCGCGTCGCGAGCACCGCGGCGCGCCACGAGAAGCTCGCGGCCACCGTTGCCTGCAAGGCGGCGATCAAGGCGGGCGACGCACTCTCACTCGATGAGATGCGGGCGCTGTTCGTCGCGCTCGCCGGCACCACCCTCCCCGCGCACGACGTGCACGGGCGAGCGACGATCGTCCGCGTCGGCTGGGATGAGCTCGAGCGCCGCTTTGGACGCCGCTGAGCTTTCGGTCATCGCGGGCCCGACCGCGGCCGGGAAGTCCGCGATCGCACTCGCCCTCGCCGAGCGCAGTGGCGCGGCGCTCGTCAGCGCCGATTCGCGCCAGGTGTACAGGCGCTTCGACATCGGAACCGCCAAGCCGTCGGCGGAAGAGCGCGAACGCGTGCCGCATCACGGTGTCGATGTCGTCGACCCGACCGAGCGATACTCGGCGGCGCGCTTCGCCGAGGACGCGGAACGATGGATCGGCGAGGAGCGCGCCGCCGGGCGCCGGCCGATCGTGGTCGGCGGGACGGGATTCTATCTTCGCGCGATCTTCGAGCCGCTGTTCGCCGAGCCGCCGATGGATCCGGCGGCGCGGGCCGCCCTCCAGTCGCACCTCGCCGGGCTGTCGAGCGAAGAGCTCCGGCGCTGGTGTGCGGAGCTCGACCCCGCACGCGCCGCGCTCGGCCGGACGCAGCTCCTTCGCGCCATCGAGGTTGCGCTGCTTGCCGGCCAGCGGCTCTCCGACCTGCACGCGCGCCCGGCGCGCCCGCCGCGCTTCCGCGCGCGGTATCTTGTGGTCGATCCGGGACCGGTGCTGCACGAGCGGATCGCGGCACGCGTGGACCGCATGCTCGACGCCGGCTGGCCGGAGGAAGTCCGCCAGCTGCTCGCCGATGTCCCCGAGGAGGCGCCGGCATGGAACGCCGCGGGCTACGCGGTCGTTCGCCGGTTGGTGCGGGGGGAGATCTCGCGCATGCACGCCCGCGAGCAGATCATCATCGAGACGCGGCAGTATGCCAAGCGCCAGCGTACCTGGCTGCGTCACCAGCTCGGCGCCGCGCCGGTGACGATGGTGAACCCCGATGCGGCGGATGCAGTGGCGATCGTGAACCGGTGGTGGGCGGGAGGGACTGAATGAAGATCGGGATCACCTGCTATCCCACCTATGGCGGCTCGGGCGCCGTCGCCACCGAGCTCGGGATCGCGCTCGCGTCCCGCGGCCACGAGGTGCACTTCATCACCTACAAGCAGCCCTTCCGCCTGCCGCAGTTCCTGCCTAACGTCTACTTCCACGAGGTGGACGTCGGCCGCTATCCGCTCTTCGAGTATCCTCCCTACGACCTCGCGCTCGCCGTCCGCATGCACGAGGTGGTGCGCGCCCACGACCTCGACATCCTGCACTGTCACTACGCGATCCCCCACGCGACGAGCGCATGGATCGCCAAGGAGATGCTGCGCCAGGAGCACGGCCGCGAGATCCGCGTCGTGACGACGCTCCATGGCACCGACATCACCATCGTCGGCCAGGATCCGTCCTTCCACGCGATCACAAAGTTCTCGATCGAGCGCTCCGACGGGCTCACCGCGGTGTCCCAGTACCTGCGCGACGAGACCCAGCGTGCCTTCGGCTGCTCGGGGTGCGGGATCGAAGTCATCCACAACTTCATCGATCCCGACACCTACGACCGCGCCCGCTACGCGCCCGCGCTGCGCCCGCAGCTCGGCGCCGATCGCAGGATCCTCATGCACGTCTCCAACTTCCGGCCGGTGAAGCGGGTGCGTGACGTCGTCGGGGTCTTCGCCCAGGTGTCGCGCGAGCTCCCCGCCGTGCTCGTGATGGTCGGCGACGGTCCCGATCGCGTCGTCGCCGAAGCGGAGGCCCGGCGCCTCGGTGTCGAGCGGGACGTCCACTTCCTCGGCAAGATCGATGTCGTCGCGCCGTTGCTCGCCGAGGCGGACCTCTTCCTGCTCCCGACGCAGAACGAATCGTTCGGCCTCAGTGCGCTCGAGGCGCTCGCGTCGGGAGTGCCGGTCGTCGGCTCCCGCGCCGGTGGGCTCGTCGAGGTCGTGAAGGAAGGAATCACCGGCGTGCTCTGCCCGGTGGGTGATGTCGAGACCATGGCGGCGGGCGCCCTCGGGATCCTCTCCGACCGCGAACGCTGGCAGCACATGAGCGACGCCGCCGCGCGCGACGCGCGCGCGCGCTTCTCCCGCGACGACATCGTCGAGCGGTACGAGCAGCTCTATCGGGACAATCTTGCCTGACGCTCGCGCGCTGCTCGAGGTCGCGCGCTGGCGGAACGCGCTCATCGCCGCGGTCGGCGTCTACGTCGGCGCGTGGTGGGCGATGCGCGATGCGACGCGCCCCGCGACGCTCGCGGCGGCGCTCGCCGCGATCGCGCTGACCGGCTACGCCAACGCCTTCAACGACCTCGCCGACATCGCGATCGACCGCGCGGCGCATCCCGCCCGCCCGCTCCCGAGCGGGACTCTCCGCCCGCGCACGGTGCGGCGGTTCGCGGCGCTCCTCGCTGCCGGCGGCATCGCCCTCGCCTTCGTGGCCCGCCCGTCGCTGGGTATCCTCACGGTTGCCGTCGTCGCGCTGATGACGCTCTACTCCGCGACCCTCGCCCGCCTGCCGCTCATCGGCAACCTCACGGTCGCCGTGCTGGCGTCGCTCCCATTCTTCTACGGGGCGGTCACCGCCGGCGGCGCGAGGGCCGGGCTGACGCTCCTCGCCGTCGCGATTCCCCTCCACTTCGCGCGGGAGCTCGCCAAGTCGCTCGATGACGCGCACGCCGACGCACCGTACCGGCGAACCGCCCCGCTCGTCCTCGGGCGTCCGGTCGTCTTCGCGCTGATCGCCGGCTCCGTCGGCGTGTTCGCCTGGCGGCTCCTCTCGCTCGCTTCACCCGACCCGCGATTGCGGATGCTCGTCATCCCCGCGCTCGCCCTCTGCGTCGTCGCGACCCGCCGAGCGCTGGCCGGCCGTGTCGGTGCCCCGTTACTCTTCAAGTCGGCGATGCTCGCGGCGATGGCCGCGATCGTGATTGCCCGCTGACCTCACTGTTCCACCAGACCCCCACGCATGAGCCTTCTCCAGGCCATCGTCCTCGGCATCGTCCAGGGACTCACCGAGTTCCTCCCCGTCAGCAGCTCGGCGCACCTCGCCCTCGTCCCCTGGGCCTTCGGCTGGCAGGATCCCGGCCTCGCCTTCGACGTCGCGCTGCACGTCGGGACGCTGCTCGCGGTGCTCTGGTTCTTCAGCGACGAATGGCTCCGGCTGATCCGCAGCGCGCTCTCGATCGTGACCACGCGCAACGTCGATACTCCGGAGAAGCGGCGGGTGCTCTTCCTCATCGTCGCCACGATTCCCGGCGGAATCGCCGGACTCGTGCTCGAGAAGTACGCCGAGAGCTACTTCCGCTCGCCGACGCTGATCGCGGTCGTCCTCATCGCCCTCGGCGTGATCCTCTGGCTCGTCGACAAGGTGACGCCCCAGGTGCGAAGCATGGACGAGATGACGTGGGGCCAGGCGATCGCGTTAGGCGTCGCACAGTGCTTCGCCCTCGTGCCGGGCGTGTCGCGCTCCGGCTCGACGATCACCGCCGGACGCGCCCTTGGCTTCAACCGCGAGAGCGCGGCCGTGTTCAGCTTCCTGATGAGCATGCCGATCACCGCCGGCGCCGCGCTCAAGGAAGTGCCCAAGGCACTTCACCAGCACGGGCTCTCCGCCGAGCTGCTCGTCGGTGTCCTCGCCTCGGCGGTCAGCGGCTGGCTGGCGATCACGGTGCTGCTCCGCTTCGTGTCGCGTCACAGCTATGGGGTCTTCGCGGCGTATCGCGTGCTCCTCGGGATCGCGGTGCTCGTCCTCGTCTTCACGCGCGGCTGATGACCGCCGCGGCGGGCGGATCACGCGGCGCCTACGACGGCGTCGCCGCGAAAGCTCTCGCCACGCGGTTGGGCGTACCCGTCGTCGTCTCCCTCGAGAGCACCGGCAGCACCCTCGATGTCGCGCACTCCCTCGCCGCCGAGGGCACGCCTGACGGCACGCTCATCCTCGCCGAGGCGCAGACCGCGGGGCGCGGGCGGTCGGGGAAGCGCTGGAGCTCGGCGCGCGGGACCGGGATATGGCTGACGCTCGTCGAGCGCGCGCTCGACCCGGCCGCGATCTCGCTGCTTGCCCTTCGCCTCGGCATCGCCGCCGCCGATGCGCTGCAGCCCTTCGCCGAGGCGCCGATCGGGATCAAGTGGCCTAACGATCTGTACCTCGGGCGACGGAAGCTCGCCGGGATCCTCGCCGAGGCACGCTGGCGCGACGGCTCCCCGGAGTGGGTTGCCATCGGCATGGGTGTCAACGTCGTGCCCCCGGCGGAAGTCCCCGGTGCGGCCGGGTTGCGCGGCGGAGCGTCGCGGCTCGACGCGCTCGGTGCGCTCGTCCCCGCGCTGCGCGCCGCGGCCGCGCGCCACGGGGACCTCGATGCCGACGAGCTCGCGGTGCTCGCCAGTCGGGACGCCGCGCGCGGGCGGCGCGCGCGCGCACCGGGGGAGGGCACCGTCGAGGGGGTCTCCGCCGCCGGCGAGCTGCTGCTCCGGCTTCCGGGTGGCGACCTCGCCGCCTACCGATCCGGCTCACTCGTCTTCGCGGAGGACTCGTGATTCTCGCTTTCGACGTCGGCAACACCGAGACCACCATCGGGCTGTTCGATGAGCTCGAGCTGCGCGCCCACTGGCGGCTGACTACCCATCCGCGGCGCACCTCCGACGAGATCGGGATCGATCTCCGCGCCCTGCTCGAGTCGGTGGACGTGTCGCCGCCGATGGTGCTGGGCGCCGCGATCGCGTCGGTGGTTCCACCGGTGACCGAACCGCTCGCCGCGGCATGCGCGCGCTGGATCGGCGTGACACCGGTGATCATCGATGGCGCGTCCCCCCTCCCGATCACCCTCCAGGTGGATGAGCCGCGCACGGTCGGCGCCGACCGGATCGTCAACACCCTCGCCGCGAGCCGGCTCTATCGGCAGGACGCGATCGTCGTCGATCTCGGCACGGCGACGACCTTCGACTGCATCACCGCGAACGGCGTCTTCCTCGGCGGGGTGATCATGCCCGGCGTGCGCACGTCGGCCGAGACGCTGATCAGCCGCACGTCGAAGCTCCCGGCCACCGATCTCGTCGCCCCGCGCAAGGTGATCGGAACCAGGACGGAGGAGTGCATCCGCGCCGGGGTGATGCTCGGCTCCGCCGACGCGATCGACGGGATCGTTAGGCGTGTCCGCGCCGAGTGGCCGGGTGGGGCGCGCCCGATCTGCATCGCGACGGGTGGATTGGCCGAGCAGTTCGCGCCTCTTTGCGCGAGCTTCGACCGGGTCGAGCCGGCGCTGACCCTCGAGGGGATCCGGCTGGCCCACGAGCTCCTTACGGGCGGACTGGAGCGCGGCTAAGTCCGTCGCCGGCATCCCGTTGCGGGCTCTGGCGAGCTGGGCGGGCGCGGGAGCGCCGATCGCATAAAACATGGAAAATCAACGACTTCTGTGCCAGGTGTCGTTGCGGGAGGGGGCCCTTGACGCGCGTCCGTGTCATTGGTAACTTCGCACTCTGTTAGCACTCTTGTTGAATGAGTGCTAAGCAGCGTCCGAACGCAGTAATGACCTGAACCTTATCTATCCCGAGGAGGGACGCATGGCCAATAAAACGGCTACGAAGATCAGCCCCCTGGCCGATCGCGTCGTGATCAAGGCGCTCGAAGAGACCGAGCAGATGCGCGGCGGCCTGTACATCCCCGACACCGCGAAGGAGAAGCCGCAGCAGGGCGAGATCATCGCCGTCGGTCCCGGCCGCTTCGACGAGGGCAAGCGGGTGCCGATGGAGCTGAAGGTCGGCGACAAGGTGCTCTACGGAAAGTACAGCGGCACCGAGGTCACCATCGACGGTGAGCAGGTCCTGATCCTCCGCGAGACCGACGTCCTCGCCGTCGTCGGGTGAACTGCAGCTATCAGGCATGAGCCTTCAGCCATCAGCTGGTCCGCTGCACCGCGACCGCTGTCGCTCGACGCTGACGCCTGAGAGCTAACGGCTTTCGTCCAACAGAATCTCAGACTCCAAGAGGAGCTCCATACATGGCTGCCAAAGAACTGCACTTCAACACGGACGCGCGCGCGGCTCTCAAGCGCGGCGTCGACAAGCTCGCCGAGGCGGTGAAGGTCACCCTCGGACCAAAGGGCCGGAACGTCGTCATCGACAAGAAGTTCGGTGCGCCGACCGTCACCAAGGACGGCGTCACCGTCGCGAAGGAGATCGAGCTCGCTGATCCCCTCGAGAACATGGGCGCGCAGATGGTGAAGGAAGTCGCGACCAAGACCTCCGACAACGCGGGCGACGGCACCACCACCGCGACCGTCCTCGCGCAGGCGATCTTCCGCGAAGGGCTGAAGAACGTCACCGCCGGCTCGAACCCGATGAGCATCAAGCGCGGCATCGACAAGGCCGTCACCGCCATCATCGAGGAGCTGAAGAAGATCAGCGTCCCGACGAAGGGGAAGACGGAGATCGCGCAGGTCGGCACCATCTCCGCGAACAACGACAAGGAGATCGGCAACCTGATCGCCGAGGCGATGGAGAAGGTCGGCAAGGATGGCGTCATCACCGTCGAGGAGGCCAAGGGCCTCGAGACGACGCTCGAGACGGTCGACGGCATGCAGTTCGACCGCGGCTACGTCTCGCCGTACTTCGTCACCGATCCGGACAAGATGGAAGCGGTGCTCGACGATCCGCTCATCCTCATCCACGACAAGAAGATCTCGTCGATGAAGGATCTCCTCCCGGTCCTCGAGAAGGTCGCCCAGATGGGCCGTCCTCTCCTGATCATCGCCGAGGACATCGAGGGCGAGGCGATGGCGACGCTCGTCGTCAACAAGCTCCGTGGCACGCTCCGCGTCGCCGCGGTCAAGGCTCCCGGCTTCGGCGATCGCCGCAAGGCGATGCTGCAGGACATCGCCGTCCTCACCGGCGGCCAGGTCATCAGCGAGGAAGTCGGGTTCAAGCTCGAGAACGCGGTCGTCACCGACCTCGGTCGCGCCAAGCGCATCGTCGTCGACAAGGACAACACGACCATCATCGACGGCAACGGTGAAGAGGACAAGATCCAGGGGCGGATCAAGGAGATCCGCGCCGCGATCGACAAGTCGACGTCGGACTACGACAAGGAGAAGCTCCAGGAGCGTCTCGCCAAGCTTGCCGGCGGTGTCGCCGTCATCAACGTCGGCGCCGCGACCGAGGCCGAGATGAAGGAGAAGAAGGCCCGCGTCGAGGACGCGCTGCACGCCACGCGTGCCGCGGTCGAGGAGGGCATCGTCCCGGGCGGCGGTGTCGCGCTCATCCGCGCGCAGCGTGCGCTGAAGGGGCTCAAGCTCGAGGAAGACGAGCAGATCGGCGTCGACATCATCCGCAAGGCGATCGAGGAGCCGATCCGCATGATCGTCCAGAACGCGGGTGGTGAAGGCTCGATCGTGGTCGAGAAGGTGCGTGCCTCGAAGGACGATGCCTACGGCTACAACGCCCTCACCGACAACTACGAGAACCTGGTCCAGGCGGGCGTCATCGATCCGACCAAGGTGACCCGCACGGCGCTCCAGAACGCCGCGTCGATCGCCTCGCTCCTCCTCACGACGGAAGCGATCATCGTCGAGAAGAAGGAGAAGGAGTCCCCGGCCGGCGGCCCGCCGGGCGGCGGCATGGGCGGGATGTACTAACTGAGTAGGACAGTAAGACAGTAAG
>DASZNJ010000287.1:0-2931 GCA_035551575.1 Gemmatimonadaceae bacterium
CGGTCGCCGCGATCATCCTCGGGTCGGGCCTCGGCGGGCTCGCCGAGCGCATCGAAGGGGCACGGCGGATTCCCTTTCGCGAAGTGCCGGGGTTCCCCCAGGCGACGGTTCACGGGCACGCCGGAGTCCTCATCGCCGGCAAGCTCGCCGGACGACCGGTGCTGGCGATGGCCGGGCGTTTCCACCTCTACGAGGGTCACTCGCCGCGCCTCGCCGGATACCCGGTGCGCGTGCTCCATGCGCTCGGTGCGCGGACGCTATTCATCTCCAACGCGGCGGGGGGAATCAACCGGAGCTTCGCAGCCGGCGACCTGATGGTGATCGCCGACCACATCAACATGATGTTCCGCAATCCGCTCGAGGGCCCGCTGGAGCCGGGAGACGCCAGGTTCCCCGACATGTCGGACCCGTACGACCGTGGGCTGCGGGCGAAGCTGCACGACGCCGCAAAGAAGCTTGGCGTCCCGCTCCGCGACGGGGTCTACGCGGGACTGCTCGGCCCGGCCTACGAGACGCCAGCCGAGGTGCGGATGCTCGAACGGTTAGGCGCCGACGCGGTCGGGATGTCGACGGTGCCGGAGACGATCGTTGCCCGCGCGGTCGGGATGCGCGTCGCCGGGGTCAGCTGCATCACCAACCTGGCGTGCGGGCTGTCGCTCACCCCGCTCTCGCACGAAGAAGTCCTCGAGACGACGACGCGCGTCGCCCGCGACTTTGAAAGCCTTGTGACGGAGTTCGTCGGCGCGCTGTAGCACGGCAAAGCCTGTTGAACGGGAGCCGCCGACAGCGCAGGGCTGGCGGGCAACAGATCGTAGAGATCCTTGCGTCTCGAGGACAAGGCGTTCAGCCGCGGGCGAACAGAAATGCCGCCGTTAGTGCCCGCTCCGCGCCCTCCGCGCCTCCTGTTGAATATTCCCCCGGTTCCAACCGCACCGGCGCCCGCTGTTGAACAGGAGCCGCGGAGCGCCGGGAAGTCCTGGTGCTTCAAGGGGTCGGCGTACTTGAACAGGATTCACGTCACCGCATCCGATGAAACGCGGGGGGCAGCCCTAACGGGTGAATTACAATCACAGCGGATGCAAAGGATCACTGCAGATCGCTCCGTGCTGGCGGAAGAGAAGCGCACCAGTCCACCAGGAACGATCCGCGGTGATCCGATTTGGGCGATTATAAGGGATCTGGCACCACCTGCGAGGGTGGAATGTCGATGCTTGATTCGAGTGCCGCTCAACCCGGCGGTGCTGCAGCTCCCAAAGCCCGCAGCCAACCGCTCCGTGCGCTCCGTGGCTCCTGTTCAACAGCGGTTGCAGCTACGGGAGGCACAGCGGGAATATTCACAGGAGCCACGAAGTACACGGAGAGTCAGCACCGGCGGAGGTCCGTTCGCCCAGGCCCAAACGTCTTGTAATTGCACGTGCGAATTCCCCCTCTGTGCGCTTGCTCGAGATCCTCGTCCACTGGTGCCAGATCTTTGATAATCGCCCCGATTTGATCCGTGCTATCGCGGTTCAACTGTTAAGACTCCCCGGCACGCGGCCAGACGAGCGTCAACAGCTGGAACGACGATTGCGCGGATTTCGCGGATCACACGGATCGTGCGTCGGCGGAGCGGGCGCTCCTCTCGCCGGTCCACGTTGCACGGTCTGCCGCGATCAACCAGTTCCTCCTGAAGTTACGGAGAGCATCGAAGTTCCGGTGACTGCGGAACTCCTCTTCGCTCGTTACCGGGGGATCACGCCAGCACGTCCTCGAGGATCGCCAGACCCTCGGCAAGCTCCTCGCGCGTCGCCACCAGCGGCGGCAGCAGGCGCACCGTGTGGTTGCCGGCGGAGCAGAGCAGCAGCCCCGCGTCGAGCGCCTTTGCCACGACCGTCCCGGCGGGGGCCGTCACGTCGATCCCCCACAGGTAGCCGATGCCGCGCACCGCGCGCACCGTCGGCAGGCGCAGCGACAGCGACGCGAGCTGGTCGCCGAGCCATCCCCCGTTCTCGCGAACGTGCGCGAGGAGGTCTTCGTCGGCGAGCCGCTCGAGAACGTAGGAGGCGACGCTGGCGACGAACGGTCCGCCGCCAAACGTGGTCGCATGGTCGCCGGGCTGGATGGTCTGCGCGATGTGCGACGCGAGGAGCACCGCACCCATGGGGAGCCCCCCGGCGAGCGGCTTCGCGAGCGTCATCATGTCCGGCTCGACGCCGGCGTACTCGTAGGCGAAGAGCCGCCCGGTGCGGCCGAGCCCGCACTGCACCTCGTCGAAGATCAGCGCGACGCCATGTGCGCGCGTCAAGTCGCGCAGCCCGTGGAGGAACTCCGCCGACAGCACGCGGACACCACCCTCGCCCTGCACCGGCTCGGCGATCACCGCCGCGACGGTACCCCCGGAAAGCGCCACCTCGATGGCGGCGAGATCGCGCTCGACGATGGTGATCCCCGGCGCGAGGGGGCGGAACGGCGCGCGATAGGCAGGACGATCCGTCGCCGCCAGCGACCCGAACAGCCGGCCATGGAAGCTTCCACGGATGGCGAGGATCTCGGTCGCCGCGTCCCCGCGAGTAGTGCGCGCCCAGCGGCGCGCGAACTTGAAGGCGCCCTCGTTCGCTTCCGCGCCCGAGTTGCAGAAGAAGACGCTCGACGCGAACGACTTGGCGACCAGCGACTCGGCCAGATGCCGCGCCGGGGCGGTGCTGTACAGGTTGGACACGTGGACGAGCCCCGCTTCGGTCGCCGAGCGCAGCGCGTCGATGAAGCCCGGGTCGCCGTAGCCTAACGCGTTGACGGCGATCCCGCTCGTGAAGTCAAGGTACGAGCGGCCCTCGGCGTCGAACAGGCGGACGCCGCTGCCGGACGCGATCTCCACCGGCTGGCGGCGGTAGACAGGAAGCAATGCGTCGCTCGCAGGCGGCGCGATGGGGGCGATCGTCATGTCAGGACTCC
>DASZNJ010000288.1:0-4056 GCA_035551575.1 Gemmatimonadaceae bacterium
CCGCCGGCGCTGGTCGCCGCCCGCGGGGCGGAGGGGCTGACCGGTCGCGAAATCGAGATCATCCAGCTGGTCGTCGCCCGCCGCTCGAACAAGGAGATCGGCGTCGCGCTGGGGATCTCGCCGCGCACGGTCAGCACCCACCTCTCGAACATCTTCGAGAAGATGGGAGTCGCATCGCGGGGCGAGCTCGCCGACGTCGCGCGCGAACAGCTGATCTCCGCGCGTTAGGCATGGACGGCGCGCGCGGCGACGCGGCGCGGCCGTTCGCGCCTCCGCCCGGGGATGCCGGACCAGGGCCGGCGCTGTCGCCGGTGATGCTGCGCGGCCGCCACGTCCGCCTCGAGCCGTTGGGGCTGAGGCACGTCGCGCTGCTCGCGCCGGTCGCCAGCGACCGCGAGCTCTGGCGCCTGACGCGGGAAGATGCGTCGACGCCGGGGGCGCTGCGCGCCTACGTCGAGCGCGCGCTGGCCGCGGCGGCGGAGGGAAGCGCGCTCCCCTTCGCGATCATCGAGCAGGAGTCCGGACGGGCGATCGGCAGCACGCGCCTGGGCAACTACGCGCCCGCCGACCGGCGGATCGAGATCGGCTGGACCTGGGTCGGCCGCCCGTGGCAGCGGACCGCGGTGAACACGGAAGCGAAGCTGCTCCTGCTGACGCACGCCTTCGAAACGCTCGGGCTCCGGCGGGTCGAGCTGAAGACGGACGTGCTCAACGAGCGATCACGCAACGCGATCCTCCGGCTCGGGGCGACGCAGGAAGGAATCTTCCGCGAGCACATGGTCACCGACAGCGGGCGGATTCGCGACAGCGTCTGGTTCAGCATCCTCGCGCGCGAATGGCCGGCGGTGAAGGCCGGGCTGACCGCTGCCCTCGCCCGCTGATCACTTCACGTGATCGATCGCCCAGGTCCAGTAGACGGTTTCCTCCGGCGTCATCGCGCCGTGCGGCTGGATCCGCGCGTCGCGGAACGCCCAGCGCCCGATGTCGACGAGATACTGCGTGCGTGAGACCAGCGTCCCGCGGCAGAGCGGCGGGTCGGGCTGTGCGGGCTCCGGCTGGCGTGCCCGCTCGAGGAGCGCCTGGTAGACGTCGTCGGGGATCGGCCCGCGCACCCCCGGGTAGACGAAGCCGAACAGCGTCAGGTAGGTGAAGAGCAGGCGCCAGTTGTCGCCGAAGCGCGCCAGCAGGCGATCCCAGTCGAGCGACCTGCCGCACCGCAGCAGCAGGTGCATGACGTCCCCCCCGTCGAAGCGCTCGCGCTCCATGAGGAACGCCTTCTGCCAGACGAGCTCCTCGGCCGGGGCGAGCCTGACGGGCATCCCGAGCACCTGCGATTCGACCGAGTGGTCGAACCAGCCATCGTCGATGCGGGCCACGCCATTGCCCGATGAGAAGACGAGGTCGACGAAGTCGTCGCCCTGGAACGCCTTCGCCAGCCAGTGGGTGAAAGTTCGCTCGGTGCGGTAGCCGGCCTGGCCGAGGGCGCCGAGCGCCCCCTGGAGGTCCTCGTAGCGGACGAAGAGGTCGAGGTCCTTGGTGTCCCGGGCGATCCCCGTGTAGTGCAGGAACGCGTGCGAGCCACCGACGAGAAAGGGCACCTGCGCATCGCTGAGGACGTGCAGGGTGCGCCGGTAGAAGGTGTTGGTGTCGAAGGCGGAATCGTCGAGCGTCGAGTGGTATGACATGCCGCCGGCACAGTGCAAGACCGGGGCTATCGCATCGGCGGCGCGGTGGCCCGCTTTGTTCAGTAGCCGACCATGACCACGAGGAGGGGTGCATGGCGGAGGCGAACGGAACGATCAGGGTCGCGGCGATCAGCGACGTTCACTACGGGAAGGCATCGCAGGGGATGCTCGTCCCGCTCTTCACGGAGATCGCACGGCAGGCCGACGTGCTGGTGATCAGCGGAGACCTCACCGACTACGGGCTTCCTGAAGAGGCGCGCGCGCTGGCCAGGGACCTGACGACCTGCGTGAAGATTCCCGTCGTCGTGGTGCTCGGGAATCACGACTACGAGTCGGGGAGGGAGGGGGAAGTCCGCGACATCATGACGGAGGCAGGGATTCATGTCCTCGACGGTGATGCCGTCGAGGTGGCGGGTGTCGGGTTCGCGGGCGTGAAGGGATTTGCCGGGGGGTTCGGCCGCGGCGCCCTCGGCGCCTGGGGCGAGCCCTCGATCAAGGCGTTCGTCCGCGAGGCGGTGGACGAGGCGCTCAAGCTGGAGAGCGCGCTCGCCAGGCTTCGCACGCCGAGCAAGCTCGCCGTGCTCCACTACGCCCCCATTCGCGAGACGGTCGAGGGGGAGCCGCTGGAGATCTATCCCTGGCTGGGCAGCAGCCGGCTCGAGGAACCGCTCTCGCGCTACCGCGTGCACGCGGTCGTGCACGGCCACGCGCACAAGGGATCACCACAGGGAAAGACCGCCCAGGGAATTCCGGTCTACAACGTCGCGCTGCCGGTGCTCAAGGAGCACTACCCCGATCGCCCCGCCTTCCGGATGATCGAAGTGCCGCTGGCCGGCGAGGTGGCGGCGGAGGACCGGGTGGTGGAGCGGCGGCGGGGGTAAGCGCAGGGTGCCGGATGGCAGGTGTCAGGAACCACGCTACCGTTCCTCGTTCACGCCGTGCGCGGTTCGCGCCGCGCCTGACGCCCGGTCTCCGGCCCCTGGCCTCCGGCCCTCCAGCCTAACGGCGGACGACGCCGCAGGCGATCCGTGAACCCGAGGCGCCGGACGGGTCGGTCTGGTAGTCGTCGGCCAGCGCGTGGATCACGATCGCGGCGCCGTCGGCGTCGAGCAGGGTGCCGTCGCCCGGCCCGAGGCGGACGTCGGGAGCGAGGACCTCGACCCGGAGCGCGCCTCCCTCCGGGATGCTGATGTTCGTCAGGTCGCCTGCATGATGGCCCATCGGGTTGCGGATGCCGTGCAGCTTCGCCGACGGGTTGAAGTGGCCGCCCGCGCTCGCGAAGTCCGGCGCGTTGCACAGCCCGACGGCGTGGAAGTGGATGCCGTGCGTTCCCGCGGGCATGCCGTTCAGGTCGGCGGTGAGCAGCACGCCCGCGGGAGTCTGCTGCAACGAGCCGCGGCCGACCTCGCGACCGTCGGCGGTCTGCAGGGTGAACGATGCCGAGGTCGCGGCCTGCGGGGCAGGGGCGCTCCTCGACCCGCCGTGGCAGGCGGCCAGCACGAGGACTACCGGGATGAAGCGACGCATGAGAAGGCTCCGGGATGAATTTGCGAGTGGCGGCGCGGCCCCGTTCACGAGGGGCCGATGGTCCAGCCGGCGACGCCCGCCGCATGAGCAAGCGCGTTTCGTGCCGCGACCGCGCGCTGCACCGCCGCGGCCGGGCTTTCGGCGATCGCGGCGACGTGCCCCATCTTCCGCCCCGGGCGCGCGCTGCGCTTCCCGTAGAGATGGAGCCGGGTCTTCGGCGACGTCAGCACCGGGGTGAAGTCCGGATGCGCGCCGTTCGCCCACAGCTCGCCGAGCAGGTTGGCGATGGCCGCCGGGTGCGACGAGTCGGTGCTGCCTAACGGCAGGTCGCAGATCGCCCGCACCGCCTGCTCGAACTGGCTCGTCGCGCACCCCTCGATGCTCTCGTGGTAGCTGTTGTGCGGCCGCGGCGCGAGCTCGTTGACGAGGAGCTCGCCGCGGCTGGAGACGAACATCTCGGCGCACAACAACCCCTCGACTTCGATCGCCTCGGCGATCGACGAGGCGAGCTCGCGCGCGCGGGCCGCGAGCGCCGCATCCCCCACTCCGGGGATCACCGACCAGGCGAGAATTCCGTCGACGTGGTGGTTCGCCGCCGGCGGGTAGGCGGCGAGGGTGCCTGACGGCGTGCGCGCGACCATCACCGAGAGCTCCATCGCGATGTCGACGGCCTGCTCGACGACGACGGGACGCTTGCCGAGCGCCTCCCACGCCGCGCGGATGTCGGACGGCGCGTCGGTGCGCACCTGCCCACGGCCGTCGTAGCCGCCGCGTGTCGTCTTCACGAAGCAGCGGCCGGTCAGGGTCGTGCCGGCGCGCTCGCAGCCGGCGTCGTCGTGGACGA
>DASZNJ010000289.1:0-3774 GCA_035551575.1 Gemmatimonadaceae bacterium
GGTCGAGGCGCGAGCGCCCGGCGCCGCGCCGCGCCCCGTGGTCGTCGGGAGCGAAGCGGGCGGGCGGAGGCACCTCGTGGTCGCCGCCAGCGGTTTGTGGCGCTGGCGGGCACGCGGCGGCCCGGCGCGCGATGCCTTTGACGCACTGTGGGGCGCGATCGCCGACTGGAGCACCAGTGTCGCGGTCGACGTCCGCCCCGCGCTCCCCGCCCGGCGCTGGCTGCGCGAGGGGGAGCCGGTGCAGTGGCTGCGCAGCGGCGCCGACTCGCTGGTCACGCTCACGCTGCGCGCGCCGAGCGGCGATACCACCCCACGGCCGCTGACGCTGCGCTTCGCCGGCGACGGGCGAACCGCCGCCACGCCGACGCTCCCCCCGGGGCGCTACACGGCGGCGATGCGCGGGGGCAGTGCGTCGTTCGTCGTCAACGCGAGCGAGGAGCTGCTCCCGATGCGGCCGCCGCCGCACACCGTCGCGCGCGGCGCTCCGCCGGCCGGACTCCCCGCGCCACCGCTCGCCGGACGCTGGTGGACGTACGTGCTGACCGTCGCCGCGCTCTGCGGCGAATGGGTCATCCGCAGGCGCGCTGGCCTACGCTGACCCCGGAGCGGGCGCTAACTTCCGGCGATGCGCCTTCTCCGCAAGTCGGGTGACGTCCCGAAACGCTCGCTCTGGGAAAAGATCAAGGACGTCGCCCTCACCGACGTCGGCGTCATCGTCCGCGGCGGGGTCTCCGCGGGATCGCTCGAGAAGCTCGAGGAGATGCTGCTCGAGGCCGACTTCGGGGTCCCGACCACGCTGCGGCTCGTCGCCGAGGTCGAGCGTGCCGCGCAGCGCGGCCTCGTGAGGACGCAGGACGAGTTTCGCGAGGCGCTGCGGCGGGGGGTGGAGGAAGCGCTGCGCGCGGGGAACAGCGACACGACGTTGAGGTCCGCCGCCGGCGGGCCCACGGTCGTCCTCGTCATCGGTGTCAATGGCGCCGGGAAGACGACCTTCATCGGCAAGCTGGCCGCACGGTATCGCCGCCAGGGGAAGCGTGTCCTCGTCGGTGCCGGTGACACCTTCCGCGCCGGCGCGATCGACCAGCTGAAGGTGTGGGCCGAGCGATCGGGCGCGGAGTTCGTCGGGGGCAAGCCGGGTGGCGACCCGGCCGCCGTCGCCTTCGACGCGATCGACGCCGCGATCACCCGCAGCGTCGACGTCGCGATCATCGACACCGCCGGCCGCCTGCACTCGAACGACGACCTGATGAAGGAGCTGAAGAAGGTCGCGCGCGTCGTCGCCAAGCGGCTGCCTGACGCGCCGCACGAGACGCTGCTCGTGCTCGACGGGACGATCGGGCAGAACGCGATCTCGCAGGCGAAGACCTTCTCGGCCGCGGTTCCGGTGACGGGAATCGTCGTCACGAAGCTGGACGGGAGCGCGCGCGGCGGGGTCGTGGTCGCGGTGCACGAGGCGATCGACGTGCCGGTGAAGTTCGTCGGCACCGGCGAGGGGGTGGACGATCTCGATCCCTTCGACGCGGCCGAATTTTCCGCCGCGCTCCTCGCCGACGACTGATGGCGATCCAGCGGGGGCGCCCCGCCGGGCCGGCGAGGATCGCCCTCGACACGCCGGTGATGTACCTGAAGGGGGTGGGCCCGGCCCGGGCCGACTCGCTGCGTCGGTTGGGCATCGTCACCGCCGGCGACCTGCTCCATCACGCGCCGCACCGTTATGAGGACGCGAGCACGGTTGCCCCGATCGCATCGCTCGAGCCGGGGATGCAGGCGACGATCGTCGGCCGGGTGATCTCCAAGGGCGTGCTCCCGACGCGGAAGGGGCTCCGCATCTTCCAGGCGGTTGTCCGCGACGCGAGCGGGTTGATCGAGGCGGCATGGCCGGGGCAGCCCTACCTCGACCGGACGATCGAGAAGGGCGACGTGCTCCTGCTCAGCGGGCAGGTGCGGTTCTTCCACGGGCGCCAGCTCCTCCCGCGCGAGATGGTCAACCTCGGCGGCGAGGACGAGGGAGCGGCGTCGGGACGCGTGCTCTCGGTCTATCCGGCGACGGAGGGGCTCAGCTTCAAGGTGATCCGCGGGCTCCTCGACGCGCACCTCGACACGCTCCTCCCGCTGGTCACCGAGACGCTGCCGGCTGACGTCCTCGCCCCGGCGCGGGTGCCGCCGCTCCCGGAGGCGCTGCGGATGGTCCACCGCCCCGCGTCGTTAGGCGAGGCGATGAACGGGCGGGCGCGGCTCGCCTACGAGGAGCTGCTCTTCGTCCAGATCCTCCAGCGGCGCGCCAACGCGATCGCGCGCTCCGAGCGGCGCGGGATCACCTTCGAGAACAAGCGACTGCTCACCAGCCAGCTGCGCAAGTCGCTGCCGTGGGAGCTGACCGGCGCCCAGGTGCGCGCCCTCCGCGAGATCGTCGGCGACATGACCAGCCCGCGGCGCATGCACCGCCTCCTCCAGGGGGACGTCGGCAGCGGGAAGACCATCGTCGCCCTGTTCGCCGCGCTGCTGGCGATCGAGAACGGCTGGCAGGCGGCGATCATGGCGCCGACCGAGCTCCTCGCCGAGCAGCACTTCCGCACGATGTCGCGGCTCCTCGCGCCGTCAGGCAGCGCGCCGGCGCTGCTGACCGGAAGCCTGTCGGCACCGGAGCGACGTGAGGCGCTGGCCCGGATCGCCGGCGGCGAGCCGCTGCTGGCGATCGGCACGCACGCCCTGGTGCAGGAGAGCGCGGTGTTCGGGAAGCTCGGCTTCGTCGCGATCGACGAGCAGCACCGCTTCGGCGTCGAGCAGCGGAAGGCGCTGATGTCCAAGGGCGAGGCGCCCGACACCCTGCTCATGACCGCGACGCCGATCCCGCGCTCGCTCGCGCTCACCATGTACGGAGACCTCGACGTCAGCGTCCTCGACGAGCGGCCACCGGGACGGCAGCCGATCGCCACTGCGCTCCGCGGCGAGAGCCACCGCCCGCGCATCATGGAATTCGTGGAGCGCGAGGTGGCGAAGGGCCGGCAGGCGTACATCGTCTATCCGCTGGTCGAGGAGTCGGAGAAGGTCGACCTCAAGGCGGCGACGGTGGAGTTCGAGACGCTGGCCGCCGGCCCGTTCGCCAACCGGCGGCTGGCGCTGCTGCACGGCCGCATCCCCGCCGAGGAGCGCGACGCGACGATGCGGAGGTTCCGCGACGGCGCGATCGACATCCTCGTCGCGACGACGGTGATCGAGGTCGGGATCGACGTGCCTAACGCGACGGTGATGGTGATCGAGCACCCCGAGCGCTTCGGCCTGTCACAGCTGCACCAGCTCCGCGGCCGGGTCGGCCGCGGCGGCGAGCAGAGCTACTGCATCCTCCTCGGGGACGTCGGCGACGAGGCGCGGGCACGGCTCGATGTCTTCGTCGGCACCGAAGACGGCTTCGAGATCGCCCGCGCCGACCTGTCGCTCCGCGGGATGGGCGACCTGTTCGGGGCGCGCCAGAGCGGGGAGCAGACCTTCCGCATCGCCGATCCGATCCGCGACGAAGCGCTCAACGAGACCGCGCGCGAGGTGGCGGAAAAGCTCCTCACCGCCGACCCGGAGCTCGCGAAGAAGGAGCACGCGCCGCTGCGCGCCGCGCTCCAGGAGCGCTACGCGCGGGCGCTCGAGCTGTTCCGCGTCGGGTGAGCGGCAGGCAGGGCGAGGCCGGCGTCGAAGAGGGGGCCGGGTGTCAGGTGTCAGGTGTCAGGTGTCAGGTGTCAGGTGTCGGGTGCCAGGTGCCAGGTGTCGGGTGTCAGGTGTCAG
>DASZNJ010000290.1:0-8023 GCA_035551575.1 Gemmatimonadaceae bacterium
GCCCGGCGCCGCGACCCCATCCGCGCGGCGGCGGTCGACGCGCCGGGGATACCGCCCGCGCGGCCGTTAGGCGCGCGGCCGGGGGCGTCCACCGACTCGCCTGTCCGCGCCTCCCCCCTTGCCGGCGCACCGGCGGCGACCGAGTCGACGGCGGTGATCAGCGTGAAGAGCTGTTGCGGACGCACCGCAGCGGCAGCGCGGTCCGGCACGAGGGCGAGCGCGCCGGCTGCGGCGCACATCACCACGGCGGAGTTGATCGAGCGTCGCATGCACATGACAAAAGCAAGACGCTTGCCGGACCCGGCGTGCAACGAGACGAGCGAACGCCTCCTCACCGGATGTTCAGCATCTTGTGCGTCTGCAAGCTCAAACGCCACCGTGGGTTCGCCATGCAGTACTCGACCGCGCGCTGCGTGTTCTGTTCGCGCTGCGGACCGTCCATCGGCTGGAGAAAGAAATACCGAAAGTCGAGCGCGGCAAATTTTTCCGGCATCGCATCGGGCTGCGGAAAGACGAGTTTGAGCTCGTTGCCGTGTGTCAGCGTCAATGGGAGCGCGCCCGCTTTCGGACTCACGCAGATCCAGTCGATCCCCGGCGGGGGCTCCTTCGTTCCATTGGTCTCGATCGCGACCTCGAAGCCGGCATCGTGCAGCGCGGCGACCAGCGGTGCGTCGAGCTGCAGCAGCGGCTCACCCCCCGTGCAGACGACGAGCGGGCGGGCGCCACGCATGTTCTTCCATGGCCAGCGCGACACCACGGCGCGCGCCAATCCCTCGGGGCTGTCGAACTTTCCCCCATCAGGTCCGACGCCGACGAAGTCGGTGTCGCAGAACGGGCACGCTGCATCGGCGCGATCTTCCTCGCGGCCCGTCCAGAGGTTGCAGCCGGAGAAGCGCAGGAACACCGCGGCGCGGCCTGCATTCGCCCCCTCGCCCTGGAGGGTGTAGAAGATCTCCTTCACCGTGTAGGCGCGGCTCATCGTCCCGCCTCGCTCGCGTAGCGCGCGGGGTCGCGGCGTCCACCCTCGGAGAATCCCTTCAGCCGCAGCTGGCAGGCGTCGCAGCGCCCGCAGGCGGCGCCGCTCTCGTCGGGATCGTAGCAGCTCGTCGTCAACGAGTAATCGACCCCGAGGCTCGCGCCGAGCTCGATGATCTGGCGCTTGGTGAGGTGCAACAGCGGCGCGCGGATCTTCACGGCGCCGCCCTCGACGCCGGCGCGCGTCGCGAGGTTCGCCAGCTGCTCGAACGCGGCGATGTATTCGGGGCGGCAGTCCGGATAGCCCGAGTAATCGAGCGCGTTGACGCCGATGAAGATGTCGTGCGCGCCGAGCACCTCAGCCCAGGCGAGCGCGTACGAGAGGAAGATCGTGTTGCGCGCCGGGACGTAGGTGACCGGGACCCCGCTCGACATCTCGGCGGCGTGGCGATCCTTCGGCACGGCGATGTCCGCGGTGAGCGCCGATCCACCGAACACGCGCAGGTCGATCTCGACGACGACATGGCGCGCGACGCGGTACTGCGCCGCCACCGCGCGCGCCGCCGACAGCTCGTGGTGGTGGCGCTGGCCGTAGCGAAAGCTCATCGCATGCACGGCGTAGCCCTCGCGCGTGGCCAGGGCGAGCAGCGTCGTCGAGTCGAGGCCGCCGCTGAGCAGCAGGACGGCGTTGGGGCGTGTGGTCTCTGTCATGGGCGCGGGGGGACGCGCCGAAACATAACCGATCCCGCGGGATCAGCCTACCTTCGCGCGCCTCGCCTCGAAGTTGAGCGCCGCGAGGTGCTGTTCGGGGGACACCGCCGACGCCTTGATCTCGTCGACGCGCAGCCCCTTCACCATCTCGCGGAGCAGCGAGGAGTTCTCGAGGAGCTCGGCCGACGCCGCGCTCATCTGCTCGCAGGCCGCGCTCTGCTCCTGCGTCGCCGCGCTCACCTGCTCGGCGGCGGACGCATGCCCCTCGGCCGCGCGCGCGATCGACGAGACGCTTTCCGCGGCACCGGACACGACCTGCACGTTCGCCTCGGCGGCGGTGGCGACGCCGGCGGCGGCGTGCCGCGTCTTCTCGGCGGCGGCAGCGATCGTCGTCAGGGCGTCCTCGACGTCCTTCGAGATCCGCTCGATCTCGCCGACGCGCGTCGAGCTCTCGACCATCGCGCGCGTCGTCGTCGCGACGCGCTCGGTGACCTTCGTCGTCAGCACGACGATCTCGTCGGCGGCACCCTGCGCCTGCTCGGCGAGCTTGCGCACCTCGTCCGCGACGACCGCGAAACCCCTGCCGGCGCGGCCGGCCCGCGCCGCTTCGATCGCGGCGTTGAGTGCGAGCAGGTTCGTCTGCTCGGCGATGCGGCTGACCGTCTCGACGAAGCGGTTGATGTCGACCGCGGTGTCGTTGAGCACCGCGACTTCCTGGGTCGCCTGCTGCACCGAGTGCCTGACGTCGGTGAGGATGCCGAGCGTGCGCTCGAGCTCGCGGCGTCGCGTGTTGGACGTCTGCTCGATCGACGCGGCGAGGGTGTTCACGTCGCCGGCGCCGGAGAGCATGCCGAGCGCCTGCCCGCGGATCTCGCGCAGCGCATCGCTCACCTGGCGCAGCTCCTGTACCTGTGCCTCGGCGCCGCCGGAAACCTCACCCATCGAGGACGATGTCTGGCCGGCGGACTGCGACAGCTGGTTGGAAACCGACGAGAGGTCGTGCGCCGACTGCGCGACGCTGTCCGACGTGGCGGCCACGACCGCGACGATGCGTGACAGCGATTCGCCGGTGTGGTTCAGTGCCTGCGCGAGGATCTCGAACTCGCGCGGCATGCTGCGCGTAGTGCGGACCGTCAGGTCGCCGTCGCTGAACGCCATGGCGTGGCTGACCAGGTCGGCGAGCGGCTGCGACACGGAGCGCACGGTGCGCGTGACGACCGCGAAGGCGCAGAGCAGCGCGACACCGATCAGCGTGACGAGCCAGACGCTGCGCCGCGACGCGTAGCGCGCGAGCGAGCGCGATGCGTCGGCAACCTTGCGCGCCTTCGTCTCGCCGAGGCGATCGATGTCGGCGAGGATCTGGCTGGCGATCGGGCGGGCGAGAGCCGCCTCGGTACGCGCCTCGCCGACGCGCCCGAGATCGGCGAGCCGGTGCGCGCGGGCGAAATGCGTCTCGACGAGCGAGAGCTTCTCGTCGATCGACGCGGTCAGCGCGACCTCCTGGGCCGACTGCCCGCGGCGGGCGTTCATCTTCCGCTGCGTGGCGTGGGCGTCCCAGCCTAACGCGCGGAACTCGGCGAGCGTCGCGCTGTCGCGCGTGTCGAGGTAGACCGTCGCCGCCTGCAGCTGCTGGGCGATGTCCGACGAGAGTCGCGACGAGAGCTGCGACTGTTCCTGCACGAGGGCGAAGCTGGCCTTGACCTCCTTCGACATCGAGCGCAGCGCGTGGAAGCCGATCGCGCCGGCGACGACGAGGAGGACGACGAGGCTGCCGAAGCCCACCTTCAGGATGCTGCTGATCGAGGCGAGCGCGGAAGACAGGAAACCGCCTGCCTGGGGAACGGTCGCGGCGGAGAGAACGGCCGCGCTGGAGATCGGCGTGACCTTCGGATCGGTGCTCACTGGGCGGCCACCGCGAGAAGCCCCTTGTCGATGCGCGTCATCACGAAGCTCTTGCCGACAGGATCGCCATCGGCCTGGAAGCGGATGTCTCCGGTCACTCCGTGGAAGGCGCTCTTCTCGTCGAGCCCGGCCAGCCAGTCGCGGATCCGCTCGCGATCCGGGCCGACCGCCTCGATGGCCGCCGCGATCAGGCGCGTCGCATCGTAGGCGAGCGCCGCATTGCCGTCGGGGATCAACGCGTACTTCTGGCGAAACGCGCGGACGAAGCTCTGTGCCTCGGGACGCGGATCTTCGGCCGTGAACGGCGCGCCGACGTAGACCCCATTCGATAGCGACGTGTCGGCGACGATGCCGGTCCAGCCATCGCCTCCGAGGAAGTCGGCGTGCATCCCCTGGCGGCGCGCTTCGTGGAGGATCGTCAGCCCTGACGCGTCGGTACCGGCCGCGAAGACGACGTCCGCCCTCTCGCGGGCGTAGTAGCTGATGAAGGGTTCGAGGTCGCTCTTCCCGTCCGGGATCGGGTCGATGCTGACGATCTCGCCGGCGAAGGCCTTCTGGAAGGAATCGGCGAGACCGCGGCCGTAGCTGTTGTTCTCGTAGATGATCGCCGCCCGCCGATGGCCAAGCTGGTCGGCGAATCGCGCGAGCGCGATGCCGTTCGCCGAGTCGCTCGAGATGACGCGGAATGTCCAGCGCGAGATCCCGGTGAGCTCGGGCGAAGTCGCCGTCGTCGCGACGGCGGGGAGCTCGCCATCGTAGACGCGAGCGGCGGCGACCATCGCGCCCGAGTTCACGTGCCCGATCACGGCGACGAGCTCACGGTTGGCTACGAAATCGGCGGCCACCTGCGCCGCCCTGGTCCCCTGACCTTCGTCATCCTGCTCGATGACCTGGAGCGGTCGATGCCGCACTCCACCCCGTGCGTTGATCTCCTCGATCGCGAGGTCGATTCCCATCTTGTTCATCGCCCCGTACGCCTCCTTCCACGGTCCGGCGGCGCCGACGAGTACGGGACGGGACGAGCCCGAGCAGGAGGCGAGCAGCGCGATCATGGCACCGGCGATCAGCGGCTGCAGCCGTCGCGCCGGGCGGAGTAGGGTGCTAGGCATCAAACAGATGACGGGAGAGAGGGGCCGTCGGTCACGGGTCCTCTGGCACCACTCCTGCCCTCGTCCCCGTCAGAAGATGAGCCCGACGGCGGCTCTCGTTTGACTCAACGAAGGGGTGCTGACATGAAGGTCCTCGTGACAGGTGGGACGGGCGTCGTCGGACGGGCGACTGTGACTGCGCTGGTCGATCGCGGCCATACGGTGCGGCTGCTTTCGAGGAATGCGAGGCGGGACTCGGCCCAGTGGGGTTCGGCGGTCGAGTCCTGGAGCGGCGACGTCGCGAAAGACGAGGGCCTCGTCGGTGTCACCGACGGTTGCGAGGCGGTCCTCCACGTGGTCGGCGTCGTCCGGGCGAGCGAGGGCGGGCCCTCGATACGCGAAATCAACGTCGAAGGCACCCAGCGGATCCTGCGCGAGGCGATCAGCTCCGGCGGCCCGCGCTTCATCTTCGTCTCGTCACTCGGCGCCGATCGCGGCGAGTCCGAGTACCACCGGACGAAGCGCGAAGCCGAGGCGCTCGTGCGCGAATATCCCGGTCCGTGGACGATCGTTCGCCCCGGAAACGTCTACGGTCCGGGTGACGACGAGATCTCCCTCCTCCTCCGCATGGTGCGGACGCTGCCGGTGATCCCCGTGATCGGTGGGGGCGACGCGAGGTTCCAGCCGGTGTACGCCGGCGACCTCGGTCGCGCGCTGGCGATGGCGGTCGAGCGAACAGACCTCACCGGCCGGGTGCTCGAGCTCGCGGGCACCGAGGAGACTTCGCAGAACGACCTCATCGAGCGCTTCTCGCGGATCACGAAGCGTGAGCCGGCCCGCGTCGGGGTCCCCGAGTTCCTCACCTCGATCGGCATCTCCCTGGCCGAGGCGACCGGGGTGCCGGTGCCCTTCAACCAGTCGCAGCTGACCATGCTGCGCGAGGGGAATCGCATCCCCGCCGACAGGATCAACGCGCTGACCGACATCTTCGGCATCACGCCGACACCGCTCGACGAGGGGTTGCGCATCCTCTGCGACGGGCTCCCCGAGACCCTCCCCTCCGAGGGGGTGGGTGCGATGAAGCGGAAGCAGTTCTGGGCCGACATCACCGGATCGGCCCACACGCCGGAAACGCTGTTCGCGCTCTTCAGGCAGCGCTTCGCCGAGCTGGCGCCGCTGACGATGGACCTGCACGCGGAGCCGGATACCCCGACGACCCTCGAGGAAGGGGCGACGTTGACGATGGCGCTCCCGCTGCGCGGCAACGTCCAGGTGCGCGTCGAGGAAGTGACCGATCGCCGGGCGACGCTGTGCACCCTCGCCGGTCATCCGCTCGCCGGCGCGGTCCGCTTCCTCGCCGAAGACCGCGCCGACATGATCCGTTTCCAGGTCGAGGTCTACGACCGGCCGGCGACGCTCGTCGATCATCTCGTGATGCGCCCCGTCGGCGAGCTGCTGCAGTCGGCGACCTGGGACAAGGTCGTCGAGGCGGTGGTCGACGCCAGCGGCGGGCGGGCGGTGGACGGGATCCACCACGAAGAGGCGGTGCTCGACAGCGACCAGTCGGAGCGGATCGACGAATGGCTGCGCGACCTCGTCATGGAGCAGCGACGTGAGGGCTCACGCGACGGCGTCGCGCCCGGTGAAGGGGAGGGGACGCGCGCCGACGAGCGCAGGAACAGCGGCGTCGGCGACCTGCGGCCGGGCGGAACAGGCGGGGAGACGCGGGTCTAGCCGCCCTGCCTAACGCCCGGCATCCCCCTCGTCGAACATCACGTTCAACGACCGCGATTGGCAGTGGTCGCCGCAGCCGAGCATGTAGCGGTTGCGGGCGAACCAGCGGTAGAACTTCTCGGCGAGCGGGCGGACGAAGGGGATGCTGAAGATCCAGGAGAGCAGCTTCCCCTTCGGCAGGATGTCGAGGATGTGCTCGATCGCCGCTGCTCCCTGCCAGGTTCTGCCGTCGGCGCGGATCAGCTGCACCGACTCGGTGTAGGCGCGAGCGGGGATCCAGGGGAAGCGTGCGTGCACGCCCGGCTGCTGCGAGGGAACGATCTCCAGCTGTCGCGTGCGATCCCACGTGCGGAGCAGCTTCACCAGCCGGTTGCAGACCTTGCAGAAGCCGTCGTAGACCACGGTGTACGGGCGGTTCAATGGCGGCGCGGAGGTGAACGTCGTCACCGGTTCGCCCTGTACGGTGAAGAGGACCACCGGGACGGTTGTCGTCGCCGCTGGCGCGGTCATGCGGCCTCGATCGCCACCGTCGGCGGGTGGAGCAGGGTCTCGTGCACCGTGCACATCGCGGCCACGCGCTTCGCGGCAGCGAGGCGCGCGGGGGGCAGCGACGGCCAGTGAAAGGTCAGCGTCAGCTGCTGGACGCGGTGCGGCTCCTCGGAGAATGTCCACGCGACGTCGATGTGCATCCCGTCGACCGGGAGGTCGGCGTGGGTCGCCCAGGAGTAGAGTACGGAGAAAGTGCAGTAGGCGAGGGAGCTGCCGAGCATGTGAAAGGGCGAGTACTGGCGGTCGGGAGTCGGCGCCTCGATCGTCATCGGCCCGTCTGTCGGCTCCAGCCTGACACTGTTTTCCCCGGTGAGTGTGATCTTCACGGAAACGATCTCGCGGTTGAAGTCGTACACCGGTAGTTTTCCCGGCGAGCCCCGGCGCAGGGTGCAAGGACTGCTCCAGCCACCGCTCGCGCCCCGATGGTAAACGCCCAACCCGGAAACCCGTGCCAACGCTCGGCGACCTCCACCTCCTGATCAATCACTTCCCGGTGATCCTCACCGTCGTCGGCACCGCGATCGCGGTGCTCGCGCTGATCACGCGCAAGCGCGGCGTATGGCTGTACGCGACGGCGACACTCTTCCTCGGCGGGCTCGCGGCGGTCCCGACCTTCTTCACGGGCGAGCCGGCGGAGGAGCAGATCGAGGACAGCTGGTACGTGACGCGCCAGGCGATTCACGCCCACCAGGAAGCGGCCGACTTCGCGGTCTGGGGGCTCGTCATCATGGGACTGATCGCCGGCTACGCCTGGTGGCGCGCCTGGCGCCGCGAGACCGTGGTCGTGGCCGGGGCGGTGCATACCGATCGCGGCGACGTGCCGACCGAGGCGATGGTGCGGGCGCACGGCGGCCTCCCGCTGTGGCTGCGCGGTCTGGTCGTCGCCAGCGCGCTGGCCGGGCTCGGGCTCGTCTACCGGACGGCGTCGTTAGGCGGCGACATCGTCCATCATTCGACCGTCCTCCAGTCGACGCCTCGCCCGGCGTCGGTCCCGGCGCCCCCGGCCGGCGGCGGCGAGGGAGCCGAGCGTTAGGCGCGCTCGCCGGCGGGAACGAAGAAGCGGG
>DASZNJ010000291.1:0-4535 GCA_035551575.1 Gemmatimonadaceae bacterium
CCGCTCGAGCCGCAGCAGAAGAAGCTGCGCGATGGCGTCGACATCGTCGTTGCCACCCCGGGGCGGCTGATCGATCACCTCGAGCGCCAGAATGTCGTCCTCGACGACCTCGAGATCCTCGTGCTCGACGAGGCCGACCGCATGCTCGACATGGGATTCGCGCCGCAGATCAACCGGATCGTCGACCAGATCCCGCCCTACCGCCAGACGCTGCTCTTCAGCGCGACGATGCCTCCGGAAGTCGAGGCACTCGCGCGCAAGTACCTGCGCCGGCCGAAGGTCGTCCAGATCGGGCGCCGCTCGAGCGCGGCGAACACGGTCACCCATGCCGTCTATCCGGTGCCGCGCGAGAAGAAGAGCGAGCTGCTCGTCGAGCTGCTCAAGGACACGAAGACGGAGACGGTGCTCGTCTTCACGCGGACGAAGCACGGCGCCGACAAGGTCGTGCACGCGCTGGAGAAGGCCGGGGTGAAGGCCACGGCGATGCACGCCGACAAGACCCAGGCGCAGCGGATCAGGGCCCTCGAGCAGTTCCGCAGCGGCGAGGTCAACGTGCTCGTCGCGACCGACATCGCGCAGCGCGGCCTCGACATCTCCGGCATCACCCACGTCGTCAACTACGACGTGCCGCAGCAGCCCGAGGATTACATCCACCGCATCGGCCGCACCGGCCGCGCGGCGACCACCGGCGACGCGTTCACCTTCATGTCGCCCGACGAGATCGCGATGGTGCGCTCGATCGAGAACACCATCGGCTCGCCGATCCCCCGCATCTCGGTGCCGGGCTACGATTTCGGGACGGTCGCCGCGGACTAGCCGATCGATAATTCCGTCGCGCGCAAGGGTTTTGACAGCGCGCGCGGCGGGCTAACCTTCCGGACGGCGCGATCGCGCGCCGGCTCATTCACCGGGAGGGCGCGACATGTCCGAGGGACTCATCCTCGTGCTGGTGGTCGCCGCGAGCTACCTCGCGGCGCGCGTCGCGTTCGAGTGGCTGGCGAAGCGCTTCCTCATCGTGTCGGGCGCCGAGTACCTCCTGCTCGGCATTCTGCTCGGGCCGCAGGTGTCTGGCATCCTCTCGCCCGGCGCGGTCGAGAGCTTCGCGCCGATCACGAGCCTCGGGCTCGGCTGGATGGGCGCGCTCATCGGCGCGCAGCTGGTCCTGCCGAGAATGATCCGCACGGCGGCGGTGCTCTACCGCGTCGCGATGGCGGAGAGCATCCTCACGTTCCTCGTCACCGCCGCATTGATGGCGGCCGGGATCTACGGCACCTTCGACGTCACGCCGCGCGTGGCGATCATCGCCGGCATCGGGCTCGGTGCCGTGGCCACAGTCTCGGCGACAGCGGGGGTCGCCGTGGTCGCGCGGCAGCTCGGCCGCCGGAGCCCGGTCGTCCAGCAGCTCGAGGTGGCATCGGCGACCAACGCGGTGGTCGGCATTCTCGTGTCGGGGCTGCTCTTCGCGATCGTGCACCCCGACCCTGACGCTGCCGTCATCGGCCGTCCGCTCACGCCGACGGAATGGGCGGTGATCACGATCGCAGTCGGCGTCGTGGGCGGGGCGCTCTTCCATCTCTTCGTCGGTGAGGAGCGCAAGGTGGACCGCCTGTTCATCTCGCTCGCCGGCGCGGTCATCCTCGTCAGCGGCGCGGCGACGTACCTGCGCCTGTCGCCACTTCTCGCCGCGGCCTGCTTCGGCTTCGTGCTCGCCAACACGACGCGCAGCCGCGCCCAGATCACGATCGCCCTCGAGCGCGTCGAACGGCCGCTGTATTTCGCGCTGCTCGTGCTCGCCGGGGCGACGTGGCGGCCAAGCGTTCGCGATTGGGTGGTGCTCGTCCTTCTGTTTCTCCTCGTCCGCATCGCGGCGAAGATCGGGGCGGCGCGGCTGGCGGCGCGATGGAACGGGATGCTCCCCGCGCTCGGGCCGCACTGGGGGCGCGGCCTTCTCGGACAGGGAGGCCTCGCCCTTGCTGTCGCGCTGAGTTACCTGTACCAGGAGGATGTCCCGCTGTCGAACCTCGTTTTCACCGCCGCCGTCGCGTCGGTGCTGCTGACCGACATCCTCTCGGCGCGGTTCGTCCGCTCGCTGGTCTATGCCGACGTGAAGGACGTCGTCGCCGGGCGGAAGGAGGCGGAACCGACGAAGGCGCCGGTGCCCGTCGGACCGGTCCCCCCTGACGCCGCGCAGCCCGACGCGCGGTCGTCGGCGGAGGACTGATGCGGCGCCTCGTCATCCTCGCGCTCCTGTTCGGGGCGATGCAGCTCGTCCTCCCGCTCGGAGCCGGCGGGCACGGGTCACAGTGGCTGCTGACGTTCGGCTTCCTCATCCTCGCCGCCTACAGTGCCGGGGAGCTGGCGACCGCCGCGCGGCTGCCGAAGATCATTGGCTACCTCGTCGCCGGGGTCTGCTTTGGTCCACAAGTGTTGAACAGCGTCACGAGCGAGGCCGTCCACGAGCTGCAGCCCGTGAGCTCGCTCGCGATCGCGTTGATCGCCTACCTCGCCGGCGCGGAGCTCCGCTGGCAGGAAGTGCGCATCCGATGGCGGATCATCACCAAGGTCCTCGTCGGCGAGATGGGACTCGCGTTCGTCGCGCTGGCTGCCCTCGTCTACCTTCTCGGCAGCCGGTTGCCATTTCTCGCCGGGACCAGCTCCGTCGAGGCCCTGGCCTTCTCCCTGCTTTTCGCCTCCGTGGCCGTCGTCCACTCGCCGGCGGTGACGATGGCGCTCCTGACCGAGACGCAGGCCGGCGGCCCGGTCGCGCGGACGACGTTAGGTGTCGTCCTCGTCTCCGATGTCGTCGTCGTGGTCCTCTTCAGCGGAGTGCTCGCCCTCGTCCGCGTGCTCGTGCCGCCGACGGGCGCGGAAGTGCTGGCGCTCTCGTTCACGACAATCGTCTGGGAGATCGGGGGCGCGGTGCTGGTCGGCGCGCTGCTCGGCGGCGCGGTTGCGCTGTACCTCCGCTTCGTGAAGCGCGAGCTGATGCTCTTCGCGATGGTCGTCGCGTTCTTCGGCATGGTCATCGCCCAGCTCACGCACGTCGAGACGCTGCTGACCCTGCTCACCGCGGGCTTCGTGACCGAGAACGTGTCCCAGCGCGAGGACGGCGATGCCATCCGCCACGCGATGGAACGCTCGGCCGCTCCCGTCTTCGTCGTCTTCTTCGCGCTCGCCGGTGCCGAGATGGCGCTTGGCGAGATCGCCGCCGTGTGGTTCCTGGTGCTCCCGATCGTCGCGGTGCGGATCGGCGCAATCTGGACGGGGGCCCGCCTTGGCGCGCGATGGGCGGGCGCGGGCCCGGAGGGGCGCATGATCTGGATGGGGCTCGTCTCGCAGGCGGGAGTGGCGATCGGACTCGCCACCGTCATGGCGCAGGCCTATCCGTCTCGCGGTGCCCTGATCAGGACGATCTTTCTCGCGGTCGTGGCGGTCAATGAGCTGATCGGGCCGATCCTCTTCCGGGCTGCGTTGACGAGGAGCGGCGAGGTCGTCGCCGGCGCCGGTGAGCCGACGCCGGTCGAGCCTCACCCTGCCGCGCGGTGAGCCGGCGGTCAGGGAGCGAGCAGCGCCGGATGATGGTCGTCGGCGACCTGCGGCAGGGAGAGGCGGGTTGCCTGGCCGGAAGGCGACAGCGGCACGATGTGCCCCGCGCCGCCTAACGGCGAGGCGACCGCCAGGCAGGATCTCATGCTGCAGACGGCCTCGCCGAGCCCGTCGTCGGCGGTGGCGAAGACGACCGCGTCGCCCCCGCCTGCCGGGACGGACATCACCGCGCCGGTGCCGGCGAGCGCGGTGTAGAGGAGCCGCCGACCGTCAGGCATCCACGACGGCGAAAACGCGCCGCGCGTCTCGTGGCTGAGCTGCACCGCGGCACCGCCGGCGGCTGGAACGACGTAGACCTGTGAGGTTCCGCCGCGCGTCGAGGTGAAGGCGATGCGGTCGCCGGTCGGGCTCCACCGCGGCGATACCTCCGGCACATAGTCCGGAGACCCGGTGACCAGGGGACGCGGGTTCGCACCGTCCACGCCCATCAGCCAGATGCGGGGGGAGCCCCCGCGGCTGCTGACGAAGGCGATGCTCGTCGCCGACGGATCGAGCGCCGGCTCGACGTCGTTGCCGTACACGCTGGTCAACCGGGTCTGCACGCCGAGGGTGAGCCTCCCGGTGAGCGTCGCCGTATAGATCTCCGCATCGCCGTCGCGCAGCGAGGTGAAGACGATGCGACCGCGGGCGCTGTTCGGCTCCCGGTCGTCCATCCCCGGATCGGAGATGCGCACGACGGTCCCGCCGGCCGAGCGGTAGAGCGCCCAGGTGCCTCCCGAGCTCGACGCGAAGACGAATGGTGCGACGGTGAAGAGGCGCGGCGCGGAGCCGGATTCGCAGCCGGCGGCGCCGACGATGAGCGCGAGGGCAGCCGCGCCGCGCATCGCGAGCCGTCGCGCGAGATCGAGGCCGAGCCGGCCGATGATGCGCGGCGATCCCTCGGCAACGACGCCAACGTAGCGGAACCACCGCTCGGCGATGCGCGGCGT
>DASZNJ010000292.1:0-6669 GCA_035551575.1 Gemmatimonadaceae bacterium
GCTCGACGCCCGCCGAAACGGTCGAGGGTGCACCGGTTGCCCGTCTCGTGATCCCGAGGATCGCGCTCGACGACATCGTCCTCGAAGGCGTGACCCCGGCGGCGCTCAATGGCGGCCCCGGTCATCTCCCGGGATCCGCGCTCCCCGGCCACGAGGGCAATGCGGTCATCTCGGCGCATCGCGATCGGCACTTCAAGCGGCTTGGCGAGTTGGCAGTTGGCGACACCATCAGTACACAAACGCTCACTGACAGCGTCAGCTGGCGGGTTGTCTCGCGGCGTGTGGTCAGCCGTGAGTCGCCTGCCATCCGCAAGGAATCGGGGCAGGTCCTGACCCTCACCACCTGCTGGCCGATCGGCTACCTCGGTGGCGCTCCCGACCGGCTGATCCTCCGCGCGGTGCCGGTGGCGAGCCGGCTGGCGACGGTCGCGACGGCGAACGCGAAGCATGTCCCGACCGCCCCTGACGCGAGCGGGTCACCGCGGTAACTTCCCGCCCGGTGCCTGAGAACTCCCTGCTGCGCATCCTCCCTGACATCGCCGCCGCCCTGACGAGGGGTGCACCAGTCGTCGCCCTCGAGAGCTCCGTGCTCGCGCAGGGACTGCCGATTCCCGGGAACCGTGAGGCAGCCGAGCGAATGACGCGCGCGGTGCAGCAGCGCGGCGCGACTCCGGCGATCACCGCGATCGTCCGCGGGATCCCGACGCTTGGCCTCACGCGCGACGAGCTCGAACGCTTCCTCGCCCGCGACGGGGTGCGCAAGGTCTCGGCCCGCGACCTCGGCGCCGCGGTGGCCCAGGGCGCCGATGGCGCGACCACGGTCGCCGCGACCCTCGCCCTCGCCTCGCTCGGCGGCGTGCGCGTGTTCGCGACCGGCGGGATCGGCGGCGTTCATCGCGAGCCGATGTTCGACGAGAGTGCAGATCTCCCCGAGCTGGCCCGCACCTCGATGATCGTCGTCTGCGCCGGCGCGAAGTCGATCCTCGACCTGCCGGCGACGATGGAGCGGCTCGAGACGCTTGGCGTTCCGGTGGTCGGCTACCGCACGCTCGAGGTGCCCGGGTTCTTCACCGCGGAAACAGGATTGCGGCTGAGCGTTCGCGCTGACAGTGCGGAGGAAATCGCGCGAATGTTCGTCGCGCATCGTGCGCTCGGGCGGCGGTCGGCACTCCTCGTGATGCAGCCGCTGCCGGCGGAGCTTGCGCTGCCGCGCGAGCGGATCGAAGGGGCGGTCGCGACCGCCGTCGCCGAGGCGGTATTGGAGGGGGTACGTGGCGCGGCGATGACTCCCGCGCTGCTCGCCGCGGTCGAGCGTGAAACGAAAGGCCGCTCGCTCGTCACTAATCTGGAGCTGCTCGAGCGGAACGCCGCGCTCGCCGCGGAGATTGCGGTCGCCCTCGAGCAATTGCACGAAGTGGAACGTCCCGCAGGATTGAACTCCGCGTCGTCCGGATGGTAGAATAGCTGAACCCTCATCTGCGGAGGATTTCGCTCCCATGGCCAACCCCTTCCTGAGCTCGGAAGAGTACGACGAACGGGCTCACCAGCTGTACAGCGAGGGGCAGTACGACGAGGCGCTCGACGTGCTCCGCGAGGGGCTGTCGCTGTACCCGAACTCTGTCGAGCTCCACATCGGCGTGGGATACGCGCGCCTCGCCCGCGAGGAGTACGCGTGGGCGCGCCGCTCGTTCGAGGAAGCGCTCGTGCTCGAGCCCGAGCACGAAGACGCGCTGGCCGGACTTGGCGAGACCCTGATGAAGCTCGGGCTCCGCGACTCGGCGCTGCGGTGCATGCGCCGGACGCTGGAGCTGGGCTACGCCGACGACATCGAGCTGATGCTCCAGATCGGCCGCGCCCTCTTCCGCGAGGGCGAGGTCGCCGAGGCGCGCGACTACTTCGAGGCGGCGCAGCGCCACGCGCCCGATTCCGCGGAGGTGCAGAGCTGCATCGGCTACGTCGAGCACCGGCTCGGCGACGACGATGCGGCGCTGGCGACGCTGCGCCGCGCGCTGCAGATGGACAGCGAGTATCACGAGGCGCGGATCTACCTCGCCAACGTCCTCTACGACCGCGGTGACTACGAGGCGTCGCTCTACCACCTGGAGCGTACCGCCCCGACGGATCACTGGGACGAGCTGGCGATCTGGCGGCTGCTCGAGATGAAGCGGACGCAGTTCAACCTGCCCGAGGGAGATCCGGAGCTGAAGCCGTGGGAAGAGCGGCTGACGGAGCTCGGCGGGGAGATGGACGACATCGACGAGATGCTGGCCGAGATCGAGGGGAAGGTCGCCGACGAGCTGGATGCCGCGCGCGGCGCGGCGTTGGGCCAGCTCGAGCTGTTCGGCGCGCTCCTCGCCGACCTCGCCGGCCACCGCGTGGTCGACGGCGACGACGCGACCGTCGACGAGCTCGATGGCCGTGAGGCGCCTAACGCGGAGCATGCGGTGACGACGCGCGAGGGGCGGCAGTACGCGGGGACGTGGGACCAGATCGTCCAGCGGATGCGGGAAACCAACGGCAACACGGCCCGGTCGATGCACGAATACATGGTGGCCGAGGCGCGGCGCGGGTTCTCGCTGACCGGGGTGAAGATCCCGACCGGCGACGCCGAGAGCTTCATTCGCGGGAGCGCGGACGCGGGACTGCTCAGGATCGTCCGCTGATGGCCGGCCCGGCGGAGCGATCGGCGCTGGCCGCGCTCGACATGGCGCGGCCGGTGATCGCGCGGCTCGATGCGTCACGCAACAGCGAGGACGTCGCGGCGGACCTCATCGAGAGCTGGAGCGCGGTCGAGACCGCGCTTCGCTCGCTGGTGGGTGGCTCGTCGTTGGGGGGGCAGGCGTTGATCCGCGAGCTGCGGCAGCGGCAGATGCTGTCGTTCGAGCAGGCGAACGCGCTGGCCGAGTACCAGGCGGCGCGCGACCGGGCGCAGCGCACGGACTACCGCCCGTCGGCGGCGGACATCAGCGCGGCACGCGACGGCTTCCTCAAGCTCGAGGCGGGGCTGCTGGCGTCGGTGAACCCGCCGGCCGCGGCGGCGACGCCGGCGGTGGTGAGCGCGAGCTCGGCGGCCACGCGGCCGATGACGAGCGGCGACACCATCGAGCGCGCCGGGCGCGGCGGCTTCCCCTGGAAGCTCGCCGGGATCGTCGTCGCGGTGCTCGTCCTGCTCGGCGGCGGCACGTGGTGGGCGATGACCCGGGGCGGCAACGATGACACCGCGACCGGAATCCAGCTCCTCAACCAGGGGAAGCGCGAGGTGGCGCGCGACGTCTTCAAGAAGGCGGCGCGCGACGACCCGCGCTCGGCGATGCCGCTCGTCTACCTCGGCCGGATGTTCCGCGACGAGCAGCGCTACGACTCGGCGACCGCGTACCTGCAGGCGGCGATCCGGCGCGACCCGAAGAGCGGCCCCGCCTTCAAGGAGATGGCGAAGCTCCTCTTCATCGAGGGGAACTACGACGGGGCGCGCATCTTCTTCGTGCGCGCGCTGACGGCGAACCCGGGCGACCGCGAGGCGGCCGGGTACCTCGGCTGCTCGCTGATGCGGCTCGGCCGGGGGAGCGAGGCGCAGAGCTTCTTCCAGCGTGCGGGGCAGGGCGACTGGTCGGCGTGCGCGGCGGCGCCGATGGGGGTCCCGGTGGGAGCGCCGATGGGAGCGCCGCAGGCGGTACCGCGCTAGCTTGTCCAGCCTCACCCCGCGGCGGGAGGGCTGGTGATCCGGTTCGAGAACGTCGGCAGGACCTATGCGCCGTTAGGCGGTGCGCGCGTGCGGGCGGTGGACGGGATGTCGTTCACCGTCGGGCCGGGCGAGGTGTTCGGGATCGCCGGGCCTAACGGCGCGGGCAAGTCGACGATGATCTCGATGCTGCTCGGCTTCCTCGCGCCGAGCGAGGGCGCGGTCACCGTCGGCGGCCGGCGCCCGCGCGACTTCGTCGAGGCCGAGGGGATCGGCTACCTCTCCGAGCTGGTCGGGATCAAGCCGGGCTGGCGCGCCCGCGAGGCGATGGTCCGCTTCGCGGTCCTGGCGGGGATTCCCGCGGCGCGGGTGACCGGGCGCATCGCGGCGCTGCTCGGCACCTTCGCCCTCGAGGAGCACGCGGCGAAGCGCGTGAAGGAGCTGTCGAAGGGTACGCTCCAGCGCCTCGCCCTCGCCCAGGCGCTCCTCGCCGCCGACGTGCGGGTGATGGTGTTCGACGAGCCGACGCATGGGCTCGACCCGCTCTGGACCCAGCACTTCCGCGAGCTGGTCCCGACGCTGCGCCGCGCCGACCGTGCGATCGTCATCGCCTCCCACAACCTCGACGAGCTCGAACGCCTCGCCGACCGCGTCGCGATCGTCGATCGCGGCAAGCTGGTCCGCATCGTCGACACCCGGCAGGAGGTGAGCGGGACGTCGGTGACGCGCTATCGCATCGCCTATCGAGGCGATGAGAGGGTGGTGCGCGAGGTCTTCCCCGGCGCGACGACGCCGGCCCCGAACGAGGTGGAGGTGAGCGTCGTCGGGCTCGAGGAGCTGAATCGTGCGCTCGGCGCGCTGATCGAGCGCGGGGTGCTCATCTCGTCGGCCGCGCCCGCGTACTCCGCGCTCGAGGAGCATTTCCGCCAGGCGGTGAGGAGCGAAGCATGAGGGCGAGACTCGGGGCGTACGGGCTCTGGCAGCTGCGCGACTTCGTGTTCGAACGCGCGGCGGCGATCGTCGTCGTGCTCGGGCTCTGGACCTGGTTGAACTACATGAGCACGACGGTGGCACGAACGAGCGTCTTCGTCACCGGCGGAGTACACGCCCTCGAGTTCGGCGCGAACGTGCTCGCGCAGACGGTGAGCCTGAGCTGGATCCTCTGCGCGCTGCTCGCCGTGCACGGGATCAGCGCGAACGACCGGACGACCGGGCGCTTCCGTCTGATCTTCGCCAAGCCGGTGAGCGTGGTGCGCTTCTACGGCCAGGCGTTCGCCGTGCACCTCCTCGCCTACCTCCTCTGCGTCGGGGCGGCGCTCGCGGTGTTCAGCAGGCTGTTCCCGGTCAGCGCCTTGTCGGTCGCGGGCGCGTTCGTCCTCTTCGTCGACGCGTATCTGCTCGTTGGCGGCGTCTGCTTCCTCTTCTCGGCGATCTGGCGCTTCGACTGGCTCTCGACGGGCGCGGTGCTCGGTGCCGTCGCGCTCGTGGCGAGCCGGAATCCGGGGGCGTGGTGGCTCGCGCCGCTTCCCCCGTTCGGCCTGATCTTCGAGCAGGTGACGGTGCTCGGGAAGATGCGGCCGCTCGAGGCGAGCCCCCTCCTCTGGGCAGCGGCCTACGGCGTCGCATGCTTCCTGCTTGGGCTGATCATCCTCAAGCGGCGTCCTCTCGCGACCTGACATGACCACGACCGTCCGTACCACCCCCGTGCCGGGTTCCCTCCCGGCGCTCGCGCCCGCTTCCGTGCGCCGTGTCTCGCTGCCTAACGGCCTGACGGTGCTCATCCGCCGCGACGTGTCGGCCCCGGTCGTCGCGATCGTCACCTGGGTGAAGGCGGGCTACTTCGACGAGACCGACGACGTCGTCGGGATCGCCCACGTCCTCGAGCACATGTTCTTCAAGGGGACGCCGCGGCGCGGGGTCGGCGAGATCGCCAAGGAGACGAAGGCGGCCGGCGGCTACCTCAACGCGCACACCATCTACGACCACACCAGCTACTACGCCGTGCTCCCGGCGAGCGGCTTCGTCGAGGGCCTCGAGGTCCAGGCCGACGCGTATGCCAACTCGCTGATCGACGACCGCGAGCTGGCGAAGGAGCTCGAGGTCATCATCCAGGAAGCGAAGCGGAAGACCGACAACCCGCCCGCCCTCGCCACCGAGACGCTCTACGAGCTGATTCACGACCGCCACCGCATCCGCCGCTGGCGGATCGGCCGCGAGGAGGGATTGCGCAAGCTGACGCGCGAACAGCTCGTCGCCTTCTATCGCAACTTCTACAGGCCGAGCAACACGATCCTCTCGATCGTCGGCGACGTCGACGCCGACGAGGCGATCGGCCACGTCGAGCGGCTCTACGGCGCGCTGCCGGGCGATGGCGTGACGCGCTCGATCGGGCTCTGCGAGGACAAGGCGCCGGGCTTCCGCTACCGCGAGCTGAGTGGCGACGTCGCCGAGACGCAGCTCGTGATGGGATGGCGGACGGTGCGCGCCGGCCACCCCGACAGCGCGCTGCTCGACCTCGCCGCCACGACGTTAGGCACCGGACGCGCGTCGCGGCTCTACCGGGCGGTCCGCGAGCGCGGGCTGGCTGCCTCGGTGACCGCGTACGACTACGGAACGTCCGAAGTCGGCGTCTTCGTCGTCCACGCCGAGACGCAGCCGGAGCACACGCTCGCCGCGGCGCGGGCGATCTGGGCGCAGCTCGGCGAGCTGCGCGCGACCGGACCGGCTGAGCAGGAGCTCGAGCGGGCCCGACGGCTCTACGAGGCCCGGTGGGTGCGCCGCTTCGAGACGATGGAAGGCCAGGCGAACTACCTCGCCGAGTGGGAGGCGATGGGTGGCTGGCGCAGCGGCGACGAGTACCTCCGGCGGATCATGTCGGCGACCCCGCTCGAGGTGCGCGACGCGGTGCGGAGGCACCTCGACACCGAGCAGGCCGGTGTCGTGATCTACCGCCCGCGTTCGGCGCCGGTGGTCGCGGCGTCGGCTGTCGA
>DASZNJ010000293.1:0-8194 GCA_035551575.1 Gemmatimonadaceae bacterium
ATTGAAATCATCGCGTCGCAGAACCGGTCCAGCTCGGCCAGTGACTCGCTCTCCGTCGGCTCGATCATCAGCGTGCCGGCGACCGGGAAGCTCACCGTCGGCGCATGGAAGCCGTAGTCCATCAGCCGCTTGGCGATGTCCTCGACCTCGACGCCGGTGGTCGCCTTCACCCCGCGCGGGTCGATGATGCACTCGTGGGCGACGGTGCCGTTCTTCCCCCTGTAGAGCACCGGATAGTGTGGATCGAGCCGTTTCGCGACGTAGTTCGCGTTGAGGATCGCCAGCTTCGTCGCCAGCGTGAGTCCCTCGCCGCCCATCATCCTGATGTAGACGTACGAGATCGGGAGGATGCTCGCGCTCCCCCACGGCGCCGCGCTCACCGCGCCGCTCGCCGTCGGCGTGCCGATCGGCACGACCGGATGTCCCGGGAGAAACGGCACGAGGTGCTTCGCGACGCCGATCGGTCCCATCCCCGGACCGCCCCCGCCGTGCGGGATGCAGAAGGTCTTGTGCAGGTTCAGGTGGCAGACGTCGGCGCCGATGTCTCCGGGGCGCGCAACGCCGACCATCGCGTTCATGTTCGCGCCGTCGAGGTAGACCTGTCCGCCCGCCTGGTGCACGATCTCGCAGATCTCGCGGATCCCCTCCTCGAAGACGCCGTGCGTGGACGGGTAGGTCACCATCAGCGCGGCGAGGTCCGACGCATGCTCGGCCGCCTTCGCGCGGAGGTCGTCCATGTCGATGTCGCCGCTGGCGCCGGTCTTCACGACTACCACCTGCATTCCCGCCATCACCGCGCTCGCCGGGTTGGTGCCGTGCGCCGACTGCGGGATCAGGCAGACCTTCCGATGCGTGTCGCCGCGCGACTGATGGTAGCGCTCGATCACGAGCAGTCCGGCATACTCGCCCTGCGAGCCGGCGTTAGGCTGGAGGGAGACGCCGGCGAAGCCGGTGATCTCGGCCAGGTCGCGCTCGAGCTCGTCGAACATCGCCGTGTAGCCGGCCGCCTGCTCGCGGGGCGCGAACGGGTGCAGCTTGCCGAACTCCGGCCAGGTGATCGGGAACATCTCGGTTGTCGCGTTCAGCTTCATCGTGCAGCTGCCTAACGGGATCATCGAGTGCGTCAGCGACAGGTCCTTCGCCTCGAGCGACCGGATGTAGCGGAGCATCTCCGTCTCGGAGTGATGCGCCGAGAACACCGGATGCGTCAGAAAGGGCGACGTGCGCGCGAACTTCGCGTCGAAGCTGTCGTCCACCTCCCCGAGCTGCTCGATGACGCCCTTCGCGCCGGCGCCGGCGAAGACCGCGAGGAGCTCCTCGATGTGCGCGACGCGCGCCGTCTCGTCGAGCGAGATGCCGACCTCGGTCTCGCTGAGCACGCGGACATTGATCTTCTTCTCACGCGCGCGCTGCACGATCTCCTTCGCGCCGAGCTTGCCCGCGTCGACCCGGATCGTGTCGAAGAAGGGACCGTCGCCGACGGTGAACCCGGACTTGCGCAGCCCTTCGGCGAGCATCGTCGCGAGGCGGTGCACCCGGCGCGCGATGCGCGTCAGCCCCTCCGGGCCATGCCAGACCGCGTAGAAGCTGGCCATCACCGCGAGCAGCACCTGCGCGGTGCAGACGTTGCTCGTCGCCTTCTCGCGGCGGATGTGCTGCTCGCGCGTCTGCAGCGCCATGCGCAGCGCGCGACGCCCGCGCGCGTCGCGCGAGACGCCGATGATCCGCCCCGGGATCGTCCGCTTGAACTCGTCCCTCGTCGCGAAGAACGCGGCATGCGGGCCGCCGTAGCCCATCGGCACGCCGAACCGCTGGCTGCTCCCGACCGCGACGTCGGCGCCCCACTCGCCCGGCGGGGTGAGCAGCGTCAGCGCGAGCAGGTCGCAGGCGACGATGACGAGCGCGCTCTGGGCGTGCGCCGCCTCCGTGAATGCACGGTAGTCGTTGATCGTCCCGTCGGTCGCCGGGTACTGCAGCAGGACGCCGAACACATCCGCGCCGAGCTTGTACGTCCGCGGGTTGCCGACGACGACGCGCATCCCGCGCGCGGCGGCGCGGGTGCGGACCACTTCGATGGTCTGCGGATGGCAGTCCTCGGCGACGAAGAACAGCTCCTTTCCGTCCTTGCCTCGTGAGTTGTAGGCGAGGTACATCGCCTCCGCGGCCGCGGTGCCCTCGTCGAGGAGCGACGCATTCGCGATCTCGAGCCCGGTGAGGTCGATGACCGCGGTCTGGAAGTTCAGGAGCGCCTCGAGCCGGCCCTGGGCGATCTCGGCCTGGTAGGGCGTGTACGCCGTGTACCAGCCCGGGTTCTCGAGAACGTTGCGCTGGATGACCGGAGGGACGAAGGTGTCGTAGTACCCCATCCCGATGTAGGAGCGGAAGATCTGGTTCTTCGCCGCCAGCGTGCGCATGTGCGCCAGCGTCTCCGCCTCCCCCCTCCCCTCGCCGATCGCAAGCGGGCGGCGGAGCCGGATCTGTTCGGGGACGGTCGCATCGATGAGCGCGTCGAGCGTCTCGTAGCCGACCGCCTCGAGCATTTCGGCGGTCTCGGCGTCGCTGGGGCCGATGTGGCGCGGGATGAAGCTGCCGTCGTCGGACAGGGACAGGGCGGTGCTCTTCGTCATGCGTGCCTCTAAAGGGGCCGCCTGCGGCGGCGCCAGGTTGTCTGGATTTGGGCGCGGACCGCGGCGCGGGAGATGAACGGCCACGCGCGTTGCGCGCAGATGCCGCCTTCGGTCCAGTCACTAAGTTTAGCTCACCGTCCCATCAACCGGTACGCATCGCCCCCCCGCTCCCCCATGCGCTGGCGACTGCTCGTCACCCCCCCGCTCGGGGGGGCGGAAAACATGGCCGTCGATGAGACCCTGCTCCGCCGGGCCGCGGACACGGGAGAAGCCGTGTTCCGGGTTTACGCCTGGGCGGGCCCCACCCTCTCCCTCGGCCGAAACCAGCCCGCTCGCGACGGGTACGAGCCGGCGGCGCTGCGCGATCACGGGGTGAGCGTGGTTCGTCGGCTCACCGGCGGCCGCGCGGTGCTCCATCACAGGGAAGTGACCTATAGCGTCACCGCCCCCGACGCACTGGGGTGCGCGCTTCGCGACGCGTACCGGCGGATCAACGAGATCATCATGAGCGGGTTGTGCTCACTCGGGCTGGACGCCGCCATCGCCGCCCCGAGCGGTCGGGCGCCGCTCCCATCGACGGCACCATGCTTCGAGGAGCCGACCGAGGGAGAGCTCGTGCTCGGTGGGCGGAAGCTCGTCGGGAGCGCCCAGTACCGGGAAAGCGGAGCGCTGCTCCAGCACGGGTCGATCCTGGTCGACGACGACCAGGCGCTTGTGGCCGAGCTGCTGAGGGAACCGGTCGCGCCCCCGCCGCCGCCCGCCACCCTCCACCAGGCCCTCGGCCGGATTCCGCAGCTCGACGAGGTCGCGGCAGCGCTCTTCAACGCGGTGCGCGCGCGCGAGGACCCCGGTGCCGGCGAGCTGGTGCCCGATCATCTGTTTAGCGAAGGAGTCGCCGCCGCGACCGAACGATATCGCGACGACCGGTGGACCTGGCGGCGATGATGCGTGACGAACCGACCGCCCGCGCGTTATTCACGTACGAGTTCCGCCCTCCGATTCCTGCTCCGCCTCCACCCGACCGCTCGATGATGACGCCCCGGTTCGCTGCCGCCTGCCTTGCTCTCGCCGTCATTGCCTGCAGTGGCGACAAACGCGGCACGACCGCCTCGGGAGATGCAGGCGGGACGGTCGTCATCTCGCTCTCCGGCGAGCCTGATTTCCTGATGCAGCCGGTCATCACGACGACCGCCTCGAAGATGGTCACCGACCAGCTCTTCGAGCCGCTCGCCGAGTTGAAGCCGGAGATGAACACGATGGGTGACGCGGGATTCACTCCGCGGCTGGCGCGCCGCTGGACGTGGGGCGCGGATTCGCTCTCGATCGCCTTCGAGCTCGACCCGCGCGCACGCTGGCACGACGGTGTCCCGGTCCGTGCCGCCGACGTGAAGCTCGGGTACGACCTCCTCGCCGACACTGCGGTACACTCGCCGCAGGCGTCGAACATCACCGACATCGACTCGGTGACGGTGCGCGACTCGCTGACGGCGGTGTTCTGGTATCACCAGCGCTCGCTCGACCAGTTCTTCAGCGCCGCGTACAATGTCATCGCGCTCCCGGAACACCTGCTGCGCAATGCGAACCGGTCGGACCTCAAGAGCGACCCGTTCGCGAAGAAGCCGGTCGGCAACGGGCCATTCCGCTTCGTGCGCTGGGTGCCGACGCAGCTCATCGAGCTCGTCGCCGACACCGCGCACTTCTCCGGGCGGCCGAAGCTCGACCGCATCGTCTACTCATTTGCCGCCGATCCGAACACCGCGGTGACCCGCGTGCTCGCCGGTGAGGCGGACTTCATCGAGGTGATCCGCGGCGAGCAGCTGGCCCAGGCGCAGAAGACGCCGACGCTGCAGACCAAGGTCTACGGCGGGCTCGACTACGCCTTCCTCCAGTTCAACCTGCGCGACCCGAAGCGGCACGCCGCGCCTAACGCGCTGTTCGGGGATCGTGCGCTGCGCCGGGCGCTCGCGATGTCGCTCGACCGCGCGGCGATGGTGAAGAACGTCTATGACACCCTTGCGGCGGTGCCATTCGGGCCGGCACCGCGCTCGCTCGGCATCGCCGACACGAACATCCGGCAGCTTCCCTATGACACCGCCGCTGCCAACCGGACGCTCGACTCGCTCGGATGGCGCGACAGCAACGGCGACGGGGTCCGCGACCGTCGCGGGATCCCGCTCCGCTTCTCGCTCGCCGTCCCGTCGTCGAGCAAGCCGCGCCAGCGCATGGCGGTCCTGCTGCAGGAACAGCTGAAGCGCGTCGGCGCCGACGTCGTCATCGACGAGCTGGACCTCAACACGATGGTCGGCAGGCTGATGGGCCGGAACTTCGACGCGGCGCTGATGTCGTGGCACCCCGACCCGACGCCGTCGAGCATCCGCCAGGTGTGGACGACGACCGCGTCGCGCGAGAAGGGAGGGCTCAACTTCGGGTCCTACGAGAGCCCGGCATTCGATGCGCTGATCGACAGCGCGACGAGCGCGCACAGCGCCGCGGAGGCACGCACGCTCTATCACCGTGCCTACCAGGTCTTCGTCGACGACCAGCCGGCGGTGATGCTCTACGAGCCCGACCTCGTCGCCGCGGCGAGCAAGCGGATCCGCCTCGCGAACCTCCGCCCCGACGCCTGGTGGGCGGGGATTCGCGAATGGTCGATCCCCGCCGACCAGCGGATCGAGCGCGATCGTCTCGGCCTCGGCCGCGTGGCCCAGTAGCGTCATGCGGCGGCTGCTCGCGGCTCGTGCCGCGCAGGCCGTCGTCGTCGTCGCCATCGTCGCGACGATCGTCTTCGCGCTGACCCATCTCGCGCCCGGGGACCCGTTCGCGACGGCGGTCGGTACCGGTGAGCTGAATCCGGCGCAGCGCGAGGCGCTGCGCGCTCGATACGGCTTCGACCGTCCGATCGCCGAGCAGTACCTGATGTACCTGCGCAACGTCGCGCGGGGCGACCTCGGCTGGTCGTTCTCCCGGAGCCGGCCGGTGGCCGCGGCGCTGGCGACCGCGGTGCCCAACACGCTGCTGCTGATGGGCACCGCCCTCGTCCTCAGCCTCGCGCTGGGGATCGCTGCCGGGCTGCTGCAGGCGGCGCGGCGCGACAGCGCGGTCGATCGCGCCTCGAGCGCGATCCTGCTCGTCTTCTACTCGACGCCGGACTTCTGGCTCGCGCTGATGATGATGCTCGCCTTCGCCTACGCCCTGCCGATCTTTCCCGTATCGGGGATGGTCGACCCGGTCATGCACGAGTACCTCGGCATGTGGGGACGCATCGCCGATCGCGCACGTCATCTCGTCCTCCCGGCGACGACGCTGACGCTGCTCATCACCGCGGCGATCGCCCGCCACCAGCGGGCAGCGCTGCTCGATGCGGCGCGCGCCGATTACACGCGGACGGCGCGCGCGAAGGGGCTGAGCGGCCGGGCGGTGCTCCTCCGCCATACGATGCGCAACTCGATCGGCACGACGATCACCCTCGTCGGGCTGATGTTCCCCGCCCTGCTCGGGGGCGCGGTGCTCGTCGAGACGGTGTTCTCGTGGCCGGGGATGGGCCAGCTGGCGACGAGCGCGATCACGACGCGCGATTATTCGCTGGTGACCGCCGCTGCGATCGTCGGCGCCGCGATGACGGTGGTCGGGAGCGCGCTTGCCGACGTGCTGACCGCGATCGCCGATCCAAGGCTGCGCGAGCGATGAGCGTCCCGCTGAGCGGGGGCGACACACCGGTCGCCGGCGCGTCGGCAGCCGACGCCGGCCCATGGCGCGCCGCGATGCGCCGGCTGCGCCGCGACCGCGTCGCGATGATCGCGCTGGGCGTGCTCGCGATGTTCGTGGTCGCCGCGGTGTTCGCGCCGGTCGTCGCGCCATACGCACCTAACGCGCAGCCGGACATCGTCGGCCTCGCCCGGGTCGCCCCATCCTGGTCGCACCCGTTCGGCACCGATGCCTTCAGCCGCGACGTCCTGAGCCGCGTGGTCTACGGCGCACGCATCTCGCTCGGGGTCGCGACGCTCGCGATCCTCCTCGCCATGTCGGCGGGTACCGCGTGGGGCGCGGTCGCCGGTTACGCGGGGGGCGCGACGGATGCGGTCATGATGCGCATCATCGACGCCCTTCTCGCCGTGCCGCGCATCCTCATCCTGCTGCTCGTGCTCGGCCTGTGGGGGAACATCTCGCTGCCGATGCTGGTGCTGGTCCTCGGGCTGACCGGATGGTTCGGCACCAGCCGCCTCGTCCGCGAGCGGGTGCGCGCCCTCTCGAAGCAGGACTTCACCCTCGCGGCACGGGCGATGGGCGCGCCGGACCTGCGCGTGCTCTGGCGCCACGTCCTCCCGAACGCCCTCTCGCCGGTGATCGTCGCCGCGACGCTCGGCATCGGCAACGTGATCGTCCTCGAGGCGGCACTCAGCTACCTCGGCATCGGCGTACGCCCTCCGCACGCCAGCTGGGGGAACATCATCGAGGACGGCGCCGACCAGATCGGGAGCGCGTGGTGGATCGCGCTGTTCCCCGGCCTTGCGATGCTCGTCACCGTGATCGCCTTCAACCTGCTTGGCGACGCGCTGCGCGACGCCCTCGATCCGCGCGACGAGCGGCGGCCGTGAGCCGTGTGCCATGCCCGGCGGTGGTGGAAAATGCGCGCCCCACCGCATAGCTTCGCGGTCGTCCTCCGTCCGTCCGCCCCACCCTTCACGAAATGACCGAGCCGCTCCTCGTCGTCCGAGACCTGCACACGACCTTCTCCACCGACGCCGGGCTCGCCCGCGCTGTCGATGGCGTGTCGTTCGCGGTCGGCCGTGGCGAGACGGTCGGGCTGGTCGGCGAATCGGGCTGCGGAAAGTCGGTGACCGCGCTCTCGCTGCTCCGCCTGATCGACGGTGCGGGACGCATCGAGCCGGGGAGCGAGATCCTCCTCGAGGGGAGGAACCTCCTCGCCCTCTCCGAGCGCGAGATGCGGGACGTCCGCGGCAATCGTGTCGCGATGATCTGGCAGGAGCCGCTCTCGGCGCTCAATCCGGTGATGACGGTCGGCGACCAGATCGGCGAAGTCGCCCGCGTGCACGCCGGCGCCTCGCGCCGTGAGGCACGGGCGAAGGCGGTCGAGATGTTGCGCCTCGTCGGGATCTCCGCGCCCGAGCAGCGTGCGGCCGAGTACCCCCACCAGCTCTCCGGGGGAATGCGCCAGCGTGTCGTCATCGCGATGGCGCTGGTCATGAGCCCATCGCTCCTCATCGCCGACGAGCCGACGACCGCGCTCGACGTGACCATCCAGGCGCAGATCCTCGAGCTGCTGCGCGAGGTGCAGCAGCGGATGGGGATGTCGGTCCTGCTCATCACGCACGATCTCGGCGTCGTCGCCGAGACCGCGTCGCGGGTGATCGTGATGTACGCCGGGGAGGTCGTCGAGGAATCGCCCGTGCGCGAGATCTTTGCTGCCGCGCATCACCCGTACACCGAGGGGCTGCTCCGCGCGATGCCGCGTGTCGGCGCGACCGGGGGCCGCCTCGCCGTGATCCCGGGCTCGGTGCCGGCGCCGACGAACTGGCCGAGCGGGTGCCGCTTCCGCGATCGCTGCC
>DASZNJ010000294.1:0-5465 GCA_035551575.1 Gemmatimonadaceae bacterium
CGACCTCGAGCCCGTCGACGAACAGGCGATACGCCTTGTCCGTCGGCACGCGCCCCGCCGACGTGTGCGGGTGGAAGAGAAACCCCTTCTCTTCGAGGTCGCTCATCGTGTTGCGGATCGTCGCCGGCGAGACGCCGAGCCCGTACCGCCGGGACAGCGTGCGCGACCCCGCGGGCTCTGCGGTCTGCACATAAGTCCGGATGACGGCCTCGAGAACTCGTCGCTCGCGATCGTTGAGCTCCGGAATTGGCATAAGTTCAAATATGCTAACGACTTCGGAACGCTGTCAAGTCGGCGGCGAGCGCGTCGAGCCGGAGCCATCCCAGCGGGGTCGCCCGGAAGACGAACCGGGTCGATGCTCCCCCAGGTCCCTCATCCCCGCCTTCGTGGTCGACCGTTCCCCACCCCGCCTCCACCCACGCCCTGAACCGTTCTCGCTCGCCACTCATCACTTCCAGCCCCTGGCTGCTTCGCAGCCCCAGATACACCTCCTCGGCGATCCGGTTCTCGGCGGTGAGCACTTCCATCCCGGCGATCGGATCGCGCCCCTCGGCGAGCGTCCGCGCCCAGCGGACGTAGACATCATCGTTCCAGCGCCGGATCATCCGTCCCCCGTCATCGTCGACGCGCAGCTCGTGCGCCCCGGGCCCGGCGCCCGCGTACGGCACCGACTGCCAGTACGCCGAATTGTGGCGCGAGCGCATCCCCGGCCGCCCGAAGTTCGAGACCTCGTAGTGCTCGAGCCCCGCACCGGTCATCACCTCGTGGGCGAGCAGGAAATCCCGCTCGTAGCGATCCTCACCGGCCTCGGTGATCCCGCCGACCGCGAGCGACTTGCCTAACGGCGTGTGCGGCTCGACCGTCAGCCCGTAGAGCGAGACGTGCGGCGGCTGCAGCGCGGCGGCCCGCTCGAGGTCGCGCTCCCAGACCCGCGTCGTCACCTCGTCGGGAAGCGCGAAGATCAGGTCGATCGAGAGGTTCGTGATTCCCGCGTCGCGCAACTCGGCGACGGCGCGCTCGGCGCGCCCGGCGTCGTGGACGCGGTGCATCCACTGCAGCGTCGCGTCGTCGAACGACTGGACGCCCAACGATACGCGGTTCACCCCCGCCTCCCGCCAGGCACGGGCAGCCGCCGGCGACACGTCCTCCGGATTCGCCTCGATCGTCACCTCGGCGCCCGGCGCCAGCGACGCGAGGCGGCGCACCCTGTCGATCGCGCGCGCGATCCCGTCGCCCCCCAGCCGCGACGGGGTCCCGCCGCCGAAGTAGAGGGTGTCGAGCGCCCAGCCGGCGCCTGCCCCCCACCGCATCCGCAGCTCGGAGTCGAGCGCGTCGAGGTACCCGGCCACCGGCACGACGCGGCGCACCGCGATCGCGAAGTCGCAGTAGGTGCAGCGCCGTGCGCAGAAGGGCACGTGCACGTAGAGATGCCGCGGCTGCACTATCGCCTCCGCACTTCCCCGGTGAGCGCGCACTCGACCGCCCCGCTCAGCTCGAGCCGCGTCACCGCCGCCATCAGCACGCGCGCCGGGAGCGCGGTCCGGCTGGCGAGCGCGTCGAGGTCGAGCGCGCCCCGCGACAGCGCGTCCCAGACGACACGCTCCACCCCGCTCGCATCGGTGGCCGGCGCGCGCGGTGGCGCGGTGAGCCCGACCAGGGCGAGCGCATCGGCCGCCGACGCGATCAGCTGCGCGCCGTCGCGCAGCAGCTCGTTCGACCCCGCGCTCTGCGGCGAGTCGATCGGGCCCGGTACCGCGGCGACGGCGCGCCCGAGCTCGAGGGCGCGCGAGGCGGTGATCAGCGCGCCACTCTTCCGTCCCGCCTCGATCACGATCACGAGGTCCGAGAGCGCGGCGATGATCCGGTTGCGCTCGGGGAACGAGCCGCCGGTCGCCTTCTCGCCCGGCGGCACCTCGGTGGCGACGACGCCGCGCTCGCGCAGCTCTGCGTGCAGCGAGCGGTGCGACGCCGGGTACGCGATGTCGATCCCGGTGCCGAGGACGGCGCCGCTGCGGCCGCCGGCGCCTAACGCTCCGCGGTGCGCCGCCGCGTCGATCCCGCGCGCCATCCCGCTGACGACGAGCGCCCCCGCACGCGCCAGCTGCCCGGCGATCTCGCCGGTGACCCGCTCGCCGTACGACGTCGCGGCGCGCGTGCCGACCATCCCGACCACGGGCCCCTCGCCCAGCCACGCGGCATGTCCGTCCAGGTACAGCACCGGCGGCGGATCGGGGAGGTCGCGCAACCGGGAGGGATACGACGGCAGCCCGTAGACCGCGACCTGCGACTCGCACCCTTCGGCCCGCTCGATGAGCAGCGCGGCTTCATGGAGCAGTGCGTCCCGCCGTGACTCCGGCACCGCGCGCGTGAACGCCGCCTCGTGTTCCCCGCACTCGTCGAGCAGCGCGCGAAAGCGAACGCGCCCGACCCCCGGCGCGAGCGAGAGCGCGACGCCGGCCCGCGCCGCCCCGGGCGCCACCGCGCCCACCTACGGGAGACTGGCGGTGTCGATGCTGACGAGCGACTTCTTCAGCTCCAGGATCTTCGACCACCACGCGGACATCAGCGTGTCGAGCCCTTCGCGCGCGGCCGCGCTGATCGAGAACACCCCGAATGCCTCGGGGGCGTCGATCTCCGGCACGTAGTCCTCGCCGAGCAGGTCGAGCTTCGTGAAGACGACGCAATGGGGCTTGGTCGCGAGCTCGGTGGAATACGACGAGACCTCGCGCCGGAGCGCGTCGTACTCCCCCTGCCAGTCCATCGCGTCGATCGGGATGAGGAACGCGAGGACGCGCGTCCGCTCGATGTGCCGGAGGAACTGGAGCCCGAGTCCCTTCCCCTCGTGCGCGCCCTCGATGATCCCCGGGATGTCGGCGACGACGAAGGTGCGGCTGTCGCTGAGCTGGACCACGCCGAGGTTCGGCGCCAGCGTCGTGAACGGATAGTCGGCGATCTTCGGGCGTGCCGCCGAGATGACCGAGAGGAGCGTCGACTTGCCAGCGTTAGGCTGCCCGACGAGGCCGACGTCGGCGATCAGCTTGAGCTCGAGCTCCAGCGTCCGCGCCTGCCCTTCCTCCCCCGGCTGCCATTCGCGCGGCGCCTGGTGGGTGGAGGTCTGGAAGAACGCGTTCCCCTTCCCGCCACGCCCCCCCTTGGCGACGATGATCTCGTCCCCGCTCTCGAGGATCTCCCCGATCAGCTCCTTCGTTTCCGCGTCGCGGATGACCGTCCCCGGCGGAACCGGGAGGATGACGTCCGCGCCCGAGTGGCCGGTCTTGTTGGCGCCCTTGCCGTGGTCGCCGCGCTCGGCCTCCCACCGGTCGCGATAGGTGTAGTCGAGCAGGGTGGCGAGGTTGGAGTCGCCGCGGACGATGACGTCGCCGCCGCGCCCGCCGTCGCCCCCGTCGGGGCCGCCCATCGGCACGCGGTGCTCGCGCCGGAACGACATGCAGCCGGAGCCGCCCGTCCCCGCTTCCACCCGTACGACCGCGCGATCGATGAACATCGGTCTCTCTCCTACTCGCCCTGTTTGCCGAGCACCTTGGTGAACATCGCGAGCGCCCGCGACAGATAATCCGCGTCGACCAGCCCATCGAGCGCGGCGAACGCGCCGGCGATCTGGCCGGGCGTCGCGCCGACGTTCAGCGCCCCGTGCAGGTGCGACTGGAGCTGACGGTCCTGCTTCGCTACGGCGCAGACCGCGACGATGCACAGCTCACGCCGTACGAGGTCGAGCCCTGGCCGCGACAACACCTTCCCGTATCCCTCGACCACCATCCACGCATCCAGCGCCGGATGCAGCTCGGCGATGTTGACGCGCAGCTTCTGGTACATCTCTCCATACACCCGCGCGCAGGTTTCCTCCCCCTCGGCGCGCCACTGCCCGGCGCGGTGCTCGTGCTCCGCGCCCTCGTCGTGCTCCGGCGCGATGCGGCCGCTCACCCTCCGCCATTCGCGCATCGCGTTGAGCGCGCGCGGGAAGCCGGCGAACAGGTAGGACTGCAGCAGCGCTTCTTCCGTCGCCTGCGGATGTGCCACCGCCCAGCAGTGCGCGATCGCCTTGCGCAGCTGCGGCTCGGAGCCGCCGGCGATCGCCCCCGACAGCCGCACGAGCGCTGCCGACGCTTCGTCGATGTCGGGAACGATAGCCGGGACGAACCTGCGGTGCGTCATCGATCCTCGGCGAGCACTGCCGGATTCCCGCGAAAGCGGCTCAGGCGGCGGACCGGACTTCGCCGACGATCTCGCCGCGCGTGTTGCGAAGGGGGCGATGCGCGAACTCGTCGAGCCGGGGGGGCAACGTCTCCGGCAGCGCGCCGAGTCGCTGCAGCAGCCGGAGCACCGCCGTGAACTGCGCCCGCTGCGCGCCGTCCTCGACCTTCACCGCGAGCCCGATCCCCTCTTCGATCACGGTGACGGTGTGCACCCCCTCCGCCCCGACCTTGGAAAGGACGCGTCCCTCGGTTTCCTCGATGAGCGCAGAGTCGAAGCGGTCGCTCCCGCCGACGAGAAAGGGGCGCGTCCTCATCGCGTGTACGATGCGAGCGGGAATGTCCTCCTCGCGATTCGCCGCCGCGGACAGCTTCGCGTAGGAGAACGCCATCCGCTCGAGGGGAAGCCCGAACACCACCGCCCCGCATCCGTCCACCGCCTGGAGCAGCGCGGCTTCGGGGACTTCGCACCAGCTCGCGACCTCGGTGAGGATGTCGCGCTGCACGGGGTGCCCGGTACGCTCGTACCCCTGGTGCGTCCACCCTTCCGTGTGGGCACGCGCGAGCATCGCCGCGTGCTTCCCCGAGCAGTTGTTGTGCAGCCGTGAGGGACGCTGCCCCGCCTCGCGCACCAGCTTCGCCCCCCGCGCGGCCAGCGGCTCATGCGGACCGCACGCGAGGTCACCCTCCTCGAGCCCCATCGCGTCGAGCATCCCGGCCGCGATCGCGACGTGCTCCGGCTCCCCGCCATGCGACGCGCAGGCGAGCGCGAGCTGGTCGTCCCCCCACTTCAACCGGTCGAACCCCCCCGACCGCAGGAGCGGCATCACCTGGAATGGCTTCGCGCACGACCGCCAGTACGTGACCAGGTTCGCGTCGCGCGCCGAGGCTATCAGCCGCCCGGTCGCGTCGACGACCGCCGCGTGCACGCGATGCATCGACTCGATCGCGTCGCCACGCGTGACGACCACATCGAGATCGAAGCTTTGCCCAGGGGAGTGCTTTTGCGCCACGCAGGAGATCCGGCAGGTTGAGCTATAAAGATAATCGACTGCCAGGGGCAAGAGGCGGGGGCACGGCGAGGAGGGAGGTGGGAGAGTGCTATGAGTAGGGAGGTGTGAGAAGTCGGGTGCAGCGAGTAGCGAGGTGTGAGAACTCGGGTGCGGCGAGTAGGGAGGTGTGAGAACTCGGGTGCGGCGAGTAGCGAGGTGTGAATGTGCTCGGCGCGTACGACCCGGGACTGTCGGGAATTCT
>DASZNJ010000295.1:0-5283 GCA_035551575.1 Gemmatimonadaceae bacterium
GACATCCTCGAGACGACGGCGATCGCCAGCAACCGGCTAGTGCGGGTGAACGGGCTGACCGAGCTGCGGGCCCGCCTCAGCGGGACGGACCTGCGCGGGTTCGCGATCGAGGGCGGGCGTCAGCACATGCGAGGGGACACCCTCGTCGTGACACGCGAGCGCGGACCGAAGCTGCGGTCGTGGACGAAGCTCGACATCACCGGTCCCGAGGCAATTCCGATCATGAGCGCGCTCCGGGCCGAGCCCGGGCTGCCCCGCGACTCGGCGATCCTCGCCACCTCGCGGCGGATCGTCGGCACGGAGAAGGACGCGCTGGCCCGCGTCCGGCTGCTCAATCGCTGGGTCCACGACTCGCTGGCCAAGCGGACGACCATCGGGATCCCGAACGCGGCGACGGTGCTGCGGACGCGCTCTGGGGACTGCAACGAGCATGCGGCGCTGTTCACCGCGCTGGCCCGGGCGGATGGGATCCCGACGCGCATCGCGGCGGGGCTCGCCTACATCGACGGGAAATTTTACTACCACGCCTGGCCGGAAGTCTATTTATCGGACTGGGTCGCGGTCGATCCGACCTTCGGCCAGGTCCCGGCTGACGCCGGGCATCTCCGCTTCACCATCGGTGGGCTGAGCCGCCAGGCCGAGCTGCTCCGGCTCATCGGCACCCTGAAAATCGACGTCGCGAGCGCGCGGTAGAACGACGCGTCCGCGCCCGGCGCGAACGTATCACCTCCGCACACTCGCATGATCGAGCTCAACGCGCTGACCAAGCGCTACGGAAGCTTCACCGCCGTCGACGCACTCTCGCTGACGGTTCCCCGCGGTGAGCTGTTCGGATTCCTCGGGCCTAACGGCGCGGGGAAGACGACCTCGCTGCGCATGATCGCCGGCATCCTCCGCCCGACGGCGGGCTCGGTGCGCATCGGCGGGATCGACGTCGTGCAGGACCCGACGGCGGCGAAGGCGAAGCTCGGCTTCATCCCCGACCGCCCGTTCATCTACGAGAAGCTGACCGGCCTCGAGTTCCTGCGCTTCGTCGCCGGGCTCTACGAGCAGGACGGGCCCGCCGTCGAGCACCGGTCGCGCGAGCTGCTCTCCCTGTTCGACCTCGAGGAGTGGCGCGACGAGCTGGTCGAGAGCTACAGCCACGGGATGCGCCAGAAGCTGATCATCAGCAGCGCCTTCGTGCACCGTCCGGAGGTGATCGTCGTCGACGAGCCGATGGTCGGGCTCGACCCGAAGGCGGCGCGGATCCTCAAGGACCTGTTCCGCGAGTACGTGAACCGCGGCAACACGATCATGATGAGCACCCACGCACTCGAGGTCGCCGAGTCGATGTGCGACCGGATCGGGATCGTCCAGGGCGGCAAGCTCCGCGCGTTAGGGACGATGGACGAGCTCCGCGCGAGCGCGGCGACCGGGACCGAGGGGCTGGAGACGATCTTCCTCCGCCTGACGGGCGAGAACGCGGCGCGCGAGCTGGTCGAGGTCCTGAATGCCTGACCAAGGGGTCGCGATGGAGGAACAGCTCCCCAATCCGGCGCTCCTCCACCTGCTCGGCCCGAAGTGGCTGACGGCGCGGGCGCGGGCGGTGAGCGGCGAGCGCGGGCGCGGTGCACGGTTCGCCCTGCTCGCGCTCCTCGGGCTCGGCTTCTGGGCGTTCGTCTTCGGGATGCTCTACCGGATGCTGCTCTATTTCCGGAACGCGACCGACATCGGCGCCCTTCTCGCCGGCAAGCTGCTCGGGCTGATGCTCGTCAGCTTCATGTCGATCCTGCTGCTCTCGAACATCATCACCGCGCTGTCGAGCTTCTTCCTCGCGCGCGACCTCGACATGCTCGTCTCGGCGCCGGTGGACTGGCTGCGGCTGTACGGGGCGAAGCTGCTCGAGACGCTCGTGCACTCGAGCTGGATGGTCGTGCTCCTCGCCGTGCCGATGTTCAGCGCGTACGGCGTGGCCTATCATGGCGGCTGGATGTATCCGCTGATCGTGCTCGCGACCTTCCTTCCCTTCCTGATCATCCCGACGGTGATCGGAAGCGCGATCACGCTCGTGCTGGTCAACGTGTTCCCGGCGCGGCGGACGCGGGACATCCTCAGCCTGATCGCGGTGCTCGCCGCGGCGGGACTCGTGCTGCTGTTCCGCGTGCTGCGTCCGGAGAAGCTGGCGCGCCCCGAGGGATTCCGCTCGCTGATGGACTTCATCGTCCTCCTCCGCGGGCCGACGTCGCCGATGCTGCCGAGCGAATGGGTGCAGCAGGCGGTGATGGGATGGCTGCGCGGGCCGAACGACCTCCTCCCCTTCTACCTGCTCTGGTCGACGGCGGCGGCGGCGATCGTGCTCGGCGCGCTGCTCCATCGCGGGCTCTACGCCCGCGGCTACACGAAGGCGCAGGAGAGCGCGCAGACCTTCGCCCGCGACGGCGCGATGCGGAAGGTCATCGGCGCGATCCTCACGCCATTCGGGGTGCGGCGGCGCGAGCTCGTGCTGAAGGAGCTGCGGCTCTTCTTCCGCGACACGACGCAGTGGTCGCAGCTGATCCTGCTCGCCGTCCTGATCGTCGTCTACGTCTTCAACATCAAGTACCTGCCCCTGACCGGCGAGGGGCTGACGTTCTTCATCGTCAACATCGTCCCCTTCCTCAACCTGGTGCTCGCCGGCTTCGTGCTCGCCTCGATCGCGGCACGGTTCATCTTCCCGGGGGTCAGCCTCGAGGGGCGGACGTTCTGGCTGCTCCGTTCCAGCCCGCTGTCGATGCACGACCTGCTCTGGTCGAAGTTCTGGGTCGGGACCCTGCCCCTCCTCGCGCTCGCGTTGGGGATCGTCGGCGCGACGAACTACCTGCTGAAGACGAGCGAGTTCATCATGTGGGTCTCGCTCTTCACGATCGTCCTGCTGACCTTCGCGATCGCCGGGATGGCGATCGGCTTCGGCACGCTCTACCCGCAGTTCGAGACGGAGAACGCGGCGCAGATTCCGACTTCGTTCGGCGGGCTGCTCTTCATGATGGCCGCTGTCGCCGTCATCGGCGGGACGATCGTCCTCGAAGCGCGCCCCGTCTACAGCTACCTCAGCGCACGGATGTACAACACGGAGACGAGCACCGCCGAGATGCTGTTCGGCTTCGGGCTGGCGGCGGCGCTGTGCATCACGGCGACGATCGTCCCGATCCGCTTCGCCCTCCGCCGGCTGGAGACGATCGAGCGCGGCTGACCCTGCCTAACGCTCCGCTGCGGAAGCCGGAAGCTCGGCGACGGGGCACCGCAGCCGTGGCCGCTCGGGGTCGGACAGGTCGAGATCGCGCCAGCCGACCACGATCCTGTTCGTGCGCCGGCCAAGACGCTCGGCGAGCACGCGGGCGAGCTGGCTCCCGCCGAGCGCCTCCACCAGGCCGCCGGTGCTGAGGTGGAACTCGCGAACGACGTACTCCCCGCTCCCCGCGCGTGCGACCTCGCCGACGAGCTCGCGGATGCGACCGACGCGCCGCCCCGCCGGGTCGCACACCATCCGTCCGGTGAGCAGGTCGACCCGGACCTCGCGCATCACTTCCTCTCCGGTCCGGCGCCGCCGGGGATCCGGCAGACGATGTGATCGTCGAGCCAGCGCTCGGTACGGAGCGTGTTCGTCTCGCGGGCGTCGAGATCCAGCTCGACGCAGCTGCCGATGACGCGCACCCGCTCGAAGGGAATGCGCGTTACCTCGGGCTCGACCTGGATCAGGCGCGACACCCGGTGCGTGATGGCGATCATCCATCTCCCGACCCGCTCGGCGAGCACCGACCCACCGACCAGCAGCGCGGCGACACGCGGCGGTTCCCCGTCGCGGATCTCGATCACCAGCCCGTCGACGCGCCCCATCTTCTGCCGTTCCCGGTCGACGAGCTGCGCGTCGAGCACGTCGTGCACGAGCTGCACGCCCTTCATCTCAGCCTCCGCCCTTGAGCTGAAGCGGGATCGCGGCAAGCAGGATCACGCACGACATCACGGCGAGCGCGACCAGCGCGAGGTTGGCGAAGACGCCGTTCACCGACTTCCCCATCACGTCGCGGTCGTTCATCAGGAGTACCATCGGCACGACGGTCACCGGGAGACTCGCCGCGGTGAGGACCATCGAAATGTTCGTCAACCCGAGCACGTTGACCCCGAGCAGGACCGGGATGGCGGCGAGTAGGAGGACCAGCGTGTAGGTGACGCTGAACCTGGAGTCGGCCGACGGCCGCATGTTCTCGCTCCACTGCCAGCCCAGTCCCTGTGCGAGGAGGTAGGCGATGGCCAGCGCGATCTCCAGAGTCGTCCCGAAGCAGGTGATGCCCAGCGTCGCGAGGAAGAACACGAACCCGGGATGGCCGAGCGCAGGCGTGAGGATGAGACCCATCTGCTCGTAGGCATCGATCCGGATGTTCCGCGGGAGGAACACGAGTGCGGCGACGACGAGGACCATCAGCGAGAGACCGCCGCCGAAGACGTTGCCGAGCACCGCGGTGATCCGGTTGACGGCGAGATCCCTGGGCGTCCATCCATCCTCGATCGCGCCTGACGAGTAGAACATGTAGAGGTACGGACTGATCGACGCGCCGAGGATGCTGACGGCAAGGTACCAGTAGCGCGCGCCATCATGGGCCGGCCGCGTCGGCAGCAGCCCGGCTCCCACCGAGGTCCATTGCGGGTGCAGCGCCGCCGCGCCGACGGCGAAGACGACAGAGACGAGTCCGAGCATCGCCGCGCCGTTCTCGACGATGCTGAAGGTGCCGCGCCAGAGCAGCACCCAGGCGAGAAACGCGACAGGCAGCGCCCAGAGCTGGAACGGGATTCCCGTCGCCATCTGCAGGGCGAGGGAGACGCCGCCGATCTCGGAGGCGAGGACGAGAAGGCTGACCACGAGCCCGACGACGAGCGGGGCAAGGAAGAATCGGATCCCGAACCGCTCGCGCAGCTGGTCAGCGAGCGTCCTGTTGCTCACCGCGGCGAGTCGTCCGCTGGCCTCCATCAGGACCATCAGCGAGACGCTCCCGAGGAGCACGGCCCATCCCAGCTGGAAGCCGAACTCGGATCCGCCCTGCGCCGAGGTCGCGAGCGATCCCACCTCGAGGAAGCCACCGATACCGGTGACGACGCCTAACGCGACCTCGGCGATCTTCTTCACCGGCCGGTCCGATCGAGACGGCCGAGGGCGGCGCGCAGCGCGGCCCCCGCGGCGGCGAGCGAGTCGCGATCGGCGGGGTCGGACTTGTCGCTCAAGAGCAGGTCGTCCCCCTGCGACACAGCCTTGCGCCCCTCATCGCGGAG
>DASZNJ010000296.1:0-8435 GCA_035551575.1 Gemmatimonadaceae bacterium
GCACGACCAGCATCGCCGCGCCTAACGCGAGGGCGACGACGGCGATGAACGCGCCCCGCGAGAGCCGCGGCGGCGTCGCGATCACCACCCGCGCCACGCTCGCCGGCGCGACGTCGCGCGCGGTGAAGCGACGGAAGTGGCGGCCGTCGACGTTCACCGGGTCGACTTCCGACAGCCCCGCCCCGCTCGCCACGCCGAGGCTGTCCTCCACCAGCACCTCGAGCACGTCGGTATGGTGTTCGGCGGGGATGCTCAGCGGGAACGCGCTCGCCGGCAGCTCGTAGGAGAACGACAGCTGCTTGAGCCCGGGGGCGATCGGCGCTTCGACGTCGACGCGTCCCTGCTTCGCGGTGACCGCATCGGCGGAGATGTCGCCCTCGCCGACGTTGAAGCCGCGCGCGCTGACAGGAATCCCCCCGCTCCAGGTGCTTCCATTGGGCGGCGCGACCCGCGTGACCGAGCTGTCGTTGGACAGCTCGAACACCTCGATCACCTGGCGCGCGCCATTCACCCCCGCCGCCGAAACGACGATGTGCCGTCCCCGCTGCGTGATGGTCACCGGACGGCTCGTCGTGTCGAACACCGTCATGTCGGCGTCGTCACCGCGGATGACCGGGTTGCGGAGGGGCGCCGAGAAGTACGTGATCCCCGCGTAGCTGACCGACACGAAGTGGATCGCGGTGCTGTCGGCGGCGTCCGGGTAGCGGAAGGAGAAGCGCCCGTCACGGTTCGTGCGCATCGAGTCGATCGGGTGCCCGCCGGCGCGGGTGACCTGGTGCAGCGTCACCATGATCGACGGGACGGGGAGCGGATCCTGGTCGTCCGCGTGCGGGCGCATGACGCGCCCCTCGACGATGCGCGCGGCGCGGCTCCCGCGCGTCGCGCCCTGCCCGCGCATGGCGGCGGGAAGCAGCAGCACGGCCGCCACCGTCAGGCACCGCGCCACCCCAAGGGCCGTGCGGACGATCACGGGTTGAACTTGCCGAAGTCCTCGGGACGGAGCGCTTCGAGGTATCGCTTCAGCTGCTCGGCGCTCAGCTCGTCGGCGGCGTCGGCCGGCGATGGGAAGGACGGGGCGTCCTCGTCCTCCTCATCGTCCTCGTCCGGATCGGTCAGCAGCGTCTCGTCGGCGTAGATGCCGGCGCCGAGCCTGAGCGCGATCGCGATGCTGTCCGAGGGACGGGCGTCGACACGGACGATGTCGTCGGCACGGAACAGGTGCATCTCGGCGAAGTAGGTGTTCTTCTCGACCCGGGTGATCTGCACCCGCCGCAGCACTCCGCCAAGGCCGATGATGATGCTCTTGCAGAGATCATGCGTGAGCGGGCGCGCGCGCTTGATGTCCTGCATCTGCATCACGATCGACTCGGCCTCCGGCTGCCCGATCCAGATCGGGAGCAGCCGCTTCCCTTCCCTCTCGCGAAGGATGACGACGAAGCTCTGGTTGCTCTGGTCCACGCCGAGGCGGGCGACGACGACTTCGACCATCATGCCTTGAATCTAACCCGGTGTGCGGGGGGAGTTCCGATGCGATGGTGTCAGGGGTCAGGGGTCAGGGACTCGCACGCGAAGACCCTGACACCTGACCCCTGACACCTGCAGTCGTCAGCCAGTGGCTGCCCTTACCGGACCGCCTTCTTCAGCGCCGAGGCGCGGTCGGTCTTTTCCCAGGTGAACGTGGTCGCGCTGACGCCGTTGTACTTGCCCTTCTCCGGCTGGCGGCCGAAGTGGCCGTAGGCGGCGGTGGCGGAGTAGATCGGCTTGCGGAGGTCGAGCGCGGCGATGATCCCGCGCGGGGTGAGGTCGAAGACCTCGCGCACCGCCTCGGTGATCACGCTCTCCGGAACCTCGCCGGTGCCGAACGTGTCGACCGAGACCGAGACCGGCTCGGCGACGCCGATCGCGTAGGCGACCTGGACTTCGCAGCGCTTGGCGAGGCCGGCGGCGACGATGTTCTTCGCTACCCAGCGAGCGGCGTAGCAGGCGGAGCGATCGACCTTGCTCGGGTCCTTCCCGCTGAACGCGCCGCCGCCGTGACGGCCCATTCCGCCGTAGGTGTCGACGATGATCTTGCGCCCGGTGAGCCCGGCGTCGCCTTGCGGTCCCCCGACGACGAAGCGGCCGGTCGGGTTGATGTGGACCGTCATCTTCTTCTTCGGGCGAAACTCGTCGGGGATCATCGGCTCGATCACCTCGGCCGCGATCTCGCGGCGGAGCTTCGCGGTCGAGATCGAGTCGGCGTGCTGGGTCGAGAGGACGACGGTGTCGACGTGCACCGGCATGTTGTCCTCGTACAGCACCGTCACCTGCGACTTGCCATCGGGGCGCAGCCACTCGAAGCCCTTGCTGCGGCGGACCTCGGCCAGCTTCTTCGTGATGCGATGGGCGAGGACGATCGGGAGGGGCATCAGCTCCTCGGTCTCGTCGGTCGCGTAGCCGAACATCATCCCCTGGTCGCCGGCGCCGCCGGTGTCGACGCCCATCGCGATGTCCGGCGACTGGGTCCCGATGCTGTTGATGACCGCGCAGGTGTTCGAGTCGAAGCCGAAGCTGGCGTCGGTGTAGCCGATGCGCTCGATCGTCCCGCGGACGATGCGCGGGATGTCGACGTAGGTCTTCGTCGTGATCTCGCCGGCGACGCAGGCGAGGCCGGTCGTGACGAGGGTCTCGCAGGCGACGCGCGCCGTCGGGTCGTCGGCGAGGATCGCGTCGAGGATCGCGTCGGAGATCTGGTCCGCGATCTTGTCCGGGTGTCCTTCGGTGACGGACTCGGAGGTGAAGAGGCGACGAACGGGCACCGCGATCCTCGTGTGTTGGAGAGAGAAAGAACGACAGCCGCGCGGCGAGGCTCGCCACAGCGGCTGCAACCTGTGGAATCTAGATGGAGTGGCTCATGCCGAGCAACCCGTCTCCCGCCGGCGCGCCGTTCTGCAGCGCGGCGGACAGCCCGCGGCGCAGCTCCATCTCGGCGAGCGCGGCGGTCGCGCATTCGAGCGCGGCCGCCGCCGAGCGGGCGGCGTCGTCGATGCGCACCGCCCGGACGATCCGCTTCATGAGCGGCACGCCGCGCGGCGAGACGCTGAGGCTGCGCACCCCGAGGCCGACGAGCGCGTACGCCATCAGCGGCTGCGAGGCCATCTCGCCGCACACCGAGACGTCGAGCCCGAACTCGTTGCCGACGGCTACCGTGCGGTGGATGAGCTTGAGCACCGCCGGGTGGAGCGCGGTGAAGCGCGACGCGAGATTCGCGTTGCCGCGGTCGACGGCGAGGGTGTACTGGACGAGATCGTTGGTGCCGATGCTGAAGAAGCTGACATCCCTCGCCAGCGTATCGGCGGCGACGGCGGCGGCCGGCGTTTCGATCATCACCCCGAGCGGGACGTCGGCGCGGAATTCGGCGCTGCGCCGCGCGAGCTCCTCGACCGCTTCGCCCATCAGCGTCCGCGCCTGCTGCACCTCGTCGCGGGTGACCACGAGGGGGAGCATGATCCGGACGTCGCCGTGCGCCGCGGCCCGGAGCAGCGCCCGGAGCTGCGTCTTGAACATCTCGGGCTGGTCGAGGCACATCCGGATCGCGCGCCAGCCGAGGAACGGGTTTGCCTCGCTCGGGAAGCCGCCGACCGGAAGCTTGTCGCCGCCGATGTCGAAGGTCCGGATGACGACCGTCTGCCCGCGAAACGCCTCGACGACGCGGCGATAGGCGCGGTACTGCTCGTCCTCGTCGGGCATCGTCGTACGGCCGACGACGAGGAACTCGGTGCGCATCAGTCCGACGCCGTCGGCGCCGCTGCGCGCCGCCGCCTCGGCCTCGTCGGGGAGGTCGACGTTCGCGCGGATGGTGATCGGCACGCCGTCGAGGGTGACCGACTCGACGTGGGCGAGCGCGCGCAGCTCGTCGTCCTCCTGGACCTCGCGCAGCGCGCGCGTGCGATAGGTCTCGATGTCCTCTGGGGACGGATCGACGACGATGACCCCGGCGGTGCCGTCGAGGATCAGCTTTTCCTTCCCCGTCAGCCGCGATGTGATGTCGCGGAGCCCGACGACCGCCGGCAGGCCCAACGATCGAGCGAGGATGGCGACGTGCGAGGTCCGCGTTCCCGCGTCGGTCGCGATGCCGACGATCGCCTCGCGGTCGAGCTGCACCGTCAGGCTCGGCGTCAGGTCGTGGGTGACGAGGATCGCCCCCGACCCCTTCGGCAGGTCGACCGGATCGTGGTCGGGGAGTCCGAGGAGGATCGAGAGGACCCGGATGTGGAGGTCGGTGAGGTCGCCGACGCGCTCGCGCAGCATCGACGACGTCGCGCCGGCGAAGTGGCGGCGCCAGTCGAGCATGACGAGGTCGAACGCCTTCTCCGCGCCGAGGTTCTGGCGGATGTACGCCTCGACGGCGCCGATCAGCTCACCGTCCTCGAGGATCGATGCCTGGACGTCGAAGATCGCCGCTTCGTCGGTGCCGGCGTGATGCTCGGCGCGCTGGCGCACCTGGTGGAGGCGCGCCTTCGCCCGCTCGAGCGCCTCGTGGAGGCGCCCGATCTCGTGTGGCACCTGCTCGTCGGTGATGATGCGGTAGCGGACCTCGGGGACCTCCCAGCGCAGGAGGTACACGGGTCCGACGGCGATCCCCGGCGCGGCCGGAATACCGGTGAGCGTCCGCTCCACTATTGCTCCCCGAACTTGTTGGCGATGCATGCCGCGATCGCGTCGACGGCGGCGTCGGCGTCGGCGCCGGCGGCGCGGATGGCGAGCGTCGACCCGAACTCCGCGGCCAGCATCATTACGCCCATGATGCTCTTGCCGTTGACTTCGAGGTCGTCGCGGACGAGGACGATCTCGCTCTTGAACCTGGCGGCGACCTTCACGATCTCCGCGGCCGGCCGCGCGTGAATGCCGTTGCGATTGGCGATCCTGACGGAGCGTTCAGCGTTCATCGAGCCACCGTGTACGTTGCGAGCGAATAGGCGATCCAGATGGCGAGCACCCCGAGCGCGAGCCGCCACCCCTGGAGCCACGACGGGAGCCGCGCGGCGAGCGCGCCCATCACGGCGACGATGATCACCACCCCACCGAGCACGGCGCGTCCCGGCCCGATGGCCCTGCCTAACGCGAGGGGAAGCGCGATCCCGGCGAGGAGCGCCGCCGCGCGCGCGAGGTGCGCCGGCCCCTCGCGCAGCACCGGCGTCGCCAGCGCGCCGGCGACACGCATCCCGTTGCGCCAGCCGACCGACAGCCCCCACGCCCGCAGCGCGACGTGCCCCACGTTGTAGGCGCCGAGGAAGAGGAGCAAGACCGTCCCCGGCCCTGCGCCGACGCCGTACGCGGCGAGCGCGAGCAGGGAGCAGAACGGCAGCCATCCCGCCCACACCAGGCGGTCGCCGACGCTGCCGAGCGGGCCGCAGAGCGCCGTCCGGAACCGTTCGATCCGCGCCGGCTGCGCGCCCTCGAGCTCCGCGCGGGCGAGCGCACCGACGGCGACCGCGGCGAGGTACGGGTGGGCGTTGAAGTACTGGCTCTCGCGCGCCAGGGCCTCACGGTACGCCGCGCCGCCCTTCCCTCCGGGAAGCCGCCGCAGCGCGGGCTCGATGCAGAAGCCGACGCCGTTGCCGAGGAGCAGCTCGTAGTTCCACGCGCTCTGGATCATGAACAGCCGGAGCGCGATCTGCATCCGCGTGACGACGGGGAGCGTCGGCACCGGGGAGGCGGGGGTCCCGCGCGGCGTGGTGCGTCGCGGCGCCGTCACATCACCGCCATCGCGAGGAGCCCGAGCGCGAGTCCGGCCAGCAGGTACCAGCGGGCGCCGACGGTCCCGCGGAACAGCTTCCAGACCGCGCCCGACGCGACCGACGCGGCGACCGCGATCGAGACCGCGCGCGAGTAGCGCGCGTTCGCGCCCCACACGCCTAACGCTGCGTGCATGAGCGGGCCGAAGACGAGCAGCGCGACGATCGTCAGCAGCCCGCCGCGGATGAAGTCGGCGAGGAGCCCGGCGAACTGCAGCCCGACCACCGCGTGCGGATCCCCGGCGTTGATCGCCGGCCGCAGCCGCCGCGCCATCACCGCGTTCAGGTTCCGCATCTGGACCATCGTCCAGCCGCCGATCCATCCCGTCGCGATCGCCGCGAACAGCGTCACCGACAGCGAGCCCGCCGACGCCTCGCTGTAGGCGCCGATCAGCGCGCCGGCGACCACCGACGCCGAGCCCCACTCGGGATAGCGCGACGCGCCGACCGGCAGCGTCTCGAGCGCGACGAACTCGAGCGCGGCGCCGGCGAGCAGCCCGGAGAACGCATCGCCGACGACCGCGCCGCCTAACGTCGCGGCGACGATCGGCCGCGACAGCATCGCCTGCGGAAAGCTCACCGCGTCGAGCCCGAGCACCGCCCCGAGCGCCGTCAGCGAGACGAGCGGAAGATCGGGCATCGCTACTCCGCCTTCCCCGAGAGCACGTCGGACAGCGGGATCGGACGCGCCCCGGGGACGTCGCGCGCCGTCACGGCCACCCCCTGGGCCTCGAGCGCGCGCAGCGCGCTCTCCTCTTCCGGCGAGAGGAAGACGTAGCGCAGCCGCTGCACCCGGCCGTTCTTGTGGTGGATCCCGCCCAGGTTCACCGAGCGGAGCCGCGAGCACATGCTGACGAGGCGGACCATCGACTCGACGTCGCCGGTGAGCAGTATTCCCGGTCGCGGATCGTCCTCGAACTCGGCCAGCCGCGCGGCCGCCCCCTTCACCGTCTCGAAGACCACGTCGACCTCGGGCGGCACCCCCATCCGGTAGAGCTCGCGCTCCCAGTCGCTTGCCGCGACCTCGTCGTCGACGAGCACGATGAAGCCGAGCTGCATCTGCTGTCCCCACCCGAGAACGACCTGGCCATGAATGAGCCGGTCGTCGATTCGGCAGAGCTCAAGCGGCACGCGGACCCCCGCCCACGGCGCCGATCGCCGCCCGCGCCCGGTCGACACAGGCGCGCGCTCCCGCCGCCGGGTCGAGATCATCGCGCATCACGAACTCGAGGAGGGCGGCGAGGTTCACGCCGGTCACCAGCACGACGTCGTCGTTGCCGCGCATCGCGCGCCGCGCCGCCATCGTCCAGCTCCCGCTCGGCAGGTCGGTGAAGATCGCGCGGATCCCGTCACGCTCGACGCGCTCCCGGACCGTCGCTTCCATCTCGTCGGCCCCCAGTCCGGCGTTGGTGAGGGGGGCGAGCACCGAGCCGCGCCCGGTGATCCGTTCGACGGCCGAAACGAGTCCGGCCGCGAGGTCGCCGTGCGCGGCGACGATCGCCCGGGGAAGGGCGGCTGGGCTATTCATCGTCCTCCATCAGGTAGTCACGCACGCTCGCGGCGCCGACCCGCCTTGGCGGCACGTTCGCCGCGTTCATCCGGGCCATCAGCCGCTCGTTGAACAGCTCGGCCGCGTCGATGCCGCTGTAGCGAAGCAGGAGGTTGAGCGCGATCACCTCGGCGAGCACCGTGATGTTCTTCCCCGGATTCAACGGGACGCGGATCCTGGGGAGCTCGACGTCGAGGATCGTCGTCGTCTCGTATTCGAGACCGGTGCGGTCGACGACGCTGTCGTGCGACCACTCCTCGAGCTGGACGACGACTTCGATGCGCTTCTGCTGCCGCACGGAGCGGACGCCGAAGATCGCCGGGATGTCGACGAGCCCGATCCCGCGCACCTCCATGTAATGCCGCTGCAGCTCGTGGCCGCGCGCGATCAGGACGTCGTTGCCGCGCCGCTTCACGATGACGACGTCGTCGGCGACGAGGCGGTGCCCGCGCTCGACGAGGTCGAGCACGCACTCCGACTTGCCGATCCCGCTCTTGCCGATGAAGAGCAGGCCGACGCCGAACACGTCGGCGAGCGAGCCGTGCAGCGTCGCCTGTGGCGCGAACTCGTCCTCGAGCCACGGCTTGAGGCGGCGATAGAACTCGTTCGTCTTCAGCGGCGAACGGAGGATCGCGACCCCGGCGCGGTTCGCCGCCTCGAGCAGCCCCGATGGCAGCTCCTGCCCCTTCGTCACGAACACCACCGGCACCGCGAAGGAGAAGAAGGCGTCGACCACCTGGTGGCGGAGCGCGGGTTCGCGCGAGGCGAGGTAGCTGATCTCCGTCTCCCCCAGCACCTGCACGCGGTCAGGCACGAACCGCTCGACATAGCCGGCGAGCACGAGCCCCGGGCTCGACGCCTCGGGGCTCACGATCTCGCGTGAGAGGCCGGCGTCGCCGCTCAGCAGCTCGAGCCCCAGTCGCTCACGCAGCGACTCGAAGAGTCGACCGACGGTGACGGGCGCCGTCACGAGGCTTCAGCGAGCGGGACGGAGTTGGCGTCGCGCGATCGCTCGCGCCGCGTGCGCTTGCCATGCTCGAGCTGCGCACGAAGCGCGGCGCCGGCGTGGGCGAGCGCGGGACCGAAGTAGCGCCCCGTGCCGCCGCAGA
>DASZNJ010000297.1:0-2035 GCA_035551575.1 Gemmatimonadaceae bacterium
TGACCCCTGACCCCTGACCCCTGACCTTAGATTCCGCCCCATGAACTTCTGGCTGGTGAAGTCCGAGCCGACTTCCTTTTCCTTTCGCGACCTCGAGAAGTCGCCGAAGAAGACCACCTCCTGGGAGGGGGTGCGCAACTACGCGGCGCGGAACTTCCTCCGTGCGATGCGGAAGGGAGATCGCGTCTTCTTCTATCACTCGAACGCCGCGCCTAACGCGATCGTCGGGATCTGCGAGGTCGCGCGGGAGGCCTACCCGGACGAATCGCAGTTCGACCGGACGAGCGGGATGCACGACCCGAAGTCCACCCGTGACGAGCCGAGGTGGAGCACGGTCGACCTCAAGGCGGTCCGTGCGCTGCCACGCCCCCTCGCGCTCGCCGAGCTGCGCGGGGTCCCCGGCCTCGAGAAGATGGAGCTGCTGCGGAAGGGGAGCCGGCTCTCGGTGACGCCGGTGAGCGGGGAAGAATGGCGCCTCCTCTGCGCCCTGGCCGGGCTCAACGACGCGGTTGCTTGACACGACCGGCCTGGATGTTTTAGGATAATGAGACAGTCGATCGTTCGTGGTGATTTGCCGCTCTTGCCGCCACGTAAAACAACGAGCTAAAACGCGATGCCCCGGCGGCTGAACGCGCTCGGGTATTTTCTTGCCCGGAAGCTTCGACTGGAGATGAAGATGGAGATGCAGATGCAGCAGTCGATCAGCGGTATCAGCGCTCCCGTCTCCCCACATTAGTTCATCGTCGCCGCTCATTCGATGAGCGGCTTTTTTTTTGGCCTCGCCCGCAGGCGAGCATCTCCAGAGGAGCCACGCAGCATGCAGACACCGGTCGCCGCGCCAACCCAGCCCGTGCCGCCCCCAGCCGAGCCGCACCCGCTCGATCTCGTCTCACTCGGCAAGATCGTGCAGATCCGCGAAGTCCTGCTCCGTGCCGAAGCGGCCGGCCAGCGGGTCTTCCGGCTCGAGTCGGGCGACCCGAGCTTCAGCGTCGCTCCGCACGTGCTCGACGCGATCGGCGAGGCGGGGCGCGCCGGAAAGACGCACTACATCCCGAACAACGGGATTCCACAGCTGCGGAAGGCGCTCGCCGACAAGGTGCGCGCGAAGAACGGGCTCGCAGGCGTCACCGCCGACGACATCTTCGTCACCAACGGGGCGATGCACGCGCTCTACGCGACCTTCGGCGCGCTGCTCGAGCCGGGGGACGAGGTCATCATCCCCGATCCGATGTGGACCGAGGTCGCCGAGAACATCCGCCTTGCCGGCGGAGTGCCCGTCGGCGTCCCCGTGCGGGCAGCCGAGGGGTTCGAGTACAGCCCGGAGCGTGTCGCCGCGGCGATCACCCCGCGGACGCGGGCGATCTTCGTCAACACGCCGCACAACCCGACCGGCGCCGTGCTCTCGCGCGCGACGCTGCAGGCGCTCCTCGATACCGCGCGCGCCCACAAGCTCTGGATCGTCTCCGACGAGGCCTACGAGGACGTCCTCTTCGAGCCGGCGACGCACATCTCGATCGGTTCGCTCGCCGGGGACTACGCCGAGCACGTCGTCAGCATCTTCTCGTTCTCGAAGAGCCATGCGATGAGCGGGCTGCGCATCGGCTACGTCGTCACCCGCGCCGCGCTCCTGCAGGACCGGCTGCCGAAGCTGCTCCGCTGCACGATCAACGGGGTGAACAGCCTGGCGCAATGGGGGGCGCTCGCCGCGGTCACCGGTCCGCAGGACCACCTGCCGAAGATGCGGGACGAGTACCTCGTCCGCCGCGACCTGCTGCTCGCGGCGCTGACCGGGATCGAGGGCGTGCACCCGTTCACGCCGCGCGGGACCTTCTTCGCCTGGGCCGACCTCGATGAGTCGCTTTATCCCCGCCTCGGCGTCGAGGATGCCGACGCGCTCTCCCGCGCGCTCGCGGCGCAGGGGATCGGCAGCGCTCCCGGCGACGCGTTCGGCAACTCGTGCGCGAACGCGATCCGCTTCTCCTTCAGCGCCGACACGAAGATGGTGCGCGAGGGAAGCGCCGCGCTGCGCAAGGCG
>DASZNJ010000298.1:0-2267 GCA_035551575.1 Gemmatimonadaceae bacterium
CCCGACGAACGCCGAGGAGGTCCCGGCGTACATCCCGCCGGTCGCGGGGAAGGCCGGGGCGCGGGACACGGTGTCGGTCGACGCCACCCCGGGCGAGCTGGCGACGCTTGCGTCGCAGTTGATCATCCCGGTGCAGGGGATCGCGGCCCGCGACCTCCGCGACAGCTACACCGAGCCCCGCGGCGGGGGCTCGCGCAGCCACCAGGCGATCGACATCCCCGCGCCGCGCAACACTCCCGTCCTCGCTGCCACCAACGGCCGCATCCTGCGCAGGTTCTCGAGCAAGGACGGCGGCAACATGATCTACTCGACCGACGCGTCCGGGAAGTTCATTCTGATGTACGCGCACCTCGAGAAGTACGCCGACAACCTCGTCGACGGCATGACCGTCAGGCAGGGCGACGTGATCGGCTACGTCGGTACCACCGGCAACGCTCCGCCCAACCTGCCACACCTCCACTTCGCGATCGCCCGCGCCTCGGACGTCCGGGACTGGTGGAAGGGAACCGCGATCAACCCGTTCCCGCTGCTGGCGAGCCACGGCGGGTGAGGCGGCGTCTCGTGTAACCTCGTTGACTGCGCCCCGGGCCGCTGTCCGACGGGCGCCGAACGCCGCCCCGCCCGCCTAACGCAACAGCTTCATCGCCGAGCGGCCTTCCTGCTCGAGCTGCGCGATCGTGCACTGGCGCGGCGACTTGTCCGGGCGCCAGCGGAGGAACGACGTGCCGTGGCGGAAGCGGCCGCCGGAGAAGTGGTCGTACTTCACCTCGACCACCAGCTTCGGCGCGAGGGGCTGCCATTCGCTCGACCGTTCGGTGCTCCAGCGCGACGGACCACCCGGCGCCTGGCCGGTGAACCCCGGTGCCTTCACCAGCTTCTCGAGCTTCGCGGTCAGCGGCTTCTTTTCCTCGGCGGGGATGTTCGAGGTGAATCCGACGTGGTGGAGCAGCCCGCCCTCGTCGTAGAGTCCGAGCAGCAGCGAGCCGACGACCCTTCCCTTCGACGCGTAGCGGAAGCCGCCGACCACGCACTCGGCGGTGCGCTGATGCTTCATCTTCTGCATCCCGTCGCGGTTGCCGCTCTGGTACGGGAGGTCGAGCCGCTTGGCGATGACGCCGTCGAGTCCACCGCCGACGGAGCGGAACCACTTCTTCACCGTCGCCATCGACGTCGTCGCGGGGGAGAGCCTGATGCGTGCGCCCTTCGGCGCGGCGGTCTTCATGAACGTCTCGATCGCCTCGCGCCTCTCGCCTAACGGTGCGGTGGCGAGCGACTTGCCGCGCGCGTCGACGAGCAGGTCGAAGGCGATGAACGTCGCCGGATACGTCGACGACAGCATCTCGACGCGGCTCTTCGCCGGATGGATGCGCTGCAGCAGCTGGTCGAAGTCGATCGCGCCGTCGGCGGTGACTATGATCTCGCCATCGAGCACGAAGCGCTTGTGTCTGAGCGTCTTCAGCATCGCGACGACGTCGGGGAAGTAGCGCCCGAGCGGCTTCCCCGCCTTCGACATCAGGTCGACCTTGTCTCCGTCGCGGAAGGCGAGGCAGCGGAAGCCGTCCCACTTCGGCTCGTACTGCCAGCTCTTCCCCGTCGGCAGCTCGTCGACGAGTCGCGCTTCCATCGGCTTGTAGCTGCGCGGGATCGGCAGTGTCATCGGATGCGCTCGAGCCTTGGTGGACGCTTCCCGCGGCGCACCGCGCCTTCGACCGCGCTGTACTCCAGCGGCACTCCTTCACGCGCATGGCGCAGCAGCAGCCCGCCGCGGCTCATGTCCCCGCGGCCGACGAACGCGCTCGGGAAGACGAGCCGCTCGCCGAACGACTCGACGAAGACGTCGACGTACTTGCCCGTCGCGATGCTGCCGAGGAGGACGATGCGCGTGTCGCCCCTGATGGCGTCGGCGAGTGCGGCGACGTCGCGGCGCAGAGGACCGAGGTACCGCTCGCCCCCGGTGGCGATGTCGACGCTGGCAAATGCGCGCAGGTCGTCGAGGGTGATCCGCGTCTCCGGCGGGACGAGCCCGCGATCGGTGGTCACGATCAGGATCGGTGGCGCGGCGCGGAGCTGGCTGGCGAAGGTCCGCGCGTAGGTGAGCTTCCCGCGGAAGTAGAGCGCGCTGAGGAAGCTGAACACCTCGCCGATCTCGGCGCCCGGTCCCTCGCGCAGCGCGACGGCGAGAGGAAAGGTCGCCGCACCGCCCAACAAGAGCTTCGCCCGCTCGCCGTCACAGCGAGCGGGCGACAGGATGAAGACCTGCGAGCCGG
>DASZNJ010000299.1:0-4738 GCA_035551575.1 Gemmatimonadaceae bacterium
GCGCCTGTTCGAGGGAAGCCTGAAGCTCCTGCTCGTGCGCCGCCATCGCCGCCTGCTGCGCTCGGGTGAGGGGGGCCTGACGAGCCGCGGCGATCGCTCGCTCGCCGGTCGCCGCGACGCGGTCCCACGCCGGGCTTGCGCTGAAGAAGGGGATCGCCTTGCCCATCGCGCCAGCCCACAGCAACGTCAGCACGACCGTCGGCACTACCGCGAACCCGAAGAGGATCGCCGACAGCCGCGCACGGAAGCCGAGCGCTCGTGTGTGTGGTTCGACCGGAGTCTCGCTTCCCCCGCTCGCTCCGTCCCCGACGAATGACCCCACCAGGTGTCCTCTGTACGGCTGGTCCATGCGACGGTTTCGCGGCCCGAGCGCACCGGTCCGCCGCCTGCGTCCAAGATAGGCGTCAGCCATCCACCCCGCACGCCCGCTTCCACTTACACCGATGAAGCACCACACCGATTACCTCACCTTCAACACCCGCTCCCGGCAGGAGATCATCGACATCACCGATGCCGTCGAACGCTGCCGCGCCTCCGCCGCGATCCGCGAAGGGATGGTCCTCGTCTCGGCGATGCACATCTCGGCGTCGGTGTTCGTGAATGACCACGAGCCGAATCTCTGGGGCGACATCCTCCGCTGGCTCGAGGATCGCATCGCCCCGTGGGATCCCGATCACTATCGCCACAACTCCGGCACCGGCGAAGACAACGCCGCCGCCCACCTCCGGTCCATCACCATCGGCCATGAAGTCATCGTCCCCGTCACCAACGGCGAGCTCGATCTCGGGCCATGGCAGCGCATCTTCTACGGCGAATGGGACGGCCAGCGGCCGAAGAGAGTGGTCCTCAAGGCAATGGGGGAGTGACGGCAGGGGTCAGGTGTCAGGGGCCGGCAGTGAGGCACTGCGGACGTGCAGTTGCGCCGTGCCTCACGCCTGACCCCTGGCACCTGACAACCGACCCCCGCCGTCGCTCGACGCTAACGGCTAATGGCTAAAGGCTTTGGCAATGGCCAATCGGCCTGATTCGCACTAAGTTCCTAGGCTACCCTGTCTCTCTCACTGGAGGTCGATGTCGAACGTCTGGACCCTGGACCACGTCTTCGCGACGCGTGCGGATGCGCACCCGGAACGAACGCTGCTGGTCGCCGGTGGTCGGACGATGACCTACGGACAGGTGCAGGCGCGCGCGACGGCACTCGCTGCCGCGCTCGCCGAATTGGGAGTGGGCTCGGGAGACCGCGTTGCGATCAACCTGCCCAACTGGCCCGAATGGATCGTCACCCTCCTCGCTGCCTCGCGGCTCGGTGCGGTGATCGTCCCGGTGAATCCGCAGCTCAACTATCATGAGCTGAAGTACCAGCTCCGCCATGCCGAGGTCTCGATCGCGGTCACGGCGGAGCGCTTTCGCGATACGGACTACCTCCAGCTCTTCGAGGACCTGATCGCCGAGCTCCCCGACCTGCAGTACGTCGTCACCGTCGGGAAGGAAGAGCTCTGGTACGACGACCGGATCTTCCAGTTCGAGGACCTCGTCTCCAGTGGCGAGGGACGTCCGGTGCCCGTTGCGCTCGACCTCCGCGACGACACCACCCTGGCGATGATCTACACGTCAGGCACCATGGGGAAGCCGAAAGGCGTCTGCCTTTCGCACCGCAACATCGTCGAATCCGCCGTGCGCAGCTTCGAGGCGATCGAGATCGAGCCCGCTGATCGCGTGCTCGTCGCGGTCCCGCTGTTCGCGGTGTTCGGCTTCAGCGTCGCGGTCGGCACGCTCGCCGCCGGCGCCACGATCGTGCTCCAGGAAACCTTCAACGCGGGCGACGCCATCGAGCTCATCGCCCGCGAGAAGGTTTCCCTGCTGCACGGCGTGCCCACCATGTACCACCTGTTGATGCGCGAGCCCACCTTCGATCCGTCACGCTTCCGCCACCTGCGCTCCGGTGTCATCGGCGGCAGCTCGGCGGCGGAAGATCTCGTCAGGCGGATCCGGAAGTGGTGCGACGTCCAGATCGCGTACGGCCTCACCGAGACGGGGCCGACGGTCGCCATCACACGCTTCACCGACCCCGAGGAGAAGCGCGCCTCCACGGTGGGGCGCCCCCTCCCGGGCGTCGAGGTCCGTGCGGTCGACATCCGCACCGGCGCGCTGCACGGTCCCGAGGCGGTCGGCGAGATCGCCGTCCGGGGATACAACGTCATGCAGGGCTACGCCCGCATGCCAGGCGAGACCGCCCGGTCTTTCACGCCTGAAGGGTTCTTCCTCACCGGTGATCTCGGAATCATCGACGACGAGGGATACCTGCGTGTCGTGGGACGCAGCAAGGACACGATCATTCGCGGCGGATATCAGATCTATCCGCGCGAGGTCGAGGACCAGCTGCGCGCCCACCCCGCGGTCGACGACGTCACCGTGATCGGCATCCCGCACGAAGTGCTCGGGGAGCTGGTCTGCGCCTGCATCGTTGCCGTCGAGGGAGCCGTCATCACGGGCAGTGAGCTCAAGGAGTTCGCCCGCGACACGATGGCCGACTACAAGGTCCCTGACCTGGTTCGCTTCTTCGACGCCTTCCCGATGACCGGGACCGGGAAGGTCAAACGCCGCGAGCTCGAGCGCATGGTTGCCCTCGACGCTGCGGACCTCAGACTTGAGACAACCCAATGAATTCGCGTCACCCGTCCCGACCATCAGCTGCCAAGCGACCCTCTGTCGCACCGATGCACCGCGGCCCGCAGGCCCACGCCACCCCGCAGTCGCAGGCCGTCATCCCGTCCTACGGCGGCTATGCCCCGCAGTTCCACGCGCCTAACGCTGCGCTCCTCATCGACTTCGACAACGTCACGATGGGGATCCGCTCCGACCTCGGGAACGAGCTCCGCAACCTCCTCGGCAGCGACATCATCAAGGGCAAGGTCGCCGTCCAGCGCGCCTACGCAGACTGGCGCCGCTACCCGCAGTACATCGTCCCGCTCACCGAGTCGTCGATCGACATGATCTTCGCGCCCGCCTACGGGTCGTCGAAGAAGAACGCGACCGACATCCGCCTCGCGGTCGACGCGATGGAGCTCGTCTTCACCCGCCCCGAGATCGGGACCTACATCCTCCTCTCCGGCGACTCCGACTTCTCGAGCCTCGTCCTCAAGCTCAAGGAGTATGGCAAGTACGTCATCGGCGTCGGCATCCGCGAGTCGTCGAGTGACCTGCTCGTCATGAACTGCGACGAGTACTACAGCTACAACGCCCTCGCCGGCCTCGTGAAGACGAACGAGGAGGAAGCGGTCGCCAGGGATCCGTGGGAGCTCGTCACCGAGGCGATCAGCCGCATGCAGCGCAACGGTGACGTCATGCGCTCCGATCGGCTCAAGCAGGTCATGCAGGAGATCGACGCGAGCTTCGACGAGAGCGATCTCGGATTTTCCAAGTTCTCGAAGTTCACGATGGAGGCGGCGCAGAAAGGACTGCTCAACGTCTCGCGCCTCGAGAACGGGCAGCTCGAGGTTTCCCCCGCCGCTCCGCGCATCGCCGCGGCCGCACCGGCGCCGGCTCCAGCCGCCGGCGGCCGTGGCGCGGGGCGCGGTCAGGGCCGTCACGCGGCTCCTGCTCCGGTCGCGGCGCCCGCTGGCGATGGCGTCGCTCCACCCGCGGTTGCCGCCGACGGTGAGGAAGATCGACCGGGTCGCCCCCGTCGCGGTCGTCGCGGTCGCGGCGGACGCGGACGCGAGGGACGCGAGGAGCGCCCGAGCGGCGAAGTTGCCGCGCAGGCCGACCGTGAGGCAGCCGACATCACCCCCGTCCTCGTGCCGGTCTCGCACGTCCCCGCGGCCGCGGAGCTGATCGGCGAGAGCGGCGAGCGCCTCACCCGTGACGAGGCGTTCCAGCTCGTCAGGCAGGCCGTCGAGTCGCTCACCCGCGACGAAGACGACGCCGCGCGCGCCAGCGAGGTCCGCGTCCGCGCCCGCGAGCTTCTCGGCCGCGACAGCGAGAGCCTCGGCGAGCGCATGTTCACGCGCATTCTCCGCGATGCGCACGACGCCGACATGATCGACCTGCGGCGCCGTGGTGACGACTTCGAAGTCGCCCGCGCGGTCGCCGCTCCCTCGGTGCGCGAGCAGCTCGTACGCGCCGAGTCGGCGGCGACGTCCCCTGCGACGACCGGCACCGCGCTTTCCACGGCCGCCGCTGCACGTCGCGGGATGGGACCTCGCAGCGCTCCGGGCCGCGGCGTTCGCGGACGTCCGGGCCTCGCTGGCCCGCCGCCGGATCTCTTCGCCGTCGGCGTCATTGAAGAGCCGGCGATGATCCCCTACCCCGCGCCGGCAGCCATCGAAGCCGAGCCGGAGCAGGCTGCCACTGTCGAGGAGCCCGCGGCGGCGGCGCCGCGCGTGCGCGGCACCGCCAGGCGCGGCGCTCGGAAGGCTCCCGCGGCCGCGGTCGAGCCCCCGGTCGCCGCCAGCAACGGCGCCGAAGCGTCGCCACCGGCCGCGAAGAAGGCAAAGCGCGGCGGTGCCGTACGGAAGACCGGCGCCAAGCGCGCCGCGAAGCCGAAAGCCGCAGAATGACCGGGAGCGCCGCGCCTGACGCGCGGCGCTCCGCCCCCCGGACGCCGCCAGGAACGCCGCTCCCGCGCGCGTTCTACGATCGGGACACCTCGGTTGTCGCCCGCGAGCTCCTCGGCGCCGTGCTCGAGATGCGTTCGGACGAGGGCGTGGCCAGCGCGCGAATTGTCGAGACCGAGGCC
>DASZNJ010000300.1:0-14709 GCA_035551575.1 Gemmatimonadaceae bacterium
CCCCGGTGAGCGCCCGATCGATGCGCCGCCGGTCCGGCTCGGGATCCGGGCGCGCCACGCCGAGGTCGGCCACGAGCCGTCCGATCGCGTCGCCGCGCCGCACTCCGCAGACCGTCTCGGCGGCGCGGTTCCACTCGGTGATCCGTCCCTCGACGTCGAAGGCGACGACGCCAAGCGGAGCGGAATCGAGCACAGTCCGGAGCAGCTCCCGCTCCGCGGCGAGGTCCGCCTGGGCGCGGGCACGCTCGGTGACGTCCTGCGCGAGCATGATCGCGCCCCGCACAGCGCCGCGGCCGTCGTGCATCGGCGCGAAGACGACGTCGTAGCAGCGCGGCTCCTCCCCCGGGATCGCGTACCAGCGATCGCGGATCTCTCGCAGCGTCCCGGTGGTGGCGCGCTGGTAGTCGCGGAGCACCTCGGTGCCGGCCAGGTCGGGCATGACGTCGAGCATGGGACGTCCGATCACGGTGGAGCGCCGGAGCCCGGTCCGGCGCTCGCTGCAGCTGTTCCACTCGACGATGCGGAGGTCGCAATCGACCGCGACGAGGGAGTGCGGCGCGCTGTCGAGGATCGTCCGCAGCAGCGGAAGTTCGGTGGTTGCGAAGCCGCCGAGCGCGGCGCGCGCCGTGACGTCGGTGGTCAGGACGACGCCGCCGACCACCGTGCCGTCGTCGTCGCGGACGGGGGTGTAGGTGACGTCGTACCGCCGCGGTGGATCGCCTTCACCCGCGCGCCACTCGCGGTCGCGGGCGTCGACGGTCTCGCCGGCAAGGGAGCGGCGATACTCCGCCTCGATCGCCGTCCCGCGGATGTACGGGAAGAGGTCGAGGACGCTCCTGCCTAACGCATCGGCGCGGCTGACCCCGTTGTTGCGGGCGGTCGCGGCACTCCACTCGGTGACGCGAAGCTGCGTGTCATAGGCGATGAGCGCCTCGCCGCGCGCGTCGAGGGCAGCGCGCAGCAGGGGATCGATGCCGCCCCGCGAGTCACCAGGCTTCGTGGAGTTGGCCATGCCGAGCTCCCGGGCGAGGCGCGCGGCGTCCCCCGTCAGTCGACGGAGGCTTCGAGGACGGCCGGGGCGCCGGTGAGCCGGTAGCCGACGCCGCGAATCGTCGCGACCCGCGGAGCGTCGCTCGCCGCCGCGAGCTTGCGCCGCAACCGCAGCACGAGCGCGTCGACGACGTTGGTGCCGGGGTCGAAGTGCATGTCCCAGATCGCCTCGAGGAGGGTCGACCGGGTAACCGCCTCCCCGGCGTGCAGCGCGAGGTGTTCGAGCAGCGCGAACTCGCGCGCCGTCAGGTCGAGCGGGGTACCGGCGACGAGCGCATGGCGGGTGAGCCGGTTCACGACGAGCGCGCCGCAGGAGAGCTGTTCGGTCCGCACCGCGCCGCCGCGCCGGACGAGCGCGCGCACCCGTGCCTTGAGCTCCGCGTTCGCGAACGGCTTGATCAGGTAGTCGTCGGCGCCGGCATCGAGGCTCGCGACCACCTCGTCCACGCTCGCGCGCGCCGTCAGGATCAGGATCGGCAGGCGGCTCCCTCCGGCCCGCAGCGCGCGCAGCACCGCGATCCCCGCACGGTCGGGAAGACCAAGGTCGAGGATGAGCGCATCGTACGCGTTGACGCGCGCGAGAACCAGCCCCTCCTCGCCCTCCGCGCTAACGTCGACCGCATATCCGTCTTCGGTGAGCAACAGCCGCACGAGCTTGGCCATCGCCCGATCGTCTTCCACCACAAGGATTCTCATCGCCAGCCACCCGATGAATTCCAACTCGTGCCCCGCCGCGCGCGACTGGGAGGATTATGTATGCCGCCCCCACCCGACGCCAGTGAGCGATGCGCGACGGCTTGCGATGGAGGGAGGAATTCGGGCAGGACGACGGACCCGCCCGACCAATCGGCCAGCTCGTAGCCGGATCGTGACGGAATCGCGCGAACTGGCTCTGTCGCGACCGGTGCGGAACCTCTAGGTTGCCCGTTCCTCCGAGCATCGCGGCTCAGCCCCGACTCGTACCCTGCCCATCCCCTGATCTCCGCATCATGCCGCTGAATTCACCTGGTCGCCGCTCGTCAGCGACCGTGATTGCCGCGCTCCTCTTCATCGGTGGCTGCACCTCCGCCGGGAATGACAAGCCGCTGGCGCCGACGCAGGCGGTGACCGCACCGACCCTGGCGACGGCCGCGGACCCGATCCCGGTCGGCATCGTGATCAGCCAGGTCTACGGGGGAGGAGGGAACTCGGGGGCGACCCTGACGAACGACTTCATCGAGATCTACAACGGGTCGATGGCCGACGTTTCGCTCGACGGCTGGTCGGTCCAGTACGCGAGCTCGGCCGGGTCGAGCTGGCAGGTGACGCCACTCTCCGGCACCCTCAAGTCGGGGCATTACTACCTGGTGCAGGAGGCGAAGGGGAACGGCGGGACCGTCGCACTGCCGGTGCCTGACGCGCCGGGGACGATCTCGATGAGCGGGAGCTCGGGGAAGGTCGCGCTGGCAAGCAGCACCGCGCAGCTCACCGGCGCCTGCCCGAAGGCCGTCGTCGACTTCGTCGGCTTCGGGTCGAGCGCAAACTGCTTCGAGGGAACCGGCCCGACCGCGACGCTGTCGAACACCACCGCCGCGATCCGCAAGGACGGGGGGCGGACGGAGACCGACGACAACAAGCTCGATTTCTCGACCGGCGCACCGGCCCCGCGCAACACCAGCTCGGCACCGCTCCCGCCGCTGAACGTGCTCGTCGTGTCGATCGACCCGCTGGCGCCATCGGCGTTCGCCGGCACGACGGTGAACTTCACGGCGACCGCGACGTTAGGCGGCCTGCCGGTCGCGATCAGCTCGGCGGCGTGGACGAGCGGCAACACCGCCGTCGCGACGATCGATCCGTCGACCGGCGTCGCGTCGGCGCTGGTCCCCGGCACCGCCAACATCGCCGTCGCCGTCACGACCGGGAGCGGAAACAGGACGGCCAGCACGACGCTGACCGTGACCGGGCCGGCGAGGACGGTCACCGTCTCGCCGGCATCCTGGAACCTGAAGAGCGCACAGTCGAAGACCTTCGTCGCCTCGGCGGTGGACGAGAACGGCAGCCCGGTCGCGACCACCTTCACCTGGAGCAGCTCCGACCCGACCGTCGCGATCGCCGATGCCGCCAGCGGCGCGGTCGTCGGCCGCGCCGGCGGTTCGGCGACGATCACGGCGACCGCGCCTAACGGCGTCTTCGGGACGGCGACGGTCAACGTCACCGCCGGCAACGTCAGCGTCTCGACCCGCGGCGACATCCTCCCGGTCGGCTTCCAGACCCAGCTCTTCGTCAACAGCGGCAGCGCCGACACCCGGGGCGCGCCGGTCGGGAACAGCAACGTCCTCTGGTCGTCATCCAACCCGGCGATCGTCTCGGTCGACCCGGGCAACGGGGTCATCACCGCGAACGCGGCCGGCTCGGCGGTGATCAGGGCGACCGCGGTCAGCGACGGGATCGCCAGCGGCTCGACGACGATTACCACGGACGTGATGCCGGTCGGAGCGAATGCGCGCGTCGGCCACAACACCGAGCTCGGGATCCCGACCGACGCCGACCCGGGCGACGACGTCATCATCGCCCGGCGGCAGTACACGCTTTCCTACAACGTCGCCCACGGCGGCCCGAACTGGGTCAGCTGGAACCTCGATGCCTCGCACAAGGGGAGCGCGTCGCGCTGCAACTGCATGACCGCCGACACGGCACTGACGCGGCTCGGCATTCATGCCTGGAACACCAATGACTGGATCAACGGCGGCACCTGGTCACGCGGCCACATGTCCCCGTCGGCCGACTGGGCGGACGCCCCGGGCGACAACGCGCCGACGTTCTTCCTCTCGAACATGATCCCTCAGAACCAGACGGCCAACGCCGGCGCCTGGGGAAGCCTCGAGAACGACCTCCGCGCGATCGCGACGGGAAGCACCGAGATCTACATCATCGCCGGCCCGATCTTCACGAGGAACCGGAGCGGCGCGGGAGTCGACGGCTTCGGCTTCATGACCGGCTCCGGCCGCATCGCCGTCCCCGACTCGATGTGGAAGGTGGCGATCGTCGTGCCCGACACGCGGAGCGCGAGCGAGATCGACAGCCCGTCGGATGTGCAGGTCATCGCCGTCAGCATGCCTAACGAAGCGAGCGCCAGCGGCGACTGGCACGCCTACTCGACCACCGTCGACAGGATCGAGCGCTCGACCGGCTACGACCTGCTCTCGATCCTCCCGCCCGACGTGCAGTGCCGGATCGAGGTGCGGAACTGTATCCCCGTCGCGCGCCTCACCGGCGACCTCGCCGGGGGAACGGAGGGGTCGACCCTTGCCTTCGATGCCGGCACATCGAGCGATGCCGATGCCGACGCGCTCGGCTACAAGTGGACCCTCGACGGCGACTCCGTCGGCGGCGCGGCGACGCTGACGCACACCTTCGCCGACAACGGCAGCTATGCGCTGCGCGTGATCGTCAGCGACGGCAGGGGCGCAGCCGACACCGCCAGCACGGCGATCGCCGTCGCGAACGTCGCCCCGCGCATCGCCGCCTTCGACGGCGCGACGATCCTCGAGGGCGAGACGTATTCGACGACGGGCAGCTTCACCGACCCGGGCGCCGACACCTGGCGCGGCAGCGTCAACTACGGCGACGGCAGCGCGACCGCCGCACTCGCTATCGTCGGGAAGAGCTTCTCCGTCGAGCACCAGTACACGACCGCCGGCAGCTACACCGTCGCGGTGAACGTCCTCGACAAGGATGGCGGGATGGGGAGCGGCGCGGCGCAGGTGGTCGTTCAGTCGCCACTCCAGGGGATCGCCAACCTTCGCGCCACGCTCGCGTCGCTCGGTGGTCGCGGCGGGCTGAACGCGGGCCAGCTCAACTCGCTGCAGGTGAAGCTCGACAACGCATCGAAGCAGCTCGACGGCGGGAACGGGACGGCGGCGGGCAACATGCTCGAGGCGTTCCTCAACGAGATGGACGCGCTCACGAAGTCGGGACGCGTCAGCGATGAGGCAGCCGCGCCGGTCGTGGACTACGCGCGGCGGGTGATCGCCAGCATCGGCGGCTGAGACGCCCGTCGCAACGAGAGCCCCCCGCCGGCCACCTGGCAGGCGGGGGGCTTTCGTTGCGGCGAGCCCACCCGGCACCGACGCTGAACCCGCGCGCTCAGGCCGCGCGCTTCCGGTACTGCCGCACCGCCAGCGAGAGCACCACCGTCCCGATCAGCGCCAGCATCACCAGCTGGTGCACCACGTCGGCGAAGCCCGCCCCCTTGAGCAGCACCGCCCGCATCAGCCGGACGAAGTGCATCACCGGGCTCGCCTCGGCGACCCACCGTGCCCACCCCGGCATCGCCCGGATCGGGGTGAACAGCCCGCTCATCAGCAGGTAGACCATGACGATCGAGAAGGTGACGAACATCGCCTGCTGCTGGGTCTCGGCGATCGTCGAGACCCAGAGCCCGATGCCGAGCGCGCCGAGGAGATAGATGGTCGCGGCGAGGAAGACGATCGCCGGGTTCCCGCGGACGGGGACGTCGAAGACGAAGCGGGCGAGCAGCATGCCTAACGCGAGATCGGCGAGCGCCAGCGTCCAGAGCGGGATGAGCTTCGCGGCGATGAATGTGGTCCGCGCCACCGGGGTGACGTTCAGCTGGTCGAGAGTCCCGGCCTCCTTCTCGCGGACGATGTTCATCGCCGTCAGCAGCGTCCCGATCATCGTCACGAGGACGACGAGGATCCCGGGCACCATGTAGTCGCGGTAGTTCAGCTCCGCGTTGTACCATCCGCGCCGCCTCACCTCGATGACGGCGTTGCCGCGCCGCGGCGCCGGCTCGCCGCGCGCCCCGGCGGTCGCCAGCACCGGGCTCACGTCGGCGCCGAGCTCCGCCGCGTAGGCGGTGAGGATGCGTGCGGCGTAGGTCTGCATCACCCCGGCGGCTGCCCCGTCCTCGGCGTTGAGGATGAACTGCAGCGACGCGCGCCGGTCGCGGACGATGTCGCGCTCGAAGTCGCGCGGGATGACGAGGATGACGTCGGTCTTCCCGCGGAGCATCGCCTCGTCGGCGAGGGCGACCGAGGGCGACGCGCCGCCGGGGATGAAGCGTCCCGATGCCGTCAGGCGGGCGACGATGCCACGCGACATCGGGGTGTGGTCGTGGTCGACCACGTACAGCCGCGCGCTCTTCACCTCGAAGGTCGCGGCGTTGGCGAGGACGAGCAGCTGCACGACCGGCATCACGAACAGCATCCCGAGGATCATCCGGTCGCGGAAGATCTGCAGGTACTCCTTGCGCAGCAGGAACCGGAGGGTGCGCATCGTCAGGCCAGCCGCGGCTTGAAGCTGCGGATCGCGGCCACCATCAGGACGATGAGCATCCCGGCCAGGGCGAGCAGCGCCGGCCAGAGCTCGGCGATCCCCGCGCCCTTGAGCATGATCCCGCGCGAGATCACGATGAACCAGCGCGCCGGGACGATCAGCGTCAGCGGGTGCATCCAGTCCGGGAGGCTGGCGATCGGGAAGATCATCCCCGACAGCAGGAGGTTCGGGAGCATCGTCCCCGCCATCGCCCCGAGCATCGCCGCCCGCTGCGAGTTGGTGACCGAGGCGATCATCACCCCTAACGCGAGCCCGACCATCGCGTAGAGGATGCTGGCGAGGAGCAGGACGACCAGGCTCCCTCGGAACGGCACGTGAAAGATCCCCCACGCCGCGACCAGCGCGGTGACGACGTTCGCGAAGGCGAGCAGGAGGTAGGGCAGCACCTTGCCGACGATGATCTGCCATGGCTGCAGCGGCGAGACGAGCAGCACCTCGAGGGTGCCACGCTCCTTCTCCCGCGACAGCGAGATCGCCGTCATCAGCGCCGTGACCAGCGTCAGTACCAGCGCGATCAGCCCGGGGACGAACAGGTTCGCGCTGGCCAGCGTCGGGTTGTACCGCATTCGCGTCACGGGGACGATCTGCACCCCCCGCCCCGGTGCGCCGAGCTCCGCCTGGTACGCGGCGATCACCGCGCTGGCGTACGCCTGCATCGTCGTGCCGGTGTTCGGGTCGGACGCATCGCTGACGAGCAGCAGCCCCGCCGGGGTTCCCTCGGCGAGATGACCGGCGAACCCCGGCTCGAAGACGACCGCGATGTCGGCATCACCGCGGCGGAACATCGGCTCGACGGTCGCGATCGTCGGCGCGGTTCCGACGATTTTGAACCGCCCGTTACCGGCGAATCGCGCGCGCAGCGCGGTCGTCGCGTAGTCGGGATTCGGGTCGACGAAGACGACGCGGATCCCGTTCACGTCGCTCCGCAGCGCGAAGCCGAACAGCACCACCATCGCCAGCGGCAGCAGCAGGAGGACGAGCAGCGTCTGCCGGTCGCGGAGGATGTGGTGCATCTCCTTGACCACGAACGCGAGCAGCGCCGACCGCCGCCAGCCGCCCGGGCGAGCTTCAGCCATGCGCGGCAGCGGTCGGGCGCGCGAGGCGCACGAACAGCTCGTCGAGGGTGGCCACCCCGTGTTCCTGCTTCAGCTGCTGCGGCGTTCCCATCGCCGCGATCCGTCCGTCCACCATGATCGAGACGCGATCGCAGTACTCGGCCTCGTCCAGGTAGTGCGTCGTCACGAACAGCGTCGTCCCCCTGGCCGCGGCGTCGTAGATCATCTCCCAGAACTGCCGCCGCGTGATCGGGTCCACCCCTCCGGTCGGCTCGTCGAGGAAGACCACCGCCGGCTCGTGGAGGAGCGCCACCGAGAAGGCGAGCTTCTGCTTCCACCCTGACGGGAGCGCCGCGACGCGCGCGTCGGCCATCCTCTCGAGGCGAAGCGCGGCGAGCATCCCCCGCGCGCGGTCGCGGATCGCGTCGTTCGAGAGCCCGTAGATCCCGCCAAAGAGGGTGATGTTCTCGCGGACGGTCAGGTCCTCGTAGAGCGAGAAGCGCTGGCTCATGTAGCCGATGCGCCGGCGCACCGCGTCCGACTCCCGCACCACGTCGCACCCGGCGACGGTCGCGCTCCCCGAGGTCGGCGCGAGCAACCCGATCAGCATCTTGATCGCGGTCGTCTTCCCCGCGCCGTTCGCGCCGAGGAATCCGAACACTTCTCCCTCGCCGACGTCGAAGGTGATCGCGTCCACCGCGGTGAAGCTGCCGAAGCGCCGCGTCAGCGCGCGAACGTCGATCGCCCGCGTCACACGGCTGCCTCCGGCGGCGCCCCCATCAGCGCCATGAAAGTGTCCTCGATTCCCGGCGCGATCGGCGTGACGGTCGCGGTGAGTCCCTTCGCCGCGAGATGGTGGCCGACGTCACGCACGATGTCCTCGCGCGGCGAACCGAGTCGCTTGTCGCTGTAGTGCAGCTCCGCGCCGAAAGGGAAGACCGAGACCGCGTGCGGATACTCGCGCAGCGCGCGGATCAGCGCCTGGCGGTCGCGGCCTCGCACGGCGAACAATGGCGTCGGGAAGCGCGCTCCGATCGCCGCCGGCACGTCGATGGCGAGGATCTTCCCGAGCTGGACGAGGGCGACACGGTCGCAGCGATCGGCCTCGTCCATGTATGGCGTCGAGACGACGATCGTCAGCCCCGACGCTTTCAGCTCCGCGAGCAACTCCCAGAACTCGCGGCGCGATACGGCATCGACCCCCGTGGTCGGCTCGTCGAGGAAGAGGATGTCCGGCCGGTGCACCAGCGCGCAGGAGAGGGCGAGCTTCTGCTTCATCCCCCCGGAGAGCTCCCCGGCGCGGCGGCCGCGGAAGGGTTCGATCTGCCGGTAGATCGGATCGATGATCGAGTATCCCTCCTCGATGCTCGTGCCGAACACCGACGCGAAGAAGCGCAGGTTCTCCTCGACGCTCAGGTCGGGGTAGAGTGAGAACTTTCCCGGCATGTAGCCGACGCGCGCCCTGATCGCCCGCATGTCGTGCACGACGTCGAGCCCGAGCACCCGAGCCGACCCGGCGTCGGGGAGAAGGAGGGTGGTCAGGATCCGGAAGAGTGTCGTCTTCCCTCCTCCATCGGGACCAACGAGGCCGAAAAGCTCCGCCCGCTTCACCGCGAATGACACGTCGTCGAGCGCGAGCGTCCCGCCGAACCGCCTGGTCAGCCCCTCGACCACCAGCGGCGCCGCGGCGCTCATTGCGTGGCGGCCCGCGCCGGCGCAACGCCGAGTGTGATGTCGCCGGGCATCCCGACCTTCAGCATCCCGTCAGCGTTAGGCACCGTGACCTTCACCGCGTAGACCAGGTCCGCACGCTCGTCGCGCGTCTGCACGGGTGTCGGCGTGAACTCGGCGGTCGGCGAGATCCAGGTGACGGCGCCCGTCATCGCCGCCAGCTTCCCGTTCCCCCGGTCGACGTGCACCTGTACCTGCTGGCCGAGCTTCACCGCGGCGAGCTGCGATCCCGACAGGTACGCACGGAGCACGAGGGTGTCGAGGTCGGCGATCCTGTAGAGGGGCTGCCCCGGCTGGACGACCTCGCCGGCACGGGCGTAGGTCGCCAGCACGGTCCCGGCCTGCGGGTTGGTGACCGCGCTCCTCGCCAGCTGGTCGCGCAGCTGCTCCACCCGCGCCGCAGAAGACGCGGCCTCCATGCTCGCGCTCTCCCGCTGCGCCCGCGCCGCCGACACCTGCGCGGCCAGGGTGCGGTAGTCGCGTTCCGCCTGATCGAGCTGCTGCGCCGTCGCCGCCTGCTGGGCGAACAGCCGCTGCGCGCGCTCGAACGCCCGCTGCGCGATCTCGCGCTGGGCCTCGAGCGCGCGAAGCTGCGCCGCGACCTCCGCCCCGCGCGACGTCGCCGCCGCCCGCTGCGCCACGCTCTGCGTCCGCTGCAGCGCGAGCTGCGTCGTGTCGACCAGCGCGACCACCGTTCCCCGCTCGATGCGGGCGCCTTCCACAGCGGTGAATCGCTGGAGCTGCCCGCTCGTCTGCGCCGAGACGACGACTTCGGTCGCCTCGAAGTTGCCGTAGGCGTCGGGCTTCGCGGCGCGGTCGCAGCCGGCGAGCGTCGTGGCCTGGGTCGCGAGGAGAAGTGCCGTCCCGATAGTCGGTCGCATCAGCGGACCTCGACGCCGAGGGTGGTCAGGTACCGGGCGCGTGCCTGTGCGAGCTCGACCCGGTGGCTCACCCGCGCGAGGCGCGCGGCGAGGAGGTCGGTCTGCCGGTCGACGTACTCCGCCGAGGTGACGACCCCCTCGCTGAAGCGAAGCGCCGTCTCGTGGAGCACCTGCTCGCGCAGGGCGATGATGGTGTCGTCCTCGCCTGACGCGCGGCCGAGGCGGTCGATCGTCGCCAGGTCGCGAACCGTCGCGCGGTCGATGCTCTCGCGGAACGCCGTCTCTTCCGTGGACACTACCTGCTGCTGCAGCGCGAGCACCTCCCGGTCGCGCGCCGTCGTCCCCCAGTTCCACGGGGTCCACTCGACGAGGATGCCGCCGAGCCAGTAGCTGGTGAAGTCGCGCGCGAACGGGTTGAGCCCGGGGCGGCCGTAGCCGGCGCGCCCGAACGCCGCGACGCGCGGCAGGTCGCGCGCACTCGCCGCAGCTCGCTGCGCGGCGAGGAGGTCGCGGCTCCGAGCGAACAGCTCGTACTCCGGGCGCGCCCTCGTCGTGCCGGACGTTTCTCTCGCGCGCGCCACCTCGTCGCCGAGGTCGGGGAGGGCGAGCAGTCGCGCGCTCGCGATCGGATGCCCGGTCAGGCTGGAAAGCACCTCGAGCGCGGCGTCGCGGTTCGCCGCAAGCTCGGCGAGCGACTGCCGCCGGCGCAGCAGCTCGGCGGCGAGGATCGCCGAGTCGCCGGGGAGCGCCGCGCCCTGCCTGACACGCGCCGCGACGACCCGGAGCTGCGCCTCGAGATCGGTGAGCCCGGCCGCGAGCTCCTCCCCCTGCGCCTGCAGCTGCAGCGCCGCGAAAAATGCGTCGTTCACCGCCTGGCGCAGCGCATGGAGGGATGCCCCGACCTGGGCCTGCGACTGCGCGAGCTGCGCGCGCTCGACATCGCGGCGCCGGCCCAGCGACGCGTCGAACAGCGCCTCGCGCGCCTCGACGTGAGCGTCGTACGTGGCGTGCGGGGGGACGGGTGCACCGATCCCCCCGGGCAGGGAGAAGGGGAGCGTCGCGACCTGTGACTGGTACTGCCCCTGGGCGCTCGCGCCTGACGTCGGCAGGTGGCCGGCGGCGATGGTCCGCTCGCGGAGCGCCGATTGCGAGGCGAGCAGCGCGAGCTGCCGGCCACGCGGGTCGCGCTGGACCGCTTCCGCCTGGAGCGCGGCGAGCGTCAGCGAGTCGGGCGCCGTGCTCGCCTGCGCGCGGAGCCGGGGAGCGGTGCCTAACGTCGCAGCGGCCGTGGCGAGCCCCGCCATCCATCGCGTCACGCGCGTCATGGGCGGAGCGCGCTGAGGATGAAGGGCGGCAGCTCGGTGCGGCGCTGGTCGAGGAAGCGCGCGAACGCGTCGTCGTCCATGCCGAGCGCGAGGTCGAGCACCGGACGCGCGGCGAAGGGAAAGACCGTCAGCGCGAGCAGGCTCACCACGAACTGCTCGGGGGCGATCCGGCGCAGCGTCCCCGACTTCGCGCCCTCGTCGAGCTGCGTGCGCAGCCTGGCGAGCAGTGTCTTCGCCACGGTCGCCGGCTGAAGCCCGATCGCTTCCCGCAGCCCCCGCACCCGCTCCGGATGCTGGTGCAGCTCGGCGAGGATGTACCCGGGGAGGAAGGGCTGCTCGCGCACCGTGTCGATGTACAGGTGCACGAACCCCTCCACCTTCTGCTCGAGCGGTGCATCGGATCCGAGCAGGCGCAGGACGGCCGGCACGAGTCGTCCCGCGGCCTCGCGGAAGATCGCCTCGGCGAGGCGCTGCTTCGAGCGGAAGTAGTAGTGGAGCAGCGCCTGGTTGACCCCCGCTTCGGCGGCGATCTCCTGCATGCGGGCGCCGGAAGTGCCGCGGCGGACGAACACGCTTCGCGCCGCCTGGAGGATGCGCTGCTCGGTGTCGCCATCGCGATCCTCGATGGCGGCCCGCGGTGACGCGCGCCGTTTACTGGATGCTTTAGTCATTTGGTTAACCCTGGTTCCGGAAGCTAAAACGCTCATCCGGGAGCGCAAGAGGGCGGAGCCGGACGCTGCGCGCGGGTCTACACCGCCGGCGACCGGATCACGATCGGCGGGGGGTGCGCAGCATCAAGGACGCGATCGGACGCGACCTCCTCCGGGGGCTCGATGCCGCGAACATCGGCCTCGCGTCAGGCACGTACGAGATCGTCGGCTTCCCGCCGATACGGATCGAGGACGTGACGCGGGCGAGCAGCGACGTGCGAGGCGTGAAGGTTCCGGAACAGTGGGCCGTGAAGGAGCAGCCAGGGCCGCGTCGTGCGGCCGCGACGCCTACCGCGCCGGGGGGCGGCCACTCAATCCTTCGCCCGGAAGTCCTCCGGCCGGTCCTGCTTCGCGGCGGCAAGTGCGCGCCGTACCCCATCGGCATCGAGGTCGGTCCCGTACACCGGCGTCCCCGGCTGCTGTCGCCACGATTCGTCGAGCCCGCCCGCGTCGACACCGTCGAACCCCAGCTGGTCGAGCATGCGGATGACGACGTCCTTCGCCCGCTTGTCGTCGCCCGCGACGGGGAGCGCAATGCGGCCGGCGGCACCCGCGACGCGGCCGCGCTCCATGAGGTGCTGTGCGTAGATGTTGTTGAACGCCTTCACCACCGGACGCCCGAGCTGCTGCGAGACCCAGCGGCTCTCGGTCGTTCCCGACTCGATCGCATCGATGCGGCCGTCGCGCTGCTGCGGGTAATAGTTCCCCGTGTCGACGACGACGGTGCTCTCCGCAGCATCGGCGAACAGCCCCTTCGGCAGCCGCGGAATGTTCTTCTCCGGGATCGTCACGATGACGACATCCTTGTCGCGCGCCGCCTCGGTCACGGTCACCGCCCTGGCCCCCGATTCCTTCGCCAGCTTCGCCAGCGTCTCAGGCCCGCGCGAATTCGCGACGGACACCTCGTGCCCGAGCGGGGCGAGCCGGCGCGCCAGCGTCCCGCCGATGTGTCCCGCTCCGATGATGCCGATCTTCATGGCTGCTCCCTGTGAGGGATGATTGTAGAATGCCACGGTTCGGAGTTCGGTGCGAGGGGCCCGAGGGGGGGTCAGGGGTCAGGGGTCAGGGTTTTTTTGCGCGAGGCGCCCGGCGCCAGGAATGACGCTACCGTTCGTCCCGCCACGCCCTTCCGCCGTCGCCCCTCCGCCGTACCTGACACCTGACACCTGACACCTGACACCCCTCACACCCCTCACACCCCTCCCTGCCCTCAAGAAACTTCCTCCCTCATGTCGATCTGGCGCCGGCTCGTTCGACGTGCAAGTAGAGCCGGGGAAGCATGGCGCTGACGGCGCCGGCCTCGACGCTCCGACCGCAACCCGAACCGTGAGGAATCCGACGATGCGTTTCATGATCCTGGTCAAGGCGAGCAAGGACTCCGAGGCGGGCGTCCTCCCCAGCGCCGAGCTCCTGACCGCGATGGGCAAGTACAACGAAGAGCTGATCAAGGCTGGCGTCATGCTCGCCGGCGAGGGGCTGCAGTCGAGCGCGAAGGGCGCGCGTGTCCGCTTCTCCGGAAACAAGCGCACGGTGATCGACGGTCCCTTCGCCGAGACGAAGGAGCTGATCGCCGGCTTCTGGATCTGGCAGGTGAGGTCGAAGGAAGAGGCGATCGAGTGGGTGAAGCGCGCGCCGAACCCGATGCCCGGCACCGAGTCCGAAATCGAGATCCGGCAGATCTTCGAGGCAGAGGACTTCGGCGACCTCGCGCAGCAGGTGCCCGAAGTGTTCGAGAAGGAGCAGCAGTTCCGCGACGCCGCCGCGAAGAAAGCCGCGACGAAGAAGTAGTACCGCGCCAGTGACGATCAGATACCGGGGCGCCGGCGACGCAAGCCGCCGCGCGCTCCGGGTTGCACGCGCCGCCGGCCATCCACTAATTGGTCGGCGTGTCGTCTTCCGATGTGCACCGCACGATCGATGCGGTCTGGAGAATCGAGTCCGCGAAGCTGATCGCCGGACTCGCCCGCATGGTGCGCGACGTCGGCGTCGCCGAGGATCTCGCGCAGGATGCGCTCGTCGCCGCACTGGAGCAGTGGCCGGAGTCCGGAGTGCCTGACAATCCCGGCGCCTGGTTGATGACGACCGCGAAGCGCCGCGCGATCGACCGCATCCGCCGCGACAAGCTCGCCGCGCGCAAGCATGAGGAGCTCGGCCGCGACCTCGATGCGCGCCAGGACAGCACCGTCCCCGATCTCGACGCCGCGCTCGACGACGACATCGGCGACGACCTGCTGCGGCTCATCTTCACCGCCTGCCATCCCGTCCTCTCGATGGAGGCGCGTGTCGCGCTCACCCTTCGCCTCCTCGGCGGCCTGACCACCGACGAGATCGCGCGCGCCTTCCTGGTCTCCGAGTCGACCGTGGCGCAGCGCATCGTGCGGGCCAAGAAAACCCTGGCCAAGGCCAACGTCCCGTTCGAAACCCCGCGCGGCGAGGAACGCTCCGCGCGGCTGGCCTCGGTGCTCGAGGTCATCTACCTGATCTTCAACGAGGGCTACGCCGCGACCGAGGGCGACGACTGGACCCGCCCGTCGCTGTGCGAGGACGCCACCCGGCTGGCCAGGGTGCTGGCCGAACTGCTGCCGGCCGAGGCCGAGGTGCACGGCCTGGTCGCGCTGCT
>DASZNJ010000301.1:0-4716 GCA_035551575.1 Gemmatimonadaceae bacterium
AGCGTATGCGGTATTACCCGGCCGTTGGGCCGGCTATCCCCCAGAAGACGGAAGGTCGCTCACGTGTTACGCACCCGTTCGCCGGTCAGGCATTGCTGCCTGCCCTCGACTTGCATGTGTTAAGCACGCCGCCAGCGTTCGTCCTGAGCCAGGATCAAACTCTCCAATGGATAGTTCGATGTAGCTCCCCGAACACCGTCATCAGACACGTGGCCTGATGCCAGTGTCCGGAATCATTTCAGAATCGTGTTGTTTCTCTCCCCGCTGCCCACGAACGACAACGGATCAACAAGAGCCTCGCACGATACATCACTCGATTTTCAATCAGCGTTGCTCGGTATTCACTTAAGCCCCCGCACCGCGGGGGACAGGTATTATAGCAGGCCAATCGGCGATTACAAGGGGGAAAGACCAGTCAAATTCACCCTCCCCAAATCACCCTCGCCACACCCCGCCACCGCCGCCATTCCCCCTCCCGCACCAGCGACAACCGGCGACCGTTCAGTCCTCCTCTTCCTCCTCCTCGTCGAGCTCGTCGTCGTCGTCGAGATCGTCGTCGAAGTCGTCCTCGTCGTCGTCGAAATCATCTTCGTCGTCTTCGAGATCATCCTCTTCCTCTTCCTCATCCTCGTCGTCGAGCTCCTCGTCGAGGTCCGCGTCCAGCTCGTCCTCGTCGAACTCCTCGAGCCCGTCATCGTCGACTTCGTCCTCCTCGTCGTCCGATCCCTCCACCGGACGGCGCGGCGCCGCGGACATCCAACCACCGTTCATCGCGAACACCTCAGTCGCGCCGATGAACTCCGACGCGCCGACTTCTCCCCACATTGTCGTGCTCTCCGTGAATTGGTACTGGCCTGTCAGCCCGCTGCCTGGCGCACCGGGCCTCCGCACCGCCACTGGATCGATCAACCCGTCAAGCCATCAACACGCCGTCGCGTACCGCCCCCAGCAACCTCCGAGCCGCATGACGTGAAACGCGCCTGGCTCCCGCCCGTTCCCGCAAGCCCACGGGCTTCACGCCGACGCGCTCTCGCGCTCCTTCTTCTGATTCCGCGTCACCCGCTTCCGGTCGGTCGCGCTCAACGTCGCTTTCCGCAAGCGGATCGCCGCCGGCGTGATCTCGATCAGTTCATCGTCCTCGATATACTCGAGCGCACCTTCGAGCGTCAACTCCCGCGGCGGTTCCAGCTGGATGTTCTCGTCCGTCGACTTCGACCGCATGTTCGTCAGCTTCTTCTCGCGCGTCGGGTTGACGTCCATGTCCCCAGGCCGCGAGTTCTCGCCGACGATCATCCCCTCGTACACGGGATCGCCCGGCGCCACGAACAGCGTCGCGCGCTCGGCGAGGTTCGCCAGCGCGAACGCGACGATGTTCCCCCCTTCCATCGACACCAGCGTCCCGCGCGAACGGCCGGCGAGCGGACCCGCCCACGGACCGTACTCGAGGAAGCGGTGATGGATCAACCCGGTGCCCCGGGTATCGGTCAGGAACTCGGAGCGATACCCGAACAGCCCGCGCGCCGGGATGCGATAGAGCATCCGCACCAGCCCCTGCCCCGGGTTCTTCATCTCGATCATCTCGGCGCGACGCGGACCGAGCTTCTCGATCACGGCGCCGAGGTGCTCCTCGGGGACGTCGATCGCCAGCTCCTCGTACGGCTCGAGCCGCTCCCCCTTCGGGCCCTTGCGCGTGATCACGCGCGGACGCGACACCTGGAACTCGTAGCCCTCGCGCCGCATCGTCTCCATCAGGATCGTCAGGTGCAGCTCGCCGCGCCCCGACACGCTCCACGTGTCGGTGCTGTCGGTGTCCTCGACGCGGAGCGCGACGTTCCGCTCGAGCTCCTTCATCAGGCGCTCACGGATCTGCCGCGAGGTGACGAACTTCCCTTCCTTCCCGGCGAACGGCGAGTTGTTGACGATGAAGTCGACGCTGATCGTCGGCTCCTCGACCGCGATCCCCTCCAGCCGCTCCTGGTGCTCGACGTCGGTGATCGTCAACCCGATCTCGACCCCCTCGAGCCCGGCCATCGAGACGATCTCGCCGGCCGACGCTTCCTGGACCTCGGTCCGTTCGAGTCCCTCGAAGGCGATCAGCTTCGTCACCCGTGCCCGCTCGGCGGCGCGCGACTCGTCGGCGCTGAGCAGCGCGACGGTCTCGCCGACCCGCACCGTGCCGCGCTCGATCCGCCCGACGGCGAGGCGGCCGACGTACGGCGAGTAGTCGATCGTCGAGACGAGCATCTGGAACGGGCCGGCCGCGTCGTGCGGCGGCGGCGGGACCTTCTCGATGATCGTGTCGAAGAGCGGCGACAGGTCCGTCGGCTTCACTTCCATGTCCATCGTCGCGACCCCCTCGCGCGCCGAGGCGTAGACGACCGCGGCGTCGAGCTGCTCCTCGGTGGCCTCGAGTTCGATGAACAGGTCGAGGACCTCGTCGTGCACGCGCATCGGATCGGCGCCCGGGCGGTCGATCTTGTTGATGACGACGATCGGCGTCCTGCCTAACGCGAGCGCCTTGCGGAGCACGAAGCGCGTCTGCGGCATCGGCCCGTCGAAGGCGTCGACCAGCAGGAGCACCCCGTCGACCATCCGCAGGATGCGCTCGACCTCACCGCCGAAGTCGGCGTGGCCCGGGGTGTCGACGATGTTGATCTTCGTCCCCTTCCAGTGGATCGAGGTGTTCTTGGCGAGGATGGTGATCCCGCGCTCGCGCTCGAGCGGGTTCGAGTCCATCACGCGTTCGTCGACGACCTGATTCTCGCGGAACGCCCCGGCCTGGCGGAGCATCTTGTCGACGAGGGTCGTCTTCCCGTGATCGACGTGCGCGATGATGGCGATGTTGCGGATTTCCATAGCCTTTGAATATAGCCGAACCAGCCCCGAAAGGCACCTCCCCACGGATCACCTTGCCTCAGCGGGCGCGCCGGTACATCGTGCCGGTGCAAGCTCTAACCCCGTCCAACGATGGAGGTGTCCCGATGGAGGAGCGCGACGAAGCATCCCGGCAGAACTACCCCCTGGGTCGCGGCTACGGCGCAGACTACATGCGCGGCGGCGAGGTCCTCGGCGGCTACGGCTACAGCGCCCGCGAGGAGTACGCCAGGCCGAGGGGGGAGCTCCGGGAGCGACGAAGCGACGACGGGATGGCCGACGACGACGACCGGCCGGAGACGGACTGACGGCCGCTGCTGGCTGTTGGCCGTTGGCCGTTGGCTGTTGGCCGTTGGCTGTCAGCCCTTAGCTGAGCGCCAAAGGGGGGTCAGGGGTCAGGTGTCAGCAACGGCGTTGCGCCTTGCCTGACACCTGACCCCTGACCCCTGACCCCTGCCCCCCCCGGGGCGTTCCCGCCGCCGCGCGACGCTGACGGCTAATCGCTGACGGCTAATCGCTGACGGCCGCCCTTCGGCCTAACGCTTCACCCCGGCCTTCACCGCCGGCGCGGCGCCCGTCGCCGGGCGGCCGTGACCGGCCTTGCCGTCGGCCGCCTCGGAGCTGCCGAGGTCGAGGAAGCTGACGTCGTGGTTCCGGTTGCGGAGCATCGTCGCGAAGTTCGGCTTGTCGATCGCCTTCGTGTACGCCTCCTTCGGCTCGACGAGCTTGCCGTCGACCAGGTCGATCAGCGCGTCGTTGAGGGTCACCATCCCGAGCTTGCGCGACGTCTGCAGCACGGAGTTGATCTGGAAGACCTTCGACTCGCGGATCAGGTTCGAGATCGCCGGGTTGGTGAGCAGGATCTCGCGCGCGGCGACTCGCCCGCCGCCGATCTTCTTGCACAGTGTCTGCGAGATCACGCCCTTCAGCGACTCGGCGAGCATGACGCGGATCTGCTCCTGCCGGTCGGCCGGGAACTGGTCGATGATCCGGTCCACCGTGCCCGCCGCGGTCGTCGTGTGCAGCGTGCCGAAGACGAGGTGCCCCGTCTCCGCCGTCTCGATCGCGATCGCGACGGTCTCGAGGTCGCGCAGCTCTCCGACGAGGATGATGTCGGGGTCCTCGCGGAGCGCGGCGCGGAGCGCGCTCTTGAAGCTCTTCGTGTGCACCCCGACCTGGCGCTGCGTGATGATGCAGTTCTTGTTCGGGTGCACGAACTCGATTGGATCCTCGATCGTGATCACGTGGTCCGTGCGCGACCGGTTGATCAGGTCGATCAGCGAGCAGAGCGTCGTCGACTTGCCCGATCCGGTCGGACCGGTGACGAGGACGAGTCCCTTCGTCAGGTAGCAGAGCTGCTGCACCTCGGGGGTGACGCCCATCTGCTCGACGGTGACCATCTGCGCGGGGATGACGCGGAACACCGCGGCCGGCCCCTTGCGCTCCATCGCGGCGTTGGCGCGAAACCGTGCCGTCCCCTCGATCTCGTAGGCGTAGTCAGTGTCGTGCAGCTCCTCGAACTCGTTGCGGTTGCGCTCCGGCATGATCGAGAGGAGCATCGCGCGCATGAAGTCGTCGCTCAGCGGCGGCTGTCCCTCGATGCGCAGCATCTCGCCGTGCAGGCGGAGCACGGGCGGCTCGCCGACCCGGAGGTGCAGGTCGGACGCGCCCTTCGTCACCATGTGCTTGAGGAGCGTGTCGATCTCGATCTTCGCCCGCGGGTCGGCGACGAAGACGTCAGGCGCCGGCGCGTCCGGCTGCGGGATCGTCGCCTGGACGCCGGTCGTGACGGCGAGCGGCACCGGCGCGGTCGGCGCCGCGGCGCGCGGCGCGACCGGTACG
>DASZNJ010000302.1:0-6329 GCA_035551575.1 Gemmatimonadaceae bacterium
GCTTCGCGCCAATCTGCACGGCGACAGCCGCGCCGGATAGTCGAAGCCGGGCGTGGCGGTCGTCGTCGCGGGGGCCAGCGGTCGCCGGAAATTTTCTCCATGATCGCGCCGAGCACCGTGAATCCCTCGCTGCGGCACGACCGGCGCGTCCCGAGGGGGAAGGGCGTGGGGCGGGAAGCGACCCCCGACGGGCGCGACCGCCTCAGGAGCTCACGGCGTGTAGTCCGGGCGTGCTGCCGCGATCCCCCCACCGTCGGTGACGTGGCGATAGCCGAGCGACCTGAGGATCCCGGCGGCGGCGGCTGAGCGCATCCCGCTCGCGCAGTACACCAGGATGCGTGTGGTCGGCGTGACGCCCTCCCGTTTCGGGATGGCGTCGGCCAGCTTACCGACCGGGATGCACGTTGCACCCTCGAGATGGCCGAGCCAGTACTCGAGGCGGGAGCGAACGTCGACGACGAGGTCGATCGGCTTGTGTCGATATGACGGCATTCGCGGAGGGCGGAGAGGGGGTTCGGAGATGAACGATCGCCGGGCGCGCCTGGCGCGGCAATGCCAGCAGGTAGCTTTCAGCGTGTTCCGGGCCATCGCGCACCGGAGCGCCTCACACCCACCGCTCACTCTGCCACCATCGTGAACGTCCTTTACCACGCGCACTCGGGGCTTCGCTACCTCGTCCTCCTCGTCGCCGCCGCCGCGCTCGTCGCGCTGGCGTATGCCGTCTTCACCGGTCGCGGGATGCGGGCGGGCTCGGCGCTCGCCGCGACCTTCGCCGGGCTGCTCGATCTTCAGATCCTGCTCGGCGTCGGGCTCGTCATCGGCGGGGTCTTTCCGGACGCGGTGGTCGGTCACCTCATCATGATGGTGCTCGCTGCGGTCGTGACGCACGCGTCGTCGATCGTCGGGCAGCGCTCGAGCAGCGAGCGTCGTGAAATGGGAATCCGGCTTGGTGGGATCGTGGTCGCGCTGGCGCTGATCGTCGGGGGGATCGTTGCGATCGGCCGCGGCGTGCTGGGGACCGCGCCACTGACAGGGGGTTGAGCACGGAGGGGGGAGCTGGTCGCCGCCGGGCGGCGCCCGGGGTCGGAACGCCTCGCATGATGATGCCCGCATTCAAACGATGCCCCGCCCCCCCGGGGGTCGGAGTCGGAATGGATCGATGATCCAGGCGCCCGAATGCTTGAGCAACCGGCCCGCTCCTCAGCCAGGATGCGGCCATGCCTCGAACACCCCGCCTTGTCGCCGCCGGGCAACCGATGCACATCATCCAGCGCGGCAACAACCGCACGTCGGTGTTCGTCGACCGTGCCGACCGTGAGCGCTATCTTCGCATGCTGCACCATGCGAGCCGGCGGGAACGCTGCGCGATCCATGCGTATGTGCTGATGACGAACCACGTCCACATCCTCGCCACCCCAGACGGGAAACGCGGTCCCGCGCGAATGATGCAGGCGCTCGGGCGCTGGTACGTACCGTACTTCAACGCGCGACACCGGCGGACCGGCACGCTGTGGGAAGGGCGCTATCGCTCGCGGCTCATCGACTCGGAGAGATATCTGCTCGCCTGCAGCCGCTACATCGAGATGAATCCCGTCCGCGCCGGGCTGGTGGTGGTGCCGGGTGCGTACCGCTGGTCGAGCTTCAGGGGCAACGGCGAGGGCGCGCCGGACTACCTCGTCACGGCGCATCCAGCCTACCGCGCGTTAGGCGCGAGCCCCGCCGAGCGGCGTGCAGCGTACCGCGCGCTGTTCTCCGTTCCCCTCGAAGAGGCCGAGGTCAGCGCGATCCGGCCGGGAACGGCGCAGGAAATCTCGATGCAGGAGGTGGGCTCGCGCTCGAGCTGACTCCGACCCCTCGAGGGGGGCAAGGGCCTATCGGCGCGACTATCATCGTTTCGCCACGACTTGTTGAAAGGCGTCGGGGCCGCGCGGGGGGGGCCCCTTGGGCGTCGAGTGCCCCGGCTTCCTCGTCGCTGAACAACCGCGACCTCGTGAGGAAGCGCACTCCCTCCGGCGCCTCGAGCGAGAATCCGCTTCCACCCCCGGCACGACGTCGACGGTCAGGTGGGCGTGCTGCCAGTACTCGTACTGCTGCCCCCCGATGTAGAACGGAACGCCGGCGACGCTGCCGAGGCAGACGTCGTTCCCGCCGATGCGGAACTCGGCGCGCGGGTAGCACATCGGCGAGCTGCCGTCGCAGCAGCCACCCGACTGGTGGAAGACGAGCGGGCCGTGGGCGGCGCCGAGCCTCCTCGGCACCGCCTCGGCCGCGGGGGTGATCGTCACCCGCTCGACGGGCATCAGAAGAAGCCCATCGCCTTCGGGCTGTACGACACCAGCATGTTCTTCGTCTGCTGGTAGTGATCGAGCATCATCTTGTGGTTCTCGCGCCCGATCCCCGACTGCTTGTCCCCGCCGAACGCCGCGTGCGCGGGATAGAGGTGATAGCAGTTCGTCCAGACGCGGCCGGCGCGGATGCCGCGGCCCATGCGATAGGCCGTGTTCATGTCGCGCGTCCAGACGCCGGCGCCGAGCCCGTAGAGCGTGTCGTTCGCGATCTCGAGCGCGTCGTCGATGTTCCTGAACTTCGTCACCGCGAGCACCGGGCCGAAGATCTCCTCCTGGAAGATCCGCATCCGGTTGTTCCCCTCGAAGATCGTCGGCGCGACGTAGTAGCCCTCCTTCAGCTCCCCGTCGTGGATCCGCCGCTCGCCGCCGCAGAGAAGGTTCGCCCCCTCCTTCTTCCCGATGTCGATGTAGCTGAGGATCTTCTCGAGCTGGTCGTACGACGACTGCGCGCCGATCATCGTCTTCCCGTCGAGCGGGTGCCCCTCGACGATCGCCTTTGTCCTGGCGACCGCGCGCTCCAGGAACCTTTCGTAGATCGACTCGTGGACGAGCGCGCGCGACGGGCAGGTGCAGACCTCGCCCTGGTTCAGCGCGAACATCACGAAGCCCTCGAGCGCCTTGTCGAGGAAGTCTCCATGAACGCCATGATCGATCCCGGCGTCTGCTCGGCCGGCTTGAGGACGACCGTGTTCCCCGCCGCGAGCGCCGGCGCGAGCTTCCACGTCGCCATCAGCAGCGGGAAGTTCCAGGGGATGATCTGGCCGACGACGCCTGACGGCTCGTGGAAGTGATAGGCGATCGTGTCGCCGTCGATCTCCGAGACTCCCCCCTCCTGCGCCCGCAGCGCACCGGCGAAGTAGCGGAAGTGGTCGATCGCCAGCGGGAGGTCGGCGTTCAGCGTCTCGCGGATCGGCTTCCCGTTGTCGATGGTCTCGATGACGGCGAGCGTCTCGAGGTTCTCTTCCATCCGGTCCGCGATCCTGTTCAGGAAAGTGGCTCGAAGGGTCCCTTCATCATGTCGTCCCGGGAGCGGCCGGCCAGCGGACAGTGCCTGACACGGACACGGGCGTAGCGGCGGCCCCGCCACGGCCTGATTCGCGCCCTACCAGCCGCGGCGCGCGCGCGGTAATGTTGCCCGCAGCGTCCCCTTCATCACGAGGTCCTGCCATGCGCCACCCCCACCGTACCGGATTCGCACTCGCCGCGCTCGTTCTCTCCGCCACGACCGCGAGCGGCCTTCGAAGCCAGGAGTCCTCACGCGCCATCACCGGCGGCGGGATCTCCGTTCCCGGGTGGACCGGAGTCGTCGACGCGCGTGAAGCGAGCCGTGGCGCGACGATCGCGAACGCGAAGTTCGTCGCCGAGGACAACGGATTCCGCGTCACGACCGGACCGGCGGTGACCTACTGGAACCCCGCCAACGTCGCGACCGGCGACTACACCGTGAAGGCAACGTTCACGGAGCCGAAGTACATGAACCTCAACGACCACCCGCATCCCTACGGGATCGTCATCGCCGGCAACAAGCTCGGCACCGACCAGCAGAGCTACCTCTACTGTGCCGCTTACGGAAACGGCAACTTCATCGTGCGCGGCTTCGGCCCGCGGCCTTTCCAGATGAACGGCGGGCGTGGCGAAGCGAACGCCGCGGTACACAAGGCCTCCGGAGCCGGCGCACCGGTCACCCAGGAGATCGCGGTGTCGGTCAAGGGTGACCAGGTGACCTGCGCGATCAACGGGACGGTGGTGGCGACCTACCCGAAGTCCGACCTCGTCACGAGCGGCAAGCTCACCTCGACGGACGGCGTATACGGGATCCGCTTCGCCCACAACACCGAGGCGACGGTCAGCGGCCTGACGCTGATTCCGGGCGCGACGAAGTAACCGCGCGTCAGGGGGTCAGAGTCGTTGAACGGGGATGATGCACGCGATCGGTGGATGGCTCCCGTCAGCATCACCGTCTTTCAGCGACCCTGATCCCCCGCACGACCCGCGAACGGGCGGGGGCACTTCCCTCTCGGGGGCGACCGGCGTACGCTCCGGTTCCCGAAGTGGTCACGTCACCGCCTACCTCGACCCCGAGACGAGATGCACGTCGCTCCCGATGCGGATTGGCACGCCCTCCTCGCCGGCGCGCGCAGCGCGGCGCCGGAAGCCTTTGGCGAAGGTGGACGCCCCCTCAACCTGATCGGCGGCGAGTGGGCGCGGCCGGGAAAGCCGCGCGTCGTGCACTCGCCGGTCGACGGGCGTGAGCTCGCACCGCTGCCGATGCTCCCGCTCGACGACGCGTACGCCGCCGTGAAGCTGGCGAAGCAGCAGGCCGGAGAATGGGCGCGCGTCGACCTCGACGAACGGCGGCGCCGGGTCAGCGACTGCCTCACGGCGCTCCGTGCGCACCGCGACCTCATCGCCCGGCTGCTGATCTGGGAGATCGGAAAGCCGCTGAAGCAGGCGGAAACCGACGTCGACCGGTGCGTCGACGGCGTCGAATGGTACCTCGCCGGGATCGAGTCGATGCTCGACGGACGCGAACCGTTAGGCGTCGTCTCGAACATCGCCTCGTGGAACTACCCGTACTCGGTGCTGATGCACGCCGTGCTCGTCCAGGCGCTCGCCGGGAACGCGGTCGTCGCCAAGACGCCCACCGACGGGGGGCTGCTCTCGCTGACCGTCGGGTTCGCGCTGGCCCGGCGCGCCGGCCTTCCGGTCACCCTGCTCAGCGGCTCCGGGGGCGAGCTCGGCCCCGCGCTCGTCCGCGGCGACGACGTCGACTGCCTCGCCTTCGTCGGGGGACGGGCGAGCGGGCGCGCGGTCGCGGCATCGCTGCTCGACACGCGCAAGCGGCACATCCTCGAGATGGAGGGCGTCAACGCCTACGGCGTCTGGGACTTCACCGACTGGAAGAAGCTCGGCGGCCAGATCCGGAAGGGCTACGACTACGGCAAGCAGCGCTGCACCGCGTACGCGCGGTTCGTCGTCGAACGCAGCCTCTTTCCGCGCTTCCTCGAGACGTACCTCGCGGCGGCGAACGCGCTCGAGGTTGGCAACCCGGTCGCCGTCGCACGGGATGGCGACCCCTTGCCGACGCTCGACTTCGGCCCGCTCATCAACCGGGCGACGGCCGAATCGCTGCGGAAATCCGTGTCGATGGCGATCGCGACGGGGGCGATCCCGCTGTTCGAGGGACGCCTCGACGAATCCCGCTTCATCAGCGGGCAGGACATGAGCGCATACGTTCCCCCCGCCGCCCTGCTCAACGTGCCGCGCAACAGCGCGCTCTATCACCGCGAGCCGTTCGGGCCGGTGGACACCTTCGTCCTCGTCGATTCGGTGGACGAGCTCGTGGCGGAGATGAACGTCTCGAACGGCTGCCTGGTCTCGTCGATCGCCTGCGACGACGCCGAGCTGGCGGGGGACATCGGCGCGCAGCTGCGCAGCTTCAAGGTCGGGGTCAACGCGATGCGCTCGCGCGGGGACCGCGAGGAGCCGTTCGGCGGGCCGGGGCAGTCGTGGCGCGGCTGCTTCGTCGGAGGACGGTTCCTCGTCGAAGCGGTCACCGACGGGGGAACGGGCTCTCCGCTCTACGGCAACTTCGCCGACTACACGCTGCTCCCCGAGCGCCGCTGACGAGGTTTGCCGATGGAAAGGATCCCGCGCGGCGGCGTACCCGACGCCGCGTCAGCGCTGACGCCTCGCGCGAAGCGATTCCGCCTTCTGACGTTCGGGCGGATGGCGCTGCTCGAGACGATGAGCGCCGAGGAGCCGACGCTCGCGACCCGCCCGCGCAGGCTCGCCCTGCTCTCGTGGCTCGCGCTGCGCCCCGGGCGGCGGGCGACGCGCGACCGGATCATCGGCGTCTTCTGGGGCGGGCGCGGCGAGGAGCGCGCGCGCAACTCGCTCTCCGACGCCCTGTCACAGCTGCGGCGGGTGCTCGGCCGGAACGCCATCCGCACCCAGGCGGGCGACGTCGCGGTCGACACG
>DASZNJ010000303.1:0-2377 GCA_035551575.1 Gemmatimonadaceae bacterium
CCCGGGCGGCCGATCGGGCGGCGGCGCGGGCGGCCTGGTCCTCGTGCGCCTCGCGGGCCACTTCCTCCCCCGCGTGATAGGCCGCCTTCGTCGATGCGAGCTTTGCCTCCAGGTCGACGCGCGCATCGCGGGCCGCTTCGCGCCCCGCGTCCATCGCCCGCGTCACCTGGCTCTTCTTCAGCTCGATCGCCTGGCGGGCCGCGTCGATGCGCTCCTCGACCTGGCGCCGCGCCTCCTGAAAGGTCTCGCTGACGCGGCTCACCGCGTCGCTCGCGACGTCCTGGGCCGCATTGCGCACGCGCCGCGCGCCGCGCTGGATCTCGCGACGCGTCTCCTCGCCGGTCCGCGGCGCGAAGAGCAGCGCGACCCCCGCCCCGATCGCCGCGCCGATCAGGAAAGAGCCGATCCCCGGGGACTGGCGCTCGATCACCACAAATGCATCGTCGTCGTCGAACTCGTAATCGTCGCGCATCCTGCGTTCTCCTGGAGGTTCGGTAGTGCCCGCGATCTTCCGTCTGCCCCGCCTGTGCAACGGGCGCGCCGCGCGGCCACTCAGCGCTTCTTCGCCTTGGCTGGAGCCGCCTTTCCCTTCGCCGCCGGCGGGTGCGCAGCCGCGCTCTTCCTTGCGGGAGCACGCTCCGCGCCAGCGTCGCTGTTCGCGGCACCGTCGTGGGCCGCGCTGCCGTGCGCGGCGCCGTCGCGCGCCCCCGATGCCTTCGGCGGCGTGCCGTTCCGGGTGAGGAGCCCGGATATCTCGGCGGCGACCTCGCCGACGTCGAGCCCGAGGACCTTCGCCGTTCGCACCATGTCGCCCCCGGTGGTCGCGAGCGTCCGGAGCACGAGCTGCTTCTTCGCCTCGGCAACCGTCGTGTTGCCGACTTCGATCGTCAGCGCGGGCATCTCGGCGGACTTGAGCAGGTGCCGCGGGACGATGTCCGCCGGCCCGATCACGTCCCCGCGTGCCATGATCACCGCGCGCTCGAGGGCGTTCTTCAGCTCGCGGACGTTCCCCGGCCAGTGATAGGTCAGGATCCAGTTCCACGCCTGGTCGTCGAAGCTGCTCACCTGCTTGCCGTTCTCCTGCGCGAACCGCTCGAGGAACTCGTTGGCGAGCAGCTGGATGTCGCCGGCACGCTCACGCAGCGGCGGGAGGAAGATCTCGACGACCGCCAGGCGGTAGTAGAGGTCCTCGCGAAGCTCACCGTCGGCGAGCGCCTTCTGCAGGTTCTTGTTCGTCGCGGCGACGATCCGGATGTCGACGCTGATCTCCTTCTTGCCGCCGAGCCGGCGGACCTGCCGCGTCTCGAGGGCGCGGAGGAGCTTCACCTGGATGTCGGTGGACATCTCGGCGACTTCGTCGAGGAAGATCGTCCCGCCGCTCGCCATCTCGAAGGCGCCCGGCTTCTCGTTGGTCGAGCCGGTGAAGGCCCCCTTCTCGTGACCGAACAGCTCGTTCTCGAGGATTTCCTTGGGGAGTGCGGCGCAGTTCAGGGCGAAGAACGGCCCCTTCGCCCGCTCGCTCTTCGAATGCAGCGCCCGGGCGACGAGCTCCTTGCCGGTACCGCTCTCGCCGAGGATGAGCACACTCGCCGTCGACGGAGCGACCGCGTCGATCACCTGGTAGACGTTGCGCATCGCCTCCGACTGCCCGGTGAGCTCACCGTAGTGCGTGAGCCCTTCGAGCTTGCTCGACAGCTCGCGGTTCTTCTGCTGCACGGCGAACTTCTCGAGCGCCTTCGGGATCAGCGCCTTGAGCCGGTTGAGCTTCTCGGCGTTGAGCGGCTTCTCGATGTAGTCGTAGGCGCCCTCGCGCATCGCCTGCACCGCCGAATCGACCGTCGCCTGTCCGGTGACGATGATGCATTCGGTCGGGATGTCGCGCTTCTGGAGCTCCTTGAGGATCGCGAGCCCGTCGAGCCTGGGCATCTTGAGGTCGGCGAGGATGACGCCGAACGCATCCGACGACAGGCGGTCGAGCGCGCGCTGTCCGTCGGCGCAGACCTCGACCTCATAGCCTTCGTCGGCGAGGATCGCGCTGAGACCGGTGGTGATGGCCGTTTCGTCGTCGGCGATCAGGATCTTGTATTGCTTTGCCGTTGCCATGTCTTCAGTCCGCGTTACGCGGGAAACGTCGATGTGATGCTGCTCTCCGCCGGCCGGACGCCGACGCCGTACTCCCTGGCCAACGTCGCGAGCGTCGCGTCGAGAGCGGGCGTCCTCGCGAACGCACCCTCGACCCGAAGCTCGACACCCTTCGCCTCGCCCTCTCCCGCGCTCTCGCGCACCCGGCAGGTGAGCGACGCCCCGCTTTCCTTCGTCGCGGCGCCGCCGGCGGCGCGCGCCGCCTCCACCGCCGCCTGGAGCGTGGCGGCGATGA
>DASZNJ010000304.1:0-4322 GCA_035551575.1 Gemmatimonadaceae bacterium
CCGCCGCAGGCGGCGAGCGCGAGCGGGGCGAGTGGCGCGAGGAGCGCGGCGAGGGCGAGCCGTCGCCGCGCGAAGCGGTTGCGAGTCATGAGAGCGCGAAGTTACAGCGCCCGGCGCGACGCTGCCACCCGCGCGACTGCCTGACGCTCGCTGCCTACCGCCACCCCTTCTTCAACGCGTCGCCGGCCATCTGCTCGGCGTCCCTCGCCTTGTCGACAACGGTGCCCATCCCGAAGAACTCGTGGGTGACGCCGTCCCAGGTCTTCTGCTCGACGTCGACGCCGGCGGCGCGGAGCCGGTCGGCGAGGAGCTCGCCGTCGCCGCGGAGCGGATCGATCTGCGCGTTGATGATCGTCACCGGCGGCAGCCCCTTCAGGTCGGCCGCGACGAGGTTGACGCGCGGATCGGCATAGTCCTGAGGACCGTTGAGGTAGTTCCGGAAGAACCACTCCATCGCCGGCCTGCTCAGCGGCTTCGCGTTCGCGTTCTCCTGATAGGCGGCAGTGTTGGTGTCGGTGCCGGCGATCGGGTAGACCGCGACCACCGACGTCGGCTGCTGCAGCTTCATGTCGCGCGCGGCGATCGCCGTCGCGACGGCGAGACCGCCACCCGCGCTCTCTCCTGCGAGTGCCACCTTCCTCGGGTCGCCGTTGATCGAGGCGGCGTTCGCGAGCGCCCACTTGTAGGTCGCGATCGCGTCGTCGTGCGCCGCTGGGAAGCGATGCTCGGGGCCCTGGCGATAATCCACCGAGACGACGACCGCGTTCGCGAGCTTCGAGATCGCCCGCGCACCGCCGTCATAGACTTCCTTGTTCGCGATCACCCACCCGCCGCCGTGGTAGTAGACCACCACCGGCCACGGGCCGCTCCCCGATTTCGGCGTGTAGATGCGCACCGGCAGCGCGCCGCCCGGCCCCGGGATCGTGCGATCGGTCGACGCGACCGCCGGATCGGGCGCGGTCGGCTTTCCGTTGTCAGCCGCGACCTTCTTCGCCGCATCCGCCGGCGTCGGTCCCTTGCGCGCTTCGGCGGGGGTCAGAGTCTCGAGCGGCCGTGCGCCGAGTGCCGCATGCGCATCGAGCACCCGTTTCATCTGGTCGTCAGGCATCGCCATCGGCCTCACCGCTCCCGCGTCCGCCACGTTCGTGTCGATCGCGCCCGCAGACATGGACGAGGTCGTCGTGGAATCGGTGCTCGATTCACTGGTGCTGCATCCGACGGCCAACGTCGCGGCCGCTCCGATCACTCCCATTTCCCAGCGCATTGTCACCTCGAGGAGATGTGCTCCGTCATGAACGCGCCGGGGGAAGGCACGCCCCGTGCCGCACGCGATCTCACCGTCGGCAGTCCCGCCGTTCCTGACCCCTGACCCCTGACCCCTGACCCCTGGCCCCTGGCACCGGTGCCCGCCTAACGCGCCAGCCTGATCTCCCGCGAGCTCTCCAGGTCGGCGAGGAACATCGACTCGGCCTCCCCGCCTAACGCGGCGTCCTCGATCACCGCGTCGAGCTCGAAGTTGATCGAGACGCCGAGCGGGTTGAAGTCGGTCGAGCCGACCCGGAGCCAGCGGCCGTCGATGACGCTCGTCTTGGCGTGCATCATCTCCCCCTGCCACTCCCAGATGCGGACCCCGTTCATCAGCAGCCGGCGGTAGGTGCGGCGCGTCAGCCAGGGGATCCACGGATGGTCGCCGCGGCTGGGGACGAGGACGCGGACGTCGACGTTGTCGCGAGCCGCGCCGCAGAGCGCCTCGATCTCGGCGAAGCTCGGGACGAAGTAGGCGCTGGCGATCCAGATCGAGCGCTCGGCCGACACCGCCTGCAGCTGGAGCGCGCGTCCGACGCGGAGGCGTCCCGGTTCGCCTTCGATGATCCCGACGAGCGCGGGCTCGTGGGTCGACGGGTCGAGGTGGCTGTGCGTCGCGCGGCGCGAGACGAAGCGGTGCGCGCCGCGCCGCTCATTCCCGGACGCGCGCCGCCACATCGTCTCGAAGGCGTTGCGCATGTCGATCGCGGCATGCCCCTCGATGCAGACCGCGGTGTCGCGCCAGCGCGAGCGGCGCCGCTTCTGCACCCCGGTCGTCCACTCGACGCCGAGCCCGACGCCGCCGGTGATCCCGGCGCTGTCGTCGACGACGAGCAGCTTGCGGTGGTCGCGCGGGACGATGCCGAGCCAGCGCCGGAACCCGATCGGCGAGAAGACGCGCACGTCGACGTCCGCCGCGCGCAGCCGCGGGATGAACCTGCGCGAGATCCCGCGCATCCCGATCCAGTCGCAGAGCAGCCGCACCTTCACCCCGCGCCCCGCCGCCGCGGTGAGCGCGACCGCGAACCGCTCGCCGACTTCATCGGACCGTACGATGTAGCTCTCGAGGCAGACGGATTCGCGCGCGCTCTCGATGAGCGAGATCATCGCGTCGAACGTCGCCGGCCCGTCGCGCAGCAGCCGCACGCGATTTCCACTCGACACGTCCGCCGCGGCGATCCGCCAGAGCCCGCGCGCGAAGGAGGGACCGGGGTGGGGGGCGCCGGTGTTCGCCGCGGGGACCGTGCTGGACATGCGCGGAATTTCTAACTCTGCGCGGGGGAAGTCCAACGACAAACAGCGAGGTGCCAGGTGTCAGGTGTCAGGCACTGTGGCTGCGCACCCCTGACCCCTGACACCTGACACCCATCGTCACGGGCTCCGCTGCGCCACTGGCCCACTGCGTCGCGCGGGGGCCCGTGCCCATTCCCGCACGTGCAGCTCCAGGTCCTCGAGCTCGAACGGCTTCGCGATCACGATGCGGCCGAGGGCCTGGAGTTGGGTCCCTTCGGGGACGCCGGCGTCGACGTCGCCGGTGATGAAGACGATGCGGTCCTTGAGCTGCGGCCGGTGCTCGACGATCCAGGCGTAGAGGTCGAAGCCCGTCTCCCTGCCGAGCCAGACGTCGACGAATGCGCCGGCGACCTCGTGTTCCGTGAACAACCGCTGGGCTTCCGCGACACTTTCGGCGGTGATGATCGTCACGCCGCGCTTCTCGAACCAGCGCCGGACGAGGCGGCGGATCGCCGGCTCGTCGTCCACATAAAGCACCGTCGCCATGCAAACCCCCTGCTGCCGGGCTACCGCGCACGGCGCGGGTGAGACGGCCCCGCTTCGGGCCGCTTGCTGCCCCGGAATCCGGAGGCGCCCGCGTCGCGTCCAGCCGCGGACGCTCGCGGATACGATGGATATTCCGTGCCGCGCGACTCCTGCGCGGGCTTGCTGCTGCTGGCTCAACTGGCGATATACATCACATGATCAACATCGACCTCACCGGCCGCCGCGCGCTCGTCGCCGGCGTCGCCGACGACGGTGGGTTCGGCTTCGCGATCGCGAAGTCCCTCGCCGAGGCCGGCGCCACCGTCTGCGTCGGCACCTGGCCGCCCGCGCTCAATATCTTCCTCAACCTCCTCGAGCGCGGCAAGATGGACGAGTCGCGCCGCCTGACGTCGGGCAAGCTGTTCGAGTTCGAGAAGATCTACCCGCTCGACGCCGCCTACGACACCCTCGCCGACGCCCCGGCCGACGTCCGCGAGAGCAAGCGGTACAAGGACACCGGCGACTTCTCGATCGACGGGATGGCGGCGCGACTCAAGGCCGACTTCGGCGACAGGCCGCTCGACATCGTCGTCCACTCGCTGGCCAACGGCCCCGACGTGAAGAAGCCGCTGCTCGAGACGAGCCGCAACGGCTACCTGACCGCGGTCAGCGTCAGCGCCTACAGCATGGTCTCGATGGTCAGCCGCCTCTCGCCCCTGATGCGCGAGCACGGCAGCTTCCTCTCGCTGACCTACATGGCGAGCGAGCGTGTGATCCCCGGCTACGGCGGCGGGATGTCGAGCGCCAAGGCTGCCCTCGAGAGCGACACCCGCGTCCTCGCCTTCGAAGCCGGCCGCAAGTACGGCGTCCGCGTCAACACGATCTCCGCCGGACCGTGGGCATCCCGCGCCGCCAGCGCGATCGGCATCATCGGCAAGATGATCGACTACTGCAAGGCGAACTCCCCGCTCCAGGACCCGGTGACCGCCGACGACGTCGGCAACACGGCGTGCTTCCTGGCGAGCCCACTGGCGGCGGGGATCACCGGGGCGACCATCTACGTCGACAAGGGCTATCACACCATGGGCATGGCCGTGCCTACCGAGTAGCGTGACTGGCTTGGGTCACTGCGGGAATGGAAGTCTCGAAACGACACCGGGAATGGAAGTCTCGAAACTTCCGTGGGAATGGAAGTCTCGAAACAACACCGGGAATGGAAGTCTCGAAACAACACCGGGAATGGAAGTCTCGAAACAACA
>DASZNJ010000305.1:0-5135 GCA_035551575.1 Gemmatimonadaceae bacterium
CGCATGAGGCAGGAGCCACCGCCATGAGGGGCCAGAGCCACGGCAACTGCCGCTCGGTCTGGCCCCTCTGGACGGGGATCCTGCTTCGTGCGCCTGCCTCATGTCCCTGCAGCATGCCAGGTGGCAGGAGCAGCCTGCCGCGTTGCCTTCATGGCCGGGCGGTTCTGCCTCACGCGACATGCCTCGTGTCCCTGCAGCATGCCAGTCGGCAGGAGCAGCCTCCCGCGTTGCCTTCATCGCCGTATCTCTGTTCTGTCTCCTGGCCCAATCAGGCGGCCGGCTTCACTCCGTTCTCGACCCAGTTCGCCAGCGCGTCGAAGGCGGCGGTCAGCTCTTCGGGCTTGAAGGTGCAGTGTCCGAAGCGGTCGCCCGGGACGTTGCGCTGGACGAGGAGCGAGCCGGCACCGGCATCGGTCACCGCCTTCAGGAACTCGCGTTCGTGCTTGCGGCGCGGGACGAACGGATCGTTGGCCGTGTGCAGCGTCAGCGTCGGGATCGTCAGGGCGCCGGTCGGCGTGTAGTACTTGTCGAGGTAGTTGAGCGCGTCAGGGGTCGCCGTGAAGCGGCCGACGCCGTCGACGCCGGGGACGTCGCCGTTGATCGCGGCGAGCAGCGAGCCGGGAAGACCGTACGGCGCGGGGAGGCTCGACGAGTAGACCGTCTCGCTGTTGTCGTAGAACGGGTGGCCGTGGGTGTGCGACGTCAGGTCGTCGAGCGCGAGGATGTTGTACTTGATCGCGTAGCCGACGGAGGTGACCCAGTCGCTCGGTCCCGTCCCCTCGAGCGGAGTCTGGTCGACGCGCAGCATCGCGCCGAGCCCGGTCGGGTTGGCAATGATCGCGCGGACCGCGGCGGCGACGGCTTCGTCGGGATTCGTCCCCGGCGGGACGTTCATCACGTCGCCCGGGAGCACCCCCTTGTAGAACCAATCGAAGAGGACGCGGACGTCGGCGAGGTAGTTCACCTCGCTGGCCGAGCCGCCTAACGGCGAGCACATCGCCAGCGTCCCGTCGTACTGCGCGCCATGCTGCTCGGCGATGCTCTCGACCATCAGCCCGCCGAGCGACATGCCGGCGAGGTAGCTGCGGACCGGCTGCCCGAACTGCGACGCGAAGAGCCCGCGCAGCTGGTGGGTGCGCTGCGCGCCATCCTTCACCGCGAAGCCGTTCTCGTCGAAGCTGGACAGCGCCACCGCGTAGTGTCGCGCGCCTAACGCGTCGCGGAAGCCGGCGAAGCCGTCGCCGACGTCGAGGTCGACCGGCGCCGAGGGAAGGCGGATGCCGTGCGCGTAGTAGACCACCGACCCGTTCCAGTCGTTCGGGACGTAGAACGCGTACTGCGAGCCGGGCCCCGTCTCGCCGGTGACGACGGAGCGCCAGAGGCCCTCCGCCGCCGTGGTCGCGAGGGCGTCGCCGGCGGCGGGGTACGGGCTGGGGATCGGGTTCGTCGCCTGGTCGGCGCAGGCGGAGACTGCCAGTACGGCGACGAGGGATGATGCGGTGAACCTGGACATGGGATCCTCATGGTGGAGATGGGCGACCGGACTTCATGGGCGCGATGAGGATATTTCTGCCGGAATACCAGGCCCATACGACGAGTGACGTAGGAGTGCCATGTGGCAGCACTGCCCGGCCATGAAGGCAACGCGGCAGGCTGCTTGGACCACTGGGACATGCTGCAGGGACATGAGGCATGTCGCATGAGGCAGGACCCACCGCCGTGAGGGGCCAGAACCACGGCAACTGCCGCTCGTTCCGACCCCTCTGGACGTGGATCCTGGTTCGTGCGCCTGCCTCGTGTCCCTGCAGCATGCCAGCTGGCAGGAGCGCCTGCCGCGTTGCCTTCATGGCCGGGCGGTTCTGCCCCAGGCGACATGCCTCGTGTCCCTGCAGCATGCCAGGTGGCAGGAGCAGCCTGCCGCGTTGCCTTCATGGCCGTATCGGTTCTGCCTCCTGGCCCGCCTGACGCGACCGGATCCGGATGTTCCGGATCCAGACCTCGTCGCCATGGTCCTGCAGGACGATGTGCCCCGCGCGGCGGTCGGCGAACCATTGCCAGCCATGGTACTTGCTGGCCGTCAGCGCGGAGTCCATCGCCGGAGTGCCGAGGTCGTAGCTGACGACGAGCGCGCCGTTGAGCCAGTGCTCGCCGTGGTTGCCGACGAGGACGATGCGCGAGCTGTTCCATTCGCCCACCGGCGCGAGACGCTTCGACGCGTTAGGCGCGACGAGGTCGTAGAGTGCGGCGGCGCGATGCGTCGGGAGCCTGCCGTCGGGGTGGCGGTCGTCGTCGAGCATCTGGTACTCGAACCCCTTCGCGGCGTGCGTCGGCTCGAGCATCACCGACAGCTCCTCGGAGACGTTGTACTTGATCCCGCTGTTCGCCCCCGGCGCGACCTTCCACTCCCACTCCAGCTCGAAGTCGCGCCACGTCCCTTCCGACATCAGGTCGCCGCCGGCGAGGGGCTGGCCGTCAGCCTGGACCGGGACCTTCCCGCTCGGGATCTTCCGGATCGTCCCGTTCTCGACGACCCAGTGGGCAGTCGGCACGCCGCTCGAGCCGAGTCCGCGCCAGCCGTTGAGCGTGCGCCCGTCGAACAGCGAGACCCATGGCGCCAACTGCGTCGCGGCTGCAACGGCGGTGTTCGACCGCGGGGTCCGCGAGGCGGAGACATGAATGCAGGCGGCGAGGAGGGTCAGCGGGAGGAGGCGTGTCGTCATCAGGGAATGTGGGTGACTGCGGACGGATTCCTCGAGAGGGATCAGGGTCGTACCCCTCCACGAGCCCCGACAGTTTGAACTACGATTTCGCGGATTTCCCGGATACTGCCTCGGTCAGCCACGAAGCGGGTAGCCGCCACCAGGAGATGATCCGCGTAATCCGCGTAATCGGTGTTCCCCTTGTTGATGCTCGTGAGCCACACAGCACTCGAGCGCCACGCGAAACCCCGAGTCACGAGCTACCACACCCCCGGCACCAGCCTCCACCGGACGCGTCCGGCATATTCGCCGTACCCCGCGAGCTTCGCCCGCAGCATTCTCTCTTCGAGAAGAATTCGCACCACGAGCAGCGTTACCGGCACGGTCGCGGCGATCAGCGCGGCGGTCGAGCCGAGCCAGATGCAGAGGCCGGCCGTTATGAGGACGAGACCAGCGTACATCGGGTGCCTGACGTGCCGGTAGAGTCCCCCCTCGGCGACCTGATGGCCGCGGTCTTCCTGGAATCGCACGACGCACACCGCATACGCGTTCGCACTGAGCGCGAGGTAGACGACCCACCAGCCCAGAGCGAAGATGACGAGCCCGATCACGCGCAGCCCCGGGGCGAGCGTTGGCAGGAGATGAAGGTGCCAGAGGTCCAGCGACGCGAAGCCGACCAGCGCGGCGAAGCTCGCCATGTAGGAAAGGACCAGCGCGCGGTCGGCCGCGATCTGACCGGGCTGGATCGGCGCGCCAGCGCAGCGTGCCGGCGGAAGAGCGCGACATAGCCGAGGACGCCGATCAGCTGGCGGGCCATGCGCTCAGACGGGGCTGCCGACGGGCCAGAGCCACGCCGCACCACGCACTCCGCTCGAGTCGCCGTGCATGTTCTTCACGATGCGCGTCGCGATCGTGTCGGAGAATACGTAGCCGCGCAGGCGTTCCTGCGCGGCCTCGGCGAGACCGGGGACGTTCGACATCCCGCCGCCGAGGACGATGACGTCGGGGTCGAGCAGGTTGATCACCGTCGCGAGCGAGCGCGCGAGGCGGTTGTAGTAGCGCTCCATCGTGGCGACCGGCTCGGGATCGCCGTCGCGGGCGCCCTTCACGATGTCGTAGGTGGAGAGCGTCTGGCCCGTGTGGGCGGTGTGGTCGCGTCCCATCGACGGTCCGGAGATGAACGCCTCGATGCAGCCGCGCCGTCCGCAGTAGCAGGAGGGCCCCGGAATCTCCTCGTGCGAGGGCCAGGGGAGCGGATTGTGTCCCCACTCGCCGGTGATCTGGTTGACGCCGATCAGGCACTTCCCGTCGACGACGATCCCGCCGCCGACGCCGGTGCCGAGGATGACGCCGAACACCACCGGCGCGCCGGCCGCGGCGCCGTCGGCGGCCTCGCTCAGCGCGAAGCAGTTCGCGTCGTTCATCAGCCTGACGGTCCGGCCGAGTCGCGCGTTGAGGTCGGCGAGCAGCGTTTCGCCGTTGAGGCAGACCGAGTTCGCGTTCTTGACGACGCCGGTCTCCGGCATGACGGTGCCGGGGATGCCGATCCCGACCGGACACTTCATGTTCACCGCGCGCTCGATGGTGTCGACGACGCCGGTGAGCGCGTCGAGGGTCGCCTCGTAGCTGGTCGGCGTCGCGACCCGATGGCGCACCGGGATCTCACCCGTGTTCGACAGCGCAATCCCCTCGATCTTCGTCCCGCCGAGGTCGATCCCGATCCTCATCGTCGGTGCCGGCTTCCTCACTCTCATCTCATGCGCAAGGTTCTTCACGCCCGTTTCCAGCGCAGTCTCACTCCCATTTCCGGAATCACTTCCCGCCTTACGCGTTCCGCCGCCCCCACCCATCGGCGATGACCGCGATCACGATCACCACGCCGAGCGCGATCTTCTGCACGTAGGGGTCGACGTTGGCGAGATTGAGTCCGTTGGTCAGTACGCCGATGAAGACCGTCCCCCAGAGCGTGCTGCCGATGCTGCCGCGGCCGCCGCTCAGCGACGTTCCCCCGACGACGACGGCGGCGATGACGTCGAGCTCGTACTGGACCCCGGCGTTAGGCACGCCGGCGCCGAGCCGCGAGGCGAGGACGAGGCCGCCGAGCCCGGCGAGTGCGCCGTTGAGGACGTAGACCAGCCACGTCACGCGCCTGACGCGGATGCCGGCCAGCCAGGCGGCTGCGGCGTTGCTCCCCAACGCGTAGATGTGGCGCCCGAAGACCATCCGGTCGAGGACGAGCGCGCCGGCGATCATCACCGCCGCCATCACGATCACCGGGGCGGGGATGCCGAGGACCACCGCCCGGCCGAGCGCGCCGAAGGAGTCGGGGAGCCCGCCGACGCTGCGGCCGCCGGAGATGATGAACGACAGCCCGCGGGCGGCGGTCAGCATCGCCAGCGTCGCGACGAACGGCGGGACGCGGAGCCACGCGACGAG
>DASZNJ010000306.1:0-5543 GCA_035551575.1 Gemmatimonadaceae bacterium
GTGAGGACGCGCGACAGCGCGCCGGCGACGAGCGCGTGAGAATGCCGCGGATCGTGCCGCCAGCGCCGTCCGGCCCAATGAGCAGTGGTCCATGGATATTGTGCGCGATGCCCTGGCCGATGCACGCCAGACGATCGAGCAGTGGCCGGTCGACTACAACAAGACGCGGCCGCACAGCGGCCTCGCGGGTCGAACCCCGAGTACGTTTGCGAAAGAGCTGCAGACGGGAACAGCTTTACGTCATCCCACCGGGCCGACATAACGATCGGACCAGCATTGGGGGTCACGTCACTTACTCGTCGTTTGCCCACCTTCGGGGCGAACCGCCGGCACGGTCGCAACCGCCACGGGCGCGGTCGTGCTTCCACACGTTCCCCGCTCCGAGCAGATGCGCGCGATGACCTCGTGCATCCCGACGGCGAGCGGATTCGCAGAACCCCCGGCGAGCGATCCCCACGCATCGCCACCGGCGATTCGGAACGCGCGTGTGATGTCGGCGCCATCGATTGTCACGGAGAAGCTCCTGGCGTCGATGGCGTCGTTCGGTTCGCCCTGCGCGAAGCGGAACACGACAACGGGCCTGTCCTGCGGTACGGACCCACCACCCGCCGGCTCGACGAGCGCGATGACGGGCGTCCGGTACGCGGCCAGCAGCGGCGCCTGGGGCGGCGATGGAGCCGGCAACGCCTGGGCGTGTACGGGCCGCGGGAGAGCGCACACCGCCAGCGCCGCGACTGCCCGTCGTGCCGGCGCTGTCCGCCGGAAGAAATGTGTGAATCGTCTGTGTCGCATCCTGCACCTCGGTGGTTGATGGATTCTTCGAGCGCGTCTCCGCGCTCCTTCCCCTCAACCCCCTAACGCCGGCCTGTTACAGTCGCGCGCTTGCCGTTAGGCGACCGACACAGACGGCAAAGGGATACGACTGCGGTCGTATCCCTTTCGCCTTTTCCTCACTTCGTGGCGCCTGTCGTCAGCCTGGCGTCGCGTGGGTGCACCAGCGGAGGACGACGGTCCCGAGGAGCAGCCGCGGATCGCGCGGCAACAGGATCGGCTCGTACTCAGGATTCAGCGACACGAGCTCCACGCTCCGCCGCCGAAGCTCTCCCACACGCTTGACGACGTAGCCATCGTCGGGGCGCCGGGCCACGACCACACTGCCCGGCTTCAGCTCAGTGCCGATCTTCACCAGCACCGTGTCGCCGTCGTGGAGGAATGGCGTCATGCTCTCTCCCGAGACGCGCAGGGCGAGGTGCTTTCCGGGGGGCAGGTCCGCTGGCACGTCGACCCACTCGGTACACTCCTCGTCCCAGAGCGCACGACCTGCCCCGGCGGCGACCGCCATGTCGACGCACGGCGCCTTTGCCTTCGGCGTCGCCAGCTCGATCGCGTTCCCGATCGTGGCCGCGACCGGCGCTCGTTGGATTCGCGGCTCTCCGTCGCCGTTCTTCACGCCTAACGCTTCGACCTGCCAGCGCTTGACCATCCGCGCGGCGAAGAATCGTGCAAACTCCTTCGTCGCTCGCCGCTCAGCAGGGGTCTGGCGCTCGCGCGCTTCGCGCGCGTACCACTCGAAGAACTTCACGTTGCGTGGATCGGCCGGGTCGAGCTGGTCGAACGCGCGCTCGGCGGCGATTCGCAACAGCGTATCGGCCTGACGTTCACCGATCGTATCTACCCTTCGCGCGTCGTCGCGGTCTGATGGGTTACTCATGGGATGCTCCTCGATTTCCAGCGGAACCAGGGTTGCTTGCGGGGTGCAGCGGCTGCGCTCGCGTCGCGCCGTCATCTGGCGGCCGTGCATGTTCCGTGTCGCGCACGGCCCGCCGCGGCGGCCGGTCGAGGAAGCTGGCGAGCGCGATTCCTTCGGCGGCGGGCAGGGAACTGATGTACGCGCGCGCCAGGCGGACCAGTCGCTCGCGGAGGCGAAGTATTCGCACGCGCGCATTGCCATGCGTGATGCCGAGAATCCGAGCGATCTCACGCTGTGGCATTCGATCGGCGAGGTAGCCGAGCAGCTGGCGCTCTCCTTCGCTCAGCCCTTTATCGAGCGCGATCGCCAGCTTTTCGCGAAGGACCTGCCGGGTCGCTGCATCCTCCGCCGGGTCGGGCCCGTCGACCCCCGCCGTCAGGCGGACGGCGTATTCCGAGCAACTCTCGGCGACGACCCGCTGGGTTCCCCGTCCGATGTCGGTCGCCATCCGCAGCTCGCGCGCCTTGCGGCGCTCCTCCGCTCTCCATTCGTCGCGGAGCCGGTGGCGGAAGCTTACGACGAGCCAGGGCGGCAACGGATCCGGGACGCGTGACGCCTCGATCGCGAGCCGCATCGCCGCGGAGTCGAGGAAGTCCAGCACTGCCATGATGAGGTTTCCACCACGAAGGCCCCGCCGACGGGCGACTCCGATGAGCATCGGAGTATAGCGGTCGACGAATTCGTCGATCGCTGCTTCGACGCCACGGCGCATCCCGGCGATGAGAGCCGCATCATCCGCTGCGCTCCAGCATTCGACTGCGTCCGGATCAATCTGCGGCAACCGCGGGGCTTCCACGCTTCGCTCCTTGCTCGACGACCACCGGCCTTCACTTCTTTCTCCCCCTCCAACCCCTTAACGCCAGGCTGTTACGGCTCTCCTCGCGAGGACGAATCCAGTGAGATGAGCCATCGCCTGAGCAGGCGCTCGACGCGGTGGAGCGAGGCGAGCGTCGGCCGGGTATGCTCGAGGCGGCGGCGGAGGCGCCTGACCCGACCGGGGTCGGCATCGGTGCGCTCGATCTCATCGGCGAGCGAGAGCACCTCGAGAACGGTGTCACGGCCGGCATACCCCCTCGGCACCTGGCGCGCGGCGACGATCGCGCCGACGGGTCGCCCGTTAGGCGCTGCGCGACCCTCGCCGCGGCGGGCACAAGCGCGGTTCGCCTTCTCCATCTCCTCGCGACTCGGCCGTGTCGAGGTTGCGAAGCCCAGATTGGCGAGTGCGCGCCCGATCGCGGATGTCTCCGCGTTCTCGAGGCAAGCGACCGCGTTGATCTCCCCATCGTCGTCGCGCTCCGCCGCCCACCCCGTCGCAGCCGGGAGCTCGTCGCCCGTCGCGCGGTAGGCGAGCGCCCGGAACGTAATGACGTTGGCCCCCTCCTGCGGCTCGCGAGAGACGAGCTCCGTGACGATGCGACCGGAGGGATATCGCTCGTAGAATCGCCGGATCCGCTCGGCAACCGGGGTATAGCTCTCAAGATCGAACGTCGGCGTCGCTTTCGGCATCCGGGACTCCTGTGGGGACGCTAGACTAACCCGAACATATCCCGAAAGCAAGACCCGAGCTGGAGGGCTTGTCCGGCCAACGGGGTCGTCCCGGCACGCCCCCTGCCACTCTCCCCCGTTCCCACCAAAGGATGAGCCAATGACCGACTACGGCCCTAACGATCGCGACCCGCGCGACGGACCGAACCGCGGTGAGACCCTCGAGGGCAAGGTCGCCCGCGAGACCGCCGACGGCGCCCAGGAGATCGAGACGCACGACGAGGGACTCGGCGAACCGGTGCGCTCACGCGAGGACGGCTTCGCCCAGCACGCGCGGAAGGGACAGGCGGAGAGCCCGAAGCAGACCAACCACTTCGAGCCGCCGCGGGGGACGGGCAAGCAGGCGCCCTGAGGGGTACCAGGCGCCAGGGGCCGGGGCCGGGGGCCGGGAACGACGCTGACGCCCTCAGTCCCGCCGGCCGTTCCCCGCCGTGCCTAACGCCTGGCCCCTGGCACCCAGCCCCTTTGCCTGACGGCTTCCGCTCAGGTTCCCTCGAAATCCAGCGCGAGGTCGAGCGCCGGCGCCGAGTGGGTGAGTGCGCCGACGGAGATCCAGTCGACGCCGGTCTCGGCGATCGCGCGCACCCGGTCCCGGGTCACGCCGCCTGACGCTTCGACCGTAGCCCTGCGGGCGACGAGCTTGACACAGTCGCGCATCTCCTCGAGCGACATGTTGTCGAGCATGACGATGTCGGCGCCGGCGGCCACGGCGCGCTCGACCTGCTCGATGCGGTCGCACTCGACTTCGACCTTCGCGCCCGGCGGGGCCATCTCCCGCGCGCGCGTGATCGCGAGCTGCACGTCGCCGTCGACGGCGGCGAGGTGATTGTCCTTGATCAGGACCGAGCTCGAGAGGTTCATCCGGTGGTTGCGCCCGCCGCCCGCGCGCACCGCGTACTTCTCGAGGCGGCGCCAGCCCGGGGTCGTCTTGCGGGTGTCGAGGATCCTGGCGCGGGTGCCGGCGACAGCATCGACGTACATGCGCGTCAGCGTCGCGATCCCCGACAGGCGCTGCATGAAGTTCAGCGCAACACGCTCGGCGCTGAGGATCGCGCGGGCCTTGCCGGTGAGGAAGAAGACCGGCGCCGCCTCGCCGACGCGGGTGCCGTCCTCGGCGTCGACGCGGACGGTGACCGACTCGTCGAGCATGTGGAAGGCCTCGATCGCGATCGGGCCGCCGCAGATCACCCCCTTTTCTCTCGCAACCAGCGTCGCATGAGTGCGGCGGTCGGAGCGGACGGTGGCGATGGTCGTCACGTCCTGAAAGGCGCCGTCCTCCTCGAGCGCGGCCCTGACCAGCTGGCGCGTCTCCTCGGTGGAGAGGGGGAAGAGGAGCCCTTCCTCCATGTTCGCCGCGCGCACCGAGCGCGGAGTGACGATGTGGCGCCGGCTCTCCTCCGGCTCGTGTGGCGTGGTCATGATCTCACTCTCCGGGGTCGAACGTCTCCGGGACGGGCGAGAGCGGCGGTCCGCCCTTCCCTCCAATCGCGATCATCCGCTCGATGGCGCGGCGAGCACGCTTCGCGACGTCGGCGGGCACCGTGATGCGGTGCTCGAGCAGCTCGAGCGACCGCAGCACCTTCGGCAGCGTCGTCACCTTCATGTACGCGCACACGGCGCGTTCGTTCGCCGCGAAGAAGGTCTTCGTCGGATTCTCGCGGCGGAGCCGGTGGAGGATTCCCACCTCCGTCGCGACGATGAACTCATCGTCAGGCGACTCGGCGGGGCGCCGGATCATCCCCTCGGTCGAAAGGATCTTCACCCCCGCGGCATCCACCGTTCCCGCCGACACGGCGTCGAGCACGCTCGTCGAGCAGCCGCACTCGGGATGGATCAGGAACTCGGCGCCGGGATGCAGCGCGCGCTGTCGCGCGATGTGCTCGGCGTCGATCCCGGCATGGACATGGCACTCGCCCATCCAGACGCGGATGTTGTCGCGCCCCGTCATCCGCCTCACGTGGGCGCCGAGGAACATGTCGGGACAGAAGAGGATCTCCCGGTCGGCGGGGATCGCGTTGATGATCTCGACGGCGTTCCCCGAGGTGCAGCAGTAGTCGGTCTCCGCCTTCACCTCGGCGGTGGTATTCACGTAGCTCACCACCACGGCGCCCGGATGCTCGGCTTTCCACGCGCGGAGCTGCTCGGCATTGATCGTGGACGCGAGGGAGCAGCCGGCCGCGAGATCGGGAAGAAGCACCGTCTTGTCGGGCGAGAGCACGGCGGCCGTCTCGGCCATGAAGTGCACGCC
>DASZNJ010000307.1:0-3387 GCA_035551575.1 Gemmatimonadaceae bacterium
TCCGTCGTGCCATCGGCCGGCTCCTCCCGCGCGCAGCCGGCCGGGAGCGCGATCGACCACAGCGCGAGCGGCAGCAGCATCGCGCGACCGAGCCGGCGCTCCGCCGATTCGCCACCAGGCTTTCGTCCCGACATGCTCGAAGCTCGCTCCCTCACCAAGGAATATCCCAGCGGCGACCAGCGCCTGACGGTGCTGCGCGACGTCTCGTTCGTCATCCCCGACGGCGCGCGGGTCGCCATCGTCGGCCCCTCGGGCAGCGGCAAGACCACCCTGCTTGGCCTTCTCGCCGGCCTTGATACCCCGACGTCGGGGAAGGTGCTTCTCGACGGCGGGGAGCTCAGCGCGCTCGACGAGGATGCTCGTGCCCGGGTGCGTGGCGAGAAAGTTGGGTTCGTGTTCCAGAGCTTTCAACTGATCCCGTCGTTGAGCGCGCAGGAGAACGTCCAGGTTCCCCTCGAGCTCCGCGGCGAGCGGGACGCGGCGGCCCGGGCGAAGGACCTCCTCGCCCGCGTCGGCCTCGCCGGGCGGGGCCACCACCTCCCGGCGCAGCTCTCGGGCGGCGAGCAGCAGCGCGTCGCGATCGCCCGCGCCTTCGTCAACCGGCCGAAGCTCCTCTTTGCCGACGAGCCGACCGGCAACCTCGACGCCGCGACCGGCCAGCGCATCATCGAGCTGCTCGATTCCCTCAATCGCGACGAGGGGACGACGATCGTCCTCGTCACCCACGATTCGGCGCTCGCCGAGCGGACGCAGCGCATCATCAGGCTCCGCGACGGGGTCGTCACCAGCGACGCGGCCGCCGCGGCATGAGCCGGGCCGCCGCGCTGTTCGGGCTCGCGTGGCGCGAGGGGCGGTTCGCGCGCCGCCGGCTGCTGCTGTACATGTCCTCCATATCGTTAGGCGTCGCCGCCCTCGTCGCGATCGACTCCTTCGGCCGCAACGTGACCGACAGCATCCGCGAGCAGTCGCGCGAGCTGCTCGGCGGCGACGTCTCGCTCAGCTCGCGCGCGAAGTTCCCGGCCGCCATCGACTCGCTCGTCGACTCGCTGCGCGCCGCGGGGCACGGGATCGCGCGCATCACGTCGTTCCCGTCGATGGCGTCGGCGCCGCGCACCAACCTGACGCGGCTCGTGCAGATTCGCGCCGTCGACCCGGGCTGGCCCCTCTACGGCACGGTCGAGACCTCGCCCGCGAACCAGGCGGCGACGATCCACAAGCGTCACGCGGCGCTCGTCGACCGGTCGGTGCTCGTCGCGCTCGGCGCGCACGTCGGGGACACCATCACCGTCGGGATGGCGGAGTTCGTCATCACCGGAACGATCGACCGCGTCCCCGGCGACGTCGGCATCGCCTCGACGATCGTCCCCCGCGTCATCGTCGGCAGCCGCTACCTCGCCGAGACGCGGCTGCTGATGTTCGGCAGCCGCAGCGAGCGCGAGGTCCTGATCCGCGCCGATCCATCGTTAGGCGCGACCCGCCTCGCCGCGCGGCTCCGCCCGCGCGTCGCGAAGGGCGCGGTCCGGCTGCGCACGGCGACCGAGACCCAGGCCAACGTCAGCGAGGGGTTCGAGAAGCTGACGCAGTTCCTCGGGGTCGTCGGGCTGGTCGCGCTGCTCCTCGGCGGCGTCGGGGTGGCGAGCGGCGTCCACGCCTTCGTGACCGCGAAGATCGACGTCGCCGCGGTGCTGCGCTGCCTCGGCGCGTCGAGCCGGCAGGTCCTGCTGATCTATTCGCTCCAGGCCGCGGCGATGGGATTGCTCGGCGCCGCGGTCGGCACGCTGCTCGGGGTGGGAGTCCAGCTCCTGCTGCCGCACGTCGCGGCATCGATCCTTCCCGTCCGCGTGGCGATCCACCTCGACACCCGGGCGATCGTGCTCGGCCTCTCGGTCGGCGTGTGGGTGGCGATCACCTTCGCGCTCTGGCCGCTCGTCGCGCTGCGCCGGGTCTCGCCGCTGCAGACCCTCCGCCGCGAGGCGGACGCCGACGCGCTGCAGCTCGGGCGCTTCGACATCGCGCGCGTCATCGTCGCGGTCGCGCTCGTCGCCAGCGTCGGCGCGATCGTCTTCCAGCGGACGGACACCCCGCAGGAGGGGCTCGGCTTCAACGCCGGGATCGCGATCGCGGTGTCGGTGCTCGCCGCGGCGGCGGCGCTCGTCTCGCGCGGCGCGCGCGGGCTGCTTCGGGCGCACTGGCCCTTTGCCGTCCGCCATGGCATGTCGAGCCTCTACCGGCCGGGCAACCAGACGCGGGCGGTGATGCTCGCGTTGGGCTTCGGCGTCTTCCTCGTGTCGACGCTCTACCAGGTGGGCGGGCTGCTGGTGCGGCGCTTCACGGTCGTCGCCGACGCGGCGGCCGCCAACGTCGTCTTCTTCGACGCGCAGCCCGACCAGGTCGCGGGACTCGATTCGACGATCCGTGCCGGCCGCTGGACGGTGGTCCAGAAGATCCCGATCGTGACGCTGCGCATCGCCGCGCTCAACGGGCGGCCGGTCGACTCGCTCCTTGCCGATCCGGCGCGCGCGCGCAGCCCGACGTGGATGTGGCGGCGCGAATACCGGTCCACCTTCCGCGACACGGTCGTCGCGTCGGAGAAGCTGACCGCCGGGCGCTGGTTCACCCCGCAGTCCGGGCCCGCCGACACGATCCCGGAGCTGTCGATCGACGCGGACATCGCGACGGAGATGCGGCTGAAGCTCGGCGACACCCTGACCTGGAACCTGCAGGGCGTGCCGGTGCGCACGCGGGTGACGAGCTTCCGCGAGATCAACTGGGCGCAGTTCACCCCGAACTTCTTCGCCGTCTTCGAGCCGGCGGCGCTGGCCGGCGCCCCGGCCCAGTACGTCGTCCTCGCGCGCGTGCCGGGGGACACCGCCGTCGCCCGCCTCCAGCGCGACGTCGTCCTGCGCTGGCCTAACGTGTCGAGCATCGACCTCTCGCTCATCCAGCGGACGATCGAGGGGATCGTCAGGCAGATGGCGGCGGCGGTCCGCTTCCTCGCCCTCTTCAGCGTCGCGATGGGGCTGCCGGTGCTGTTCAGCGCCGTCGCCGCCACGCGGCGCGCCCGGATGCGCGAGGGGGTCCTCCTCAAGACGCTGGGCGCGACCCGCGGCCAGGTGCGCGCGATCCTCGCCTCCGAGTACGCCGCCCTTGGCGTGATGGGCGCACTCACCGGCCTCGTGCTCTCGGTCGGCGGCGCCTGGGCGCTCGCCCACTGGGTCCTCGAGATCGACTTCGTCCCCTCGTTCGTGCCGCTCGTCGCGATCCTGCTCGGGATGCTCGCCCTGTCGCTGACCGTCGGCCTTCTCGCCGGCCGCGACGTCTTCGCGGGGACTCCGATGGACGCGCTGAGGGAGAGCTGAGGAAGGGGTCAGGGGTCAGGGGTCAGGG
>DASZNJ010000308.1:0-11430 GCA_035551575.1 Gemmatimonadaceae bacterium
CCGCCGGTTGCGCCCCGGCCGGCCGCTGACGAACGGGCGGCGCTGCGCAACTCGATCGACAGCGCGGTGAACGCGCCGAAGTTCGACAACGCGTTCTGGGGGATCCTGATCGTCGACCCGGCGAGCAGCGACACGCTGTACTCGCGGAACGCGGGAAAGCTCTTCATGCCGGCGTCCAACATGAAGATCATCACCGGCGCGGCGGCGCTCACCCGGCTGGGAGCGGACTATCGCTACCGGACCTCGTTCGTCGCGCGGGGGGTGGTGCGCGACTCGACGCTGCGCGGCGACCTGCTGGTGTTCGGCCGGGGCGACCCGACGGTGAGCGATCACATGCGCAAGGATGCGATGGCGCCGCTGCGGGAGATCGCCGACTCGCTCCGCGCGCACGGTATCGCGCGGGTGAGCGGGCGCATCGTGCCGGCCGGCGACGCCTTTCCCGGGCCGACGTTAGGCTACGGCTGGGACTGGGACGACCTCGACTACGCATACGGCGCGGGGGTCGACGAGCTGATGTTCAACGAGAACTTCGCGACGATCATCGCGCGCGGGGGGCGCCGTCCCGGGGCGCCGGTGACCGTGGAGACGCGGCCGGCGCGGAGGAGCCCGAAGGTGCGCGTCACCGCGACGACCGTCGCGCCGTCGGCACCGGGTGCGCCGAAGGCGACCGCGCCGATCTTCCGCTGGGACAGCATCGGCGGCGGTGCGCTCGTCGAGGGGACGATCGCGGTCGGCGACAGCACGAGCGACGACGTCGCCTTCCGCCTGCCTAACGCGGCGTACGCCGACGCGCTGGCCGAGGCGCTTCGCGACCGGGGAGTGCGGGTCGACGGGCGCACCTACCGGGACACCACCACCGCCGGCGACACCCTGTTCGTGACGCTGTCGCCGCCGCTGCGCGAGATCCTTCCGGCGCTCGAGAAGCCGTCGCAGAACCAGATCGCCGAGGCGCTGTTCAAGACCCTCGCGCTGGAAGCGACCGGGGTCGGCTCGTCGGACAGTGCGCGCAGGGTCATCGAGCGGCAGCTCGCCGCATGGGGCGCGAGTGACGGCGGGTACGCGATCCGCGATGGGAGCGGTCTCTCGCGCCACGACTACGTCTCACCGGAGACGCTGGTTCGCGTGCTGGCGACGATTCGTGGCGACACGGCGTTCCATGCGTTCTACGACGCGCTGCCGATCGCCGGGGTCGACGGAACGATCTCCACCCGGATGAAGGGAACGCCGGCGGAGGGGAACGTTCACGCGAAGACGGGCTACGTCGACAAGGCGCGGTCGCTCTCCGGATACGCGACGACGGTGGACGGCCGGATGTTGATCTTCAGCGCGCTCTGCAACAACTGGACGGTGCCGACCTCCGAGGTCGAGGCGGTGCAGAACATGATCGCCGCGCGACTCGCCGGGATGCGCCTGTCGCCCGCGGCGCAGTGATCGCCTGACGGTGCTCGACCTCGCCGCGGCGTCGGCTCGGGTCCTCGACGGGCTGAAATTCGCCGGCGCCGAGGAGATCTCGCTCGCCGACGCGGCGGGGCGCGTCCTCGCGAGCGATGTCCGGTCCGAGGTCGCGCTGCCGCCGTGGGACAACTCGGCGATGGATGGGTACGCGGCTCGCGCGGCCGACGTGCGCGGGGCGAGTGCGGCGGCGCCCATCGCGCTGCGGGTGGCCGGCACCGTCGCAGCGGGCGCGCGCTGGCCGCTCCCGCTGCACCCCGGTGAAGCGGTCCGGATCATGACCGGTGCCCCGCTGCCGCCGGGCGCGGACTGCGTCATCCGCATCGAGGACACCGACGGCGGCGCGGCGACGGTACGCATCGCGTCGGCGCGCGACGTCGGCCGCAACGTGCGCCCGCGCGGCGAGGACGTCGCCGAGGGATCACTCGTCGCCTCGAGCGGCGCGATCGTCACGCCGGGGCTGCTTCCGCTCCTCGCGGCGGTTGGATGCGCGCGGCTGGCGGTCGCGCGAAGGCCGCGAGTCGCGCTCGTCGGCTCCGGAGATGAGCTGGCCCCGGTCGGCGACTTCGACGCGGTGCGCCGCGGGGAACGGATCGTCGCGACGAACGGATACGTGCTCGGCGCCATCGTCCGCGAGGCGGGGGGCGAGGTGCTCGACCTCGGCGTCGCCCGGGACGATCGCGAGCAGATTCGCACGCTGATGGCCGATGGCGCGGCGCGCGCCGACCTGGTCGTGACGACCGCGGGAGTGTCGGTCGGAGAGCACGACCACACGAAGTCGATCGTCGAGGAGCTGGGACGCGTCGACTTCTGGCGGATCAGCGCGCGCCCCGGCTCGCAGCTGGCGTTCGGGACGATCGGCGGCACTCCGTGGCTCGGGCTCCCGGGAAATCCGGTCTCGGCGGCGATCACGGGCGAGCTGTTCGTGCGGCCGGCGGTGCTGCGCATGCAGGGCGTGACTGCCGTGCACCGCGCGCCTGTCAGCGTACGTCTCGGGGAGCGGGTGCAGGGGGCGCCGGGGATGACGCTCCTGCTGAGGGCGCGGCTCCTGTCCGATGGAGGCGGCTTCGTCGCCGAGCTCACGGGACCGCAGGGGTCCGGATTGATGTCGTCGATGGCCCGCGCCGATGCACTGCTCGTGATTCCCCCCGATGCCGGGACGCTCGATGCCGGGTCGGTGGTCGCGGCCCTGCCCCTGCGCGGCGCGGTGGCGATGGACCGGATGCTCCGGGCATGACCGCGAGCGCGTCGAGCGAGGTCGACAGGCTCGAGCAGTCGCTGCGACGGCGCTTCCGCGTCATCGAGACGGAGATAGCGTTAGGCGCGGCGACGATCTCGCTCGCCCATCCGGCGAGCGCGGATGAGCTGATCAGCGAGGAAGACTACCTGAAGGACGAGCGGCTCCCCTACTGGGCGGAGCCATGGCCGTCCTCGTTCGCGCTGGCGCGCCATCTGGTGAGTGATGATTCGCTGCTCGGCGCGGGTGGCGGACGCCGCATGCTCGAGCTGGGGTGCGGCGCGGGGCTGGTGGCGGCGGCAGCGACGCTGGCGGGGTTCACCGTCACGGCGAGCGACTACTATGAGGACGCGCTCAGCTTCGCGCGGGTGAACGTGTGGCATGCGACGCACCGGCTGATCGACGGCATCCACCTCGACTGGCGTGCGCTCCCCGAGCTGGTCCCCCGCTACGACGTCGTCATCGCATCCGACGTGCTCTACGAGCGCCCGTACGCCGAGATCGTCGCGAGGGCGCTCGCCCGCACCATCGCAGCTGGCGGAGTCGGCATCGTCGCCGATCCCGGGCGGATGGCGACGCCGGCATTCATCGAGGCCTGTCCCGGGGTCGGGCTGGACGTCACAAGAGGACGGCGCCTCCCCTACGAGGAAGGCGCCGTGAGGCAGACGATCGACGTCTACGAGATCAGGTGGGCCGCCGGCTGAGCCAGCCGGGAGGCGACCACCTCGGCGATGTCGCGCACCGGCACCGCCGAATCCTTCGCCTTGAGCCCGTCGCTCATCATCGTCATGCAGAAGGGGCAGGCGACCGCGATCTCGTCAGCGCCGGTCGCCAGCAGCTCCTCGGTGCGCTCGATGTTGATGCGCTTCCCTTCCCGCTCCTCCATGAACATCCGCCCGCCCCCCGCGCCGCAGCAGAGGCCGCGGTCGCCGGAGCGCGGCGCCTCGATCAGATCGACGACGGGGAGCGAGCGCCGGAGGGTGTCGCGCGGCGCGGCGTAGACGTCGTTGTAGCGGCCAAGGTAGCAGGAATCGTGATAGACGACGCTGAGCCGCTTCCGCTCGTCGCCGCCTAACGGTACACGCTCGTCGGCGAGCAGCTTCTCGATGAACGTCGAGTGGTGGACGACGTCGTAGTTGCCGCCAAGCTGCGGGTACTCGTTGCCGATCTGGTGGAAGCAGTGCGGGCAGCTGGTGAGCACCGTCTTCACGCCGTAGCGGTCGAGGGTCTCGATGTTCTGCTTGGCCAGCATCTGGTAGAGATACTCGTTGCCCAGCCGCCGGGCGGGATCGCCGTTGCAGCTCTCCTCCTGGCCGAGGATGGCGAACCTGACCCCGGCGGCGGTCAGGATGCGGGCGACGGCGACGGCGATCTTCTTCGCGCGGTCGTCGAACGATCCCATGCAGCCGACCCAGAAGAGGACCTCCGGCTTCTCGCCGCGCTCGACCATCTCGGCCATCGTCGGGACTTCGAGCCCTTCGGCCCACTTCGCCCGGTCGCCGGGGCTGAACGCCCACGGGCTGCCGTTGCGCTCGAGCGACTGGAAGGTCGGCTGGACCTCCCCTGGGAACCGCGACTCCATGAGCACGAGATGGCGGCGCATCTCGTTGATGATCTCGAGCTGGTCGATGCCGACCGGGCACTCCTGGACACAGGCGCGGCAGCTCGTACACGCCCAGAGCTCGTCCTCGGTGATGAAGGTGTCGAGCAGCCGTCGCTCGCCGAGGATCTGCTCGGCGGTGATCGCGCCGCCATCCATTCCCTCGCCGTGCACCAGCATCGGGCGGGAGAACTCCATCCGGTCGCCGGTGACGAGCGGCCCCTTCTCCATCAGCCGCTGCCGGGTGTTGATGACGATCTTGCGCGGGCTGAGCAGCTTGCCGGTGATGTTCGCCGGGCAGGCGGCGGTGCAGCGCCCGCACTCGGTGCAGGAGTAGCCGTCGAGGAGGTTCTTCCAGGAGAGGTGGTCGACGTCCGACGCGCCGAACTGCTCGGCGTTCTCCGCCTCGAGGTCCATCGCCTTCATGACTCCCTTGGGCCACGGCCCTCCCGCGGTGTTCGAGAGGTAGACGTTCGGGATCGACGTCGCGACGTGAAGGTGCTTCGAGTACGGCAGGTAGTTCAGGAAGCCGAAGACGAGCAGTCCGTGCGCCCACCACGCGATGTCATGGCCGATGCGCGCGGTCTGCGGGTCCACGCGCGTGAAAAGGCCGCCGAGCAGGTGCGACGCGAACTTCTCCGGCGCGACGTCGCCCGGGGAGAGCGCGGCGAGAAAGCCGTTGGCCAAGAGGTACGACACCATGAGACCGCCGATCATGCCGAGGATGATCAGTGCGTCGGCGTGCTCCAGGTTGTCGCCCTCGAGCCGGCGCGGATGGAGGACGAGGCGGCGGTAGAACGCGAAGGCGATCGCCGCGAGCACGATCAGGACGAAGACGTCCTGCGACAGCGAATAGAGCCGGTAGAGCGGATGCGGGAGGAAGGCGAGCGAGAAGCCGGGGAAGATCCCCTCGAGCACGAACTCGATCGTGCCGACCGTCAGGACCATGAAACCCCAGAAGATCAGCGCGTGCATCACGCCGGCGACGGGCTCGCGGAGGATCTTGCTCTGGCCGATGGCGATGCCGAAGACGTTGGCGAGGCGCCGCATCGGGTGGTCGGTGCGGTCGGCGGCGAGGCCGATGCGCATGTAGCCGACGAGCCGCTGCACGTTGAGGGCGAAGAACCCCGTGGCGACGGCGACGAAGAGGACGAAGACGATGTTCGAGGTGCTCATGCGCGGAAACCTACGCGTCGGCGCCCGGGGAAAACAAGAACGCGCGGCGGGGAAAAAACAGAGGGGACGCCGTTGCCCGGCGTCCCCTCTGTCAGGCGATCAGCGACTCGTCACCCCTTGTGCGCACGCGCCGCCCGCACCGCTTCGATGAGCGGCGGGAGGATCTCGAAGACGTCGCCGACGATGCCATAGTCGGCGAGCTTGAAGATCGGGGCTTCCCTGTCCTTGTTGATGGCGACGATCGTGCGCGAGGTGCGCATCCCGGCGAGGTGCTGGATGGCGCCGGAGATCCCGACCGCGACGTACAGCTCCGGGCTGACCACGCGCCCGGTCTGGCCGATCTGGTCGCTGTGCGGGCGCCACCCATCGTCGGTGACGGCGCGGGTGGCACCGACGGCGGCGTCGCCGAATGCGGCGGCGAGATCCTCGACGAGCTTGAAGTTCTCGGCGGCCTTGAGCCCGCGCCCGCCGCTGACGATGACCGGTGCCTCGGAGAGGTCGAGCTTCGCCTTGCCGCCCCCGCGCATCTCCTTGACGACGACGCGCGAGGCGCCCGGGTCCACCGGCGGCGCCGCCGTCTCGACGCGACCCGCCTTCGCGTTCGGCTTCGCGGTGAACACGTTAGGCCTGACGGCGACGATCGCCGGGCTGCCGGTGAGGGCAATGGTGGCGATGACCTTGCCGGTATGCGTCGGGTGCTTCGCCTCGATCGTGTCGCCGCTGGCGGAGAGCCCGGTCACGTCGCTGACGAGCCCGACGCCGAGCTTCGCGGCAACGCGCGGCGCGAGGTCGCGCCCCTCGGCCGATGCCGCGAAGACGGCGGCGCGGACGCCGGACTGCCTGATCACCGCCGCGGCGAGCGCCGCCGCCGCTTCGGGGTTGGCATTGGTGAACGCCGCGTGCTCGGCGACGTGGACCACGTCGGCGCCGTGCGCGCCCAACGCCGCCGCCTTCGCGGCGATGCCGGGGGCGCCGGCGAGGAGGGCATGGACCTCGCCGCCCCCGGTGGCGTCGGCGAGCGTGCGCGCCGCGGTCACCACCTCGAGCGCGACCTTGCGCAGCTCGCCGCCGCGCTGCTCGGCGAATGCGAATACGTTCGCCATCAGAGTACCTTGGCCTCGGTCTGGAGAAGTCGAATGAGCTCGGGAACCGCCGCCGCGCCCTCGCCGATGATCCGGCCGGCGGCGCGCTCCGCGGGGAGCTCCATCTTCACGACGCTGACGGTGCCGCCGTCGATCTGCACCGGCCTGGACTCGAGCGGCTTCTTCTTCGCCGCCATGATCCCCTTCAGCGACGGCAGGCGCTCCTTGTTCAGCCCCTCGTCGACGGTGAGGACGACGGGGAGCGGAAACTCGACGATCTCGCTCGCGCCCTCCAGCTCGCGCTTCGCCGTCCCCTTCCCGTTCGCGATCTCGAGCGAGGCGATCGCGCTGACGCAGGGCAGCCCGAGCAGCTCGGCGACCATCGGCCCGACCGACTGGTCGGCGCTGTCGATGGCGACCTTGCCGAAGAAGATCACGTCCCACGGCGTCGCCTTCAGCTCGGCGGCGAGGGCGCGCGCGATCGACAGCGGATCGCCGCCGGCGCGGTCGGCCTTGAGGTGCACGCCCCGGTCGGCGCCCATGCTCAGCGCCTTGCGAATCTGCTCCTGCACCGCGTCGGGGCCGATCGAGAAGACGGCGACTTCCCCGTCTCCCGTCTTTTCCCTGAGCTGGAGCGCCGCCTCGACGGCCCAGAGGTCGAAGTCGTTGACGTCGTACTTGAGCCCCGTCTCGTCGATCGACTTTCCGTCGCCGGCAATCCTGAACTTCACGTCCATCACCGGGACGCGCTTGATGCAAACCGCAATTCTCACGGTCTCACTCCGAAAGGATGAATGCTGAAGATCGCGCCGGCGAGGAGCAGCGGTGTCACTCGAACGCGGACAGCCCCGTGATCGCCTGCCCGATGATCAGGGTGTGGATATCGTGCGTCCCCTCGTAGGTGTACACGCTCTCGAGGTTGGCCATGTGGCGCATCGACGCGTATTCGGCGAGGATGCCGTTGCCGCCGAGCATGCGGCGCGCTTCACGGGCGACGTTGGTCGCGATGTTGACGTTGTTGCGCTTCGCCATCGAGACCTGCTGCGGGGTGAAGGTCCCCGCGTCCTTGAGCCGGCCGAGGTGGAGGGAGAGGAGCTGCCCCTTCACGATCTCGGTGATCATGTCCGCAAGCCGGGCCTGCTGGATCTGGAAGCCACCGATCGGCTTCCCGAACATCACGCGCGTCTTCGAGTAGGAGAGCGCCTCCTCGTAGCAGCCGATCGCCGCGCCTAACGCACCCCAGGAGATGCCGTAGCGGGCCTGCGTCAGGCACATCAGCGGGCTCCTGATCCCCCCCGATCCGGGAAGGAGCGCGGTCGCCGGGACGTGGACGTCGTCGAGCACGAGCTCACTCGTGTCCGACGCGCGAAGGGAAAGCTTCCCCTTCTGGTCCTTCGCCGTGAATCCCTTCGTGTCGGTCGGGACGATAAAGCCGCGGATCGACTTCGGGTCGGGATCGCCGTTGGTCTTCGCCCAGACGATCGCGACCTTCGCCTGCGAGCCGTTGGTGATCCACATCTTCGCCCCGCTGATCACCCAGCTCCCATCGGGCTGCTCCTTCGCCATCGTGATCATCCCCGACGGATTCGAGCCGTAGTCGGGCTCCGTCAGGCCGAAGCAGCCGATGATCTCGCCGGTCGCCATCCGTGGGAGATAATTCCTCTTCTGTTCCTCGCTTCCGAACGCGTAGATCGGGTACATCACGAGCGCGCCCTGCACGCTGGCGAAGGAGCGGATGCCGGAGTCGCCGCGCTCGAGCTCCTGCATGATCAGGCCGTAGGCGACGTTGTTCAGCCCCGCGCAGCCATACTCCTCGGGGAGGTTGGCGCCGAAGACCCCCAGCTCGGCGAGCCCGGGGATGATCTGCTTCGGGAACTTCCCCTGAACGTAGGCGTCGCCGATGATCGGCATGATCCGCTCGTCCACGAACTTGCGGACGCTGTCGCGAACGGCGCGTTCCTCTTCGGAGAGCGCGCTATCGATGTTGAAGTAGTCGGTGGCCACGATCATCGGGATTGGGAGAGCCTCAAAGCTCGCCTCCGGACACCCGGGATTCAAGCCGAGCGGGCGATCCTCGGCTGCGGTGCGCACACCATCCGGCGGGCGGCAGCCTCGATCCCCAGCTCGCGGGCCTTGGCACGGAAGGCACCGCCGTGGTCGATCGGGCGTCCCGTCTCGTCCTGCCACTGGTGCACCATCTCGTGCAGCAGGGTATGGAGGGTCTCGTCCCAGCCGTGGCGGCGAATGTGCGACCGGCTGATCGCGATCTCGGCGGGGTCGCCGGCGGGGGTGGCGGCGGTGTAGTGTCCCAGCCGCGATCGCATCCGGCGCGACACGCGAATCTGCACGTCGCCGAGCGTCCCGGCGAAGTGCCGCGCATTGAGATCGCGGTGCGCCGCGGCGAGGCGCTGGGCAAGCGGCAGGTCCTGCGGGGCCGTGCGCTCGCGGGTGATGCGGCGAGGCACCGCCGGAACGTCGTGGGTGAGGATGTGCCGCTGCGCCTCGCGACGCTCGGCGCGCGTCCGCCCCTCGACGAACTTCACGATCGCGCGGAGCACCGGCTCCTCCGCGCCGAGGTAGGCCTCGTGCACCCGCAGCTCGGTCCCGCGATAGCTCACCATCACCGCGCGGTTGCGGGTCAGCGTGAGGGTCGTGATGCGCCGGAGGCCGAGGGCGCGGAGGCGGGAGAGGAGGTCGTCCGCGGTGATCGCGGGGACAGCGAGGTCGAACGAGAGCTGGGAGGGATCGATGCGCGCGCGGCCGAGGAGGCGAGCTATCGCGTGTAGCACTTCACCGCTCCGGCAACGAATTCTCGTCGATCGGGAGTCCAGACGTAGGTGGTCGTCGTGACCTGCCCCTGCTCGATGTCGAGGACGTTGAGCGAGGATGGGCGGCCGCCGCGCGAGCGATTCGACACGGTGCCGGCGGTCGAGATCACGGTGCCCTTCTTCGTATGCTCCACGTAGTGGATGGCTTCCTGGTGGTCGTGGCCGCAGAGCACGGCGTCGACGGCCATCTCGGCGAAGGCGCCGAGGATCTTGCGCGTCTGCTTGAGCCCATGCCGCTGCGACAGTTCGCCCTTGACCGGGTTGTGGTGCATCACGATCACCCGCGCATCGTCAGGCGGGGAGAGCTCGAACTCCGCCCTGGCGCGCCGGAGCTGGGCGGCCGTCAGGTAGCCGATGATCGAGAGGTCACGCAGGTTCCAGGTGAGCGTCTTGCGCGTGATGCCGTGCGACGTATTGAGGCCGACGATCGTGATCCCCGGCAGCCGGAGCACCGGTTCGAGCTCCGGCGAGATGTACCTGCGATAGTCCTCGTACATCTTCGCGGTGTCGCCGAGGCCGAGGGGGGCGTGCCACCAGCGGACGTCGTGGTTGCCCGGAACGCAGATCGTATGGCTCACCTTCTGCGCGTCGCGGATGAAGGCCCGCGCGCGCTGGAACTCCCCGGCGCGCGCCCGCTGCGAGACGTCGCCCGAGATCGCGACGACGTCGTAGCTCTTCCGCTGGATCATCTCCTCGATCGCGTCGATCTGCTCGGGGACGGCCGGCCGCCCGAAGTGCAGGTCCGAGACGTGGAAGATCCTCATTCAGAGTGCGGCAATGATGGCGTCGGTGAACTGGTCCGTGTTGGCGGTGCCGCCAAGGTCGCGCGTTAGGGTCCGTCCCTCGCGGATCACCTTCGTCAGCGCCGCGCGAATGCGGTCGGCGCGCTCGCTGTCATCGAGGTGATCGAGCATCATGCATGCCGCGAGGACGAGCGCTCCCGGATTCGCGATTCCCCTGCCGGCAATGTCGGGCGCGGTCCCGTGCACCGCCTCGAACAACGCTGCTCCGGCGCCGATGTTTCCCCCCGGCGCCAGGCCAAGCCCGCCGACCAGCCCCGAGATCTCGTCGGAGAGGATGTCGCCGAAGAGGTTCGTCGTGACGATGACGTCGAAGCTCTCCGGCTTCATCACGAGCTGCATCGCGCAGGCATCGACAATCCGGTCGTCGAATTCGATGCGCCCGGCGTACTCCTTCGCGATCTCGCGCCCGACGTCGAGGAAGAGCCCCTGCGAGAACTTGAGGATGTTCGCCTTGTGGACGAGCGTCACCTTCTTCCGCTTGTGCGCCACCGCATACTCGAACGCGTAGCGGACGATTCGCTCGGAGCCCGCCCTGGTGATGAGAGCGACCGATTCTGCCGCCGCCTTCGCGTCGCCGGCGATCGGCACATAGTGCTCGATGCCGATGTACAGGCCCTCGGTGTTCTCGCGAATGAGGACGATGTCGACGTTCTCGTACCGGCCGCCGGCGCGGATCGTCTTCGCCGGCCTGACGTTGGCGTACAGGTCGAAGGTCTTCCGCAGCGCGACGTTGACGGAGCGGTATCCGCCGCCGACCGGCGTCTCGAGCGGGCCCTTGAGCGCGAGGCGCGTCCGCCGGATCGACGCGAGAGTCGCCTCCGGCATCGGATCGTTCACCGCCGAGACGCCGGCGAGTCCGGCGACCTGGCGGTCGTAGAGGAAGTCGCAGCCGGCCGCGTCGAGGATGCGGACCGTGGCGTCGGTGATGCCCGGTCCGATGCCGTCGCCGGGGATGAGCGTTACGTGTGTTGGCATGACGAGGAAAGAAGAGCGGCGCTCAGGGCGCCGCGACGAGATCAGCAAGGGCGAAGGCGACGCTCTCGTATGTCGCCGGGGTGATGCTGGTTCCCGCCGCTCCGCGCACATCGCCCATCCAGCGCACGGAGGATCCGCGCGCGTCGAGCAGCGCGACGTGGAGGACGGGGCGGACCTTGCCGTCAGGCACGCGCTCGAAGCGGAGCTCGACGGGAAAGAGCGCGTAGCGCGCGTCGGTGACGGCGATGATGCTGCGCAGCTGCGACGCCAGCGGCTC
>DASZNJ010000309.1:0-4169 GCA_035551575.1 Gemmatimonadaceae bacterium
CAGGCCAGCGCGGCCTCCTCGACGACGGATTCGGTGAACGCGGACGGGCTCACGCGCTAAGGCGGCGCGAGGGCCGGACGTTGTGGATCACGGGTTGACACCAAATCCGTTTGTGGATCATTTTTAGCGAAATATGAGTCACAAACGGATTAGCCCTCAACCGGTGAGTCTCAAAATGCTTTCCGGCCCTCAGCGATGTTGAGCAGGGCCGGATAGCCGAGGATTGCCGGACGGCGGCCGCTGGCCGGACGGAATTCCCTGAGACGGCCACCATCGCGGGCGACCCGGAGAATCCGGTTCGCTGTCGCCTTGGGAACCGCCGAGCCGGCGATGAAATCCGAGCTGTTGAAGATGGGGCGCGAGAAAAACCAGTCCAGCGCCGTCACCGCATGGTGCGAATGTGTGGCCTCGGTGATCCAGAGCCGGTCGGCGCGATAGAGCTCGAGGATCGCACGTGCCTTCGCCCCGTTCGCCTCCGCCTGCTTCGTGATCGCCGTCAGGAAGAATGCACACCATCCCGTCCACTCGCCATCGCGCGAGACGCCGAGCAGCCGGTCGTAGTACTGATCGCGGTGCTGTTCCAGGTACGCGCTGATGTAGAAGTTCGGCCGCGCGAGCAGCCCCTGTGCGCGGAGAAAGAGCGGAACGAGCAACCGACCCAGCCGGCCGTTGCCGTCGAGAAATGGATGGATCGCCTCGAACTCCGCGTGGGCGATCGCGAGCTGGACGAGTCGATCGGGCTGCTTCGAGTGGAGGTACTTTTCCCAGTCCGACATCGCCTGCGGCACCTTGCCCGCTTCGAGCGGGATGAAGCGAGCAGTTTTCATCGGGGAGCCCGGTGCGCCGATCCATACCTCCGTGCGGCGGTACTCGCCGGGCGCCTTCCCGTGGCCGCGGACCCCATCCATGAGCGCGCGGTGTGCATCCTTCACGATGCGCTGCGAGAGCGGGAGCGACTCGAGCTGAGTGACTGCCTGACGCAGTGCGACCCGGTAGTTGAGGATCTCCTGGATGTCGGCGCTCTTCTCGCCACTCTCGTCCGTCCGCCCGCCGCCCGCTTCGTACTCGAGCACCTCCCCGAACGTCGCCTGGGTCCCCTCGATCCGGCTCGACAGCACTGCCTCCTGCGTCGTCAGCGGCGAGAGCAGGACGTCAACGTTAGGTATTCCTTCGAGCACCCCTTCGAACCGCGCGACCGCGGCATTGGCTGGGCCGAGGAGCGGAATGAGCCGCGGCCAGTCGATCGACGCCGGGGGAAAACGACCGTTATGATAGTGGACTGGCGGCATTCAGGCGACGTCGGCGACGACGCGCTCGGCGTCGCGGATACGGAGCTCGCCGGAGATGAGCTTGGGGAGGAGCATGTCGCGAAGGGCGGCGAGGGTGCGGGATTCATAGGTCGCCGCTAGGATCCGGTGAAATAGCGGAGCAACGAGCCCTTCGAAAGCTTGCCGCAGCTCCTGCGGTGCGGTCACCACTTTGGATGTGGCAAAGGTGTCGGTAGTGATCGTCGCGAACACAGAACCGTGAGCGCTATGAACGATTCGATCGATCGCTTCCCGGAGCTCACAGTAAAGCGCGAACGGTGTGTCAGTGCGACTCTCGAGCGCATAGCACGTCTGATTCATCGCCATCGCCTCACCAAGGAGCACCATCCGGCCGGTTGTTGCGCCGCGGGCTACGACCACCGAGCAAAGCGCAGGAATCAGCTGAGTCGCGCTTTCGTCTAGCCCTTGTTGGGTAATTGTTCGCTCCGTTCCAATCAGAAACGTGCCACGCGACTGCGATACGTCTTTCGCTGACGCCCAAGAAATGCCTCCACCCCAGAATTCCGCGCGATCCGTCTTCGGAGTGCCACCGCTTCTCAAGCTTGCGTTCTGCAGAATCGAGCCAACCGACCAGCCACGCGGAATTGCACCGAACGCTGAATCGCTGAAGCTCTTGGGGAAAAGATCAGCAATACCTCGCGGTAGCGCCAAGTCGCTCCCGAGAGCCTTGTCCCGGACCGGATCAAACTGAACAAACCATGAGTTGAAGAGCGCTCGCGCGAAACTGTCCAGCGTCGAGCCCAACCGCAGATTTAGGTCAATCTTAGAGTCTATTGTGCCGAGGATGTGGGCGATGGCGCGTTGCTCTGGGAGAGACCGGATCGGTATTGGAAGCGCCTCGAGGAGCGGAATACGAAGATTGCTCACCGTCGAACCAGTGCCTTCGTTCACCCCGATCTCGTTTTGTACCGCAGCCGACTGCAAGGCGTAGAGGAGATAGCGCGGCTCCGCATGGTGCCGGTTTGGGCGCAGAAGAACCATACGCTGACCAAGACAGCACCGAAGATCTGGTGGGATCATGCAGACCTCACCCATTGGCGCCTCGCGCGTGATCACCAGATCGCCCTCGGCCGGCAATGCGCGCCGAGTGCGCTCGAGGAAGTGCGCTTCGTCCGTGTAACTCCGCTCGGAGAGGTCGAGACGGCCATTTCGAATGTTCTGATTCCGAAGGACGATGACTCCGCTGCTCGTCCACACGGGAGTTGAGTGTGGGCAGTCAACGATGGAATCGCAGAGGTCAGCGAGCCTCGCGTTAGCCAGCATAGCCCAGCGACTCCATGTTCGCGGAGATGGCGGCATTCAGCTTCGCCGCTTCTCTCTGCTGCTCGCGCCACTGCGCGGTGAGCTGCCTCATCCTCTCCTCGAATGGCTCTCCATCATCCTGCACAGCCCCGAAGCCGACGTAGCGGCCTGGCGTGAGCACGTAGTTATGCGTACCGATATCGTCGAGCCTCGCAGCCATGCAGAAGCCTGGAACGTCAGCATACTCACCCGCATGCTTGTCGCCGCGCCAAGCGTGATACGCCCCGGCAATCCTCGCGATGTCAGCGTCCGACAGTTCACGGTGGACGCGATCTGCCATGGCGCCGACCTTCCGCGCATCGATGAACAGCGTCTCCCCACGCCGGTCCCGAAACCGCCCGTCCTTCTTGTTCCTCGCCAGAAACCACAGACACACCGGAATCTGCGTCGAGTAAAACAGCTGCCCCGGCAATGCCACCATGCAATCCACCAGATCGGCCTCGATGATCGCCTTCCGGATCTCCCCCTCCCCCGACTGATTGGACGACATCGACCCGTTCGCCAGCACGAATCCCGCGACACCGTTAGGCGCGAGATGGTGGATGAAGTGCTGCACCCACGCAAAGTTCGCGTTGCTCGCCGGCGGAACGCCGTACACCCAGCGCGGATCGTCCTTCAGCAGCTCACCGCGCCAGTCGCTGTCGTTGAACGGTGGATTAGCCAGCACGTACTCGGCCTTGAGATCGGGGAATCGGTCGACGTGAAAGGTGTCGCCATGCCCGATCTGCGCATCGATGCCGCGGATCGCGAGGTTCATCTTCGCCAGCCGCCAGGTCGTGTAGTTCGACTCCTGCCCGTAGATCGAGATGTCCCCGACCTTGCCGCTGTGCGCCTCGATGAACTTCTCGCTGCTGACGAACATCCCGCCTGACCCGCAGCACGGGTCGTAGACACGCCCCTTGTACGGCGCCAGCATCTCGACCAGCACTCGCACGACGTGCGAGGGTGTGTAGAACTGCCCCCCGCTCTTTCCCTCCGCGCTGGCGAAGCGGGCGAGGAAGTACTCGTAGACGCGCCCAAGGGTATCGCGAGCGCGCTCGGCGGCGCTGCCTAACGCGATGTCGCTCACCAGATTGATGATCTGGCCGAGTCGCTGCTTGTCGAGTCCCGGACGCCCGAAGTCCTTCGGCAGGACGCCCTTGAGCGAAGGATTGTCGCGCTCGATCGCCGCCATCGCATCGTCGACCAGCGTACCGATCGCCGGCTGCGGCGCCCTGGCCTTCAGCTGCTCCCAGCGCGCTTCCTTCGGCACCCAGAAGATGTTGTCCGCGCGGTACTCGTCCGGATCTTCGGGATCTGCACCCTGCGCCTTCTGCGCTTCGAGTTCGGCGTGCTTCGCCTCGAACGCGTCGGAGATGTACTTGAGGAAGATCAGCCCCAGGACAACGTGCTTGTACTCGGCCGCGTCCATGTTGTTGCGGAGAGCGTCGGCCGCCGCCCAGAGGCGCGCCTCGAATCCGAGAATGGTAGCGTCGTTCTTCTTTCTCTTTGCTTTTGGCATCGATTGCATATGGATCGCGAATTCCAACGCTTGCCGCG
>DASZNJ010000310.1:0-4328 GCA_035551575.1 Gemmatimonadaceae bacterium
CGACGTCTTGCGCGGTGGCGTGGTCGGGCAGGACGCGAGCAAGGGCAATCCGCTTCCGCAGGGCGCAATCCAGGAGTTCCGGGTCCTGACCCAGAACTACAAGGCGGAGTATCAGCGGGCGTCGAGCCTGGTCATCGTCGCGACGACCAAGACGGGGACGAACAACACCGAGGCCGACCTCTTCGCCTACGGCGTCGGCAAGTCGTACGTCGCCCGTGACTACTTCACGAACAAGCGCGGCGGCGCACGCCCGAACTACGACCGACTGCAGGCGGGCGGCAACATCGGCGGCCCGATCGTGAAGGACAAGCTGTTCTACTTCGGCACGTACGAGTTGAATTTCCGCGACGAGCCGGCCTACATCCTCCTCGGCGGTGACAGTGCTCGCGCCCCAGCCGCCCTCAAGCAGCAGCTCCTCGGCTACACCGGCCAGCAGCAACAGCAGTTCCGAGAGCACCTTGGCTTGGCAAAGCTGACCTGGCAGCAGTCGGAGCGGAACACCATCGACGGAAGCCTCACGCTCCGCAACGACAACGACTTCCGGGGATTCGGCGGCCAGACGTCATTCGAGTCGGCGGAGAACCTGCACATCGCGACGACCACCGGCGTCGTCAACATCAAGCACGCGGGCGATCGCTGGCTGAACGAGACCCAGCTGGGCGCGCAGTTCTTCCAGTGGAACCCGACCGCCAAGAATTTCGGCGTGATCGGCAGGGACTATCAGGGACTGCTTCGGATCGGCGGGAAGGACACCGACCAGAACTTCCAGCAGAACCGGTTCACGATCCGCAACGACGTGACCCGCGGCGGTGTGCAGCTCGCGGGCGACCACGTTTTCAAAATGGGCGCTTCCGTCGACTTCCTGTCGTACACCGGGACGAAGTACTTCGTCGGCAATCCGGTGTTCACCTTTGGCTACGACTCGGCTGCTGGCGTCCCCTCGAACCAAGTCAATCGGTGGCAGACGCCGCTTCGCGTCCTGTCAGGCTTCGGCGATCCGACGATCAAGACCAACAACCAGCAGTTCGGCCTTTACGCGCAGGATGACTGGTCGGTTGGCCGGCACCTCGTGCTGAACCTCGGCATTCGCTGGGACGCCGAGACGAATGGGATCAACAACACCTACACGACACCAAGTTCGCTCGCAGACACGTTGCGGGCCGAATACTCGGCTGGTCGGCTCGTCGCGACGCAGAACACGCCGGGCAACTGCTGTGTGCCGGTGAATGTCATCTCCAAGCTCGGCGGCATCGAGAACTACATCACGACTGGACGGAGCACCCGGCCGATCTACTGGAAGGAATTCCAGCCGCGACTCGGGGCCTCGTACGACCTGAATGGCGATGGCCATACCGTGATCTTTGGTGGTGCAGGACTCTACTTCGATCGGAATTACTGGAACACGCTGTTCGACGAGCAATTCCGCCGTCAGTTCAGCGTGATCAACGTGGATTTCAGCAACAACTGCGCGGGACGCCCGAATTGCGCGGCGTGGGACCCGAAGTATTACGATCCGGCGCAGCTTCATCAGCTCGCGGTGAGCGCGGGCAAGCCGGAGGTGTTCCTCGTCAAGAACGACATGGTTCCACCACATACGCTCCAGGCGTCGTTCGGAGTGCGGCACCAGTTCACGCGCAACCTCGTGACGCTGTCGTACAACGGGCTCGCTGGCCGCAACTACATGAACTTCATCCGCGGCGGTCCGTGGGGAGGTGGCGGCACTCCATACTCGACCGTGTTCGTCGCTGACGACCGCGTGAAGACGCGCTACAACTCGATCCAGCTGCAGATCGAGCGTCCGCTGCTCGCGACCTCGCGGTGGGGCGGACAGCTCGCCTACACGCTCGCCAAGTCCGAAGAGCAGGGACAGAGTACCGACCTTTTTTGGGGCTTCGACGACCGCTATCCGACAGTTGCCGACCGGCCATGGCTGCGCGCTCCGGGCGACCAACGCCACCTGCTCGTGATCAACGGCATTTCGCGCCTGCCGTTAGGCTTCCTCGCCAGCGCGATCACGACGTTAGGGTCGGGAATCACGGTCAATGCAAGCGACGAAACGCTCGGTTCCGGGACAGGCCAGCGCCGGACCTACACGTTTACTCCGCCGTCGCGCGCGTTCTTGGGGGTCGGCAATGTGTTCGCCTTCCAGAACCTCGACCTGCGACTGCAGAAGGACCTCAACGTCTTCCCGGGACAGCAGGCCGCGCTCCTGATCGACCTGTTCAACGCGTTCAACAGCGCGAACTTCGGGTGCTACGAAACAACGATCCGGCCGAATAACGTCAATTACGGGAAGCCCGGCTGCTCGGCACTCGGTCGCCGCCTGCAGGTCGGCATTCGCTACGGGTTCCGTCCCGCGAACAGCGCGATCCGGGAGTGATCCGGGAGCCAACCGCCCGCTGATTTGACCCGACGGGGAGCCGGCGCGCATTCTGCGCTGGCTCCCCGTCGCACCTTCTCCCCCTCGCACCATGCGCCGACTCTCGCTCCGTCTGCACTCCCTCGTCACGGCACTCGCCGTCACGACGCTCGCGAGTGCCTGCGCCCACACCACCATCACCGGGCCTCGCGTCACCAACGAGCCCTTCCTCGACACGCTCCAGTCGCGGACCTTCGACTTCTTCTGGCAGCAGACGCGGCCGACCACCGGGCTCACCCCCGATCGCTGGCCGACGAAGAGCTTCTCGAGCATCGCCGCGGTCGGCTTCGCCCTCTCCGCCTATCCGATCGGCGTCGAGCGCGGCTACGTCACGCGCACCCAGGCCGCCGAGCGCACCCTCGCCACCCTGCGCTGGTTCTATCGCGCGCCGCAGGGACCCGACGCGGTCGGGATGACCGGCAACATGGGGTTCTTCTACCACTTCCTCGACATGGACACCGGCGCGCGATTCCAGACGGTCGAGCTCTCGACGATCGACACCTCGCTCCTCCTCGGCGGCGTCCTCTTCTGCCGCGAGTACTTCGACCAGGCCAACGACACCGAGGCGTCGATCCGCGCCTACGCCGACTCGCTCTACCTCCGGGTGGATTGGCCGCAGGCGACGACCGCGCAGACCGCGCCGCGCATTTCGATGGGGCAGAGCCCGGAGCACGGCTGGCTCCCCTACAGCTACGACGGCTACAACGAGGCGATGCTCCTCTACGTCCTCGCGTTAGGCTCGCCGACCCACCCGATCGACGCCAGCGCCTGGAGCGCCTACACCAGCACCTACACCTGGGCCACCTTCCAGGGGCAGACCCACGTCAACTTCGCGCCGCTCTTCGGGCACCAGTACTCGCAGATGTTCATCGACTTCCGCGGGATCCAGGACCCGTTCATGAAGTCGCACGGCATCGACTACTTCGAGAACTCGCGCCGGGCGACGATCTCGCAGCGCAACTACGCGATCGCCAACCCCAACGGCTACCGCGACTACTCGGCCGACATCTGGGGGCTCACCGCAAGCGATGGCCCCTCCGACACGACGCTCACCATCGGTGGACGCACCCGGCAGTTCTTCACCTACCGCGCGCGCGGCGCCGCCGCCAGCGAGGTCGCCGACGACGGCACCATCGCCCCGACCGCGGCCGGCGGGTCGATCGCCTTCACCCCCGACCTCTCGATCGCCGCACTCAAGGCGATGCGCGTGAAGTACGGCAACGAGCTGTTCCAGCAGTACGGCTTCCTCGATTCCTTCAACCCGACCTTCACCGACGCCGGCGCCGCGCGCATGGGCCGAGTGGTGCCGGGGATCGGCTGGATCGACAACGACTATCTCGGCATCGACCAGGGCCCCATACTCGGGATGCTCGAGAACTACCGCAGTGGGCTGATCTGGAAGTACATGCGCAAGAGCCCATACATTCGCCGCGGACTCGAGCGGGCGGGGTTCACGGGTGGATGGCTGGCCACGCAGTGAAGTCGAGAACCACAGCGAGCCCCTCGCGCCGCTGGAGCGGCGCAGCTCATGAGCATCAACAGGGGGAACGGCGATTACGCGGATTTCGCGGATTTCGCGGATGGCTCCGATGGCATCAGGAGTTCCTCGCACCCAACAAAACTCTTAGCAGATGCTTTCACGACTTGACAGTTCAACAAAGGCTTCTGCCGTGAAGGCTTTTGCAGTATCCGCGTAATCCGCGAAATCGCAGTTCAACCTGTTGATGCCCATCTGGTGACAAGTCGCTACTACGCGCCATGACTTCTCCTTCACTGCCCACCTGCTGACCTTCTTGCCACTCCCCGCGACTCGTCTTCGCTTCAGCAGATGCTTTCACGACTTGACAGTTCAACAAAGGCTTCTGCCGTGAAGGCTTTTGCAGTATCCGCGTAATCCGCGTAATCCGCG
>DASZNJ010000311.1:0-2850 GCA_035551575.1 Gemmatimonadaceae bacterium
ACCGGGGGCGGTGGCGTCGTTCGTCTCGACGATCATCCCGCCGATCGTGCAGCGCGGCGCCCAGGAGAAGGTCGTCGGCTGGTTGTCGCTGAGCTGGATCGTCATCCCGGCCAGCGGGCCGTCGCAGGCGACCTGCGGTGCGCTCGCGTCGCTGACCCGGCACGACGATGCAGCCCCGATGATGAGCAGCGCGGCCGCCGAACGCCGGCCAGCTTTCCAGGCAGTCATGCCGATACCACCGCGGTAGGAGGAAAAGACCGGCCTGCACGCGCCGCCGGCTGGCGGCGCGTGCACCCACATCAGGACGATCCGGCGCGCCCGTTCGTCATCGTGCCCCCTATCGTGCTCACTATCGTGCTCACTGCCTGGCGAGGTCGTGCACCACCTGCGCGAGTGCCGTCACGCGCGCCGAGTCGCCGGCGATCTTCGCGTCGGCATCGAGCCGCGCGGCAAGCCGCGCCAGCGCGGTGCGGCGCGCCCTGCCGGAGAGCTTCCCGGCGCGGGCGAGCTCGTTGCGGATCGGCGTTGCCCACCCGCGGAGCAGCCCCTCGTTGCGCGTGAGCTGGTCGAGGTAGGCGCGCGCGACGACGAAGCTCGGCGGCCAGGTGACCTTCTCCTGCTGCTGGACGTTGAGCCGGTCGACGTGGACCAGCTTCGCCGCGTCGATCTCGTCCTTCGAGAGGTACGCGCTCGGCACCAGCTCGAAGATGTCGAGCCCGCGGCCGATCTCCGAGCCGATGATGCGCCCGTTGTACCAGTACGCCGACCAGAAGCCGCCTAACGTGAGGACGCTGTCGCTCATCGGTCCGCGGTCGAAGAAGGCGATCTCCTTCGGGTGCGACGGGTCGGTGAAGTCGAACACCGAGACGCCGCCCTGGTACCAGGCCTGGACCATGATGTCGCGGCCGGGGACGGGGATCAGCGAGCCGTTGTGCGCGACGCAGTTCTCGGTCGCGGTCTGCGCCGCGGGAATCTTGAAGTACCCGGCCGGGTGCAGCTTGCGGTTCGTGAGGGTGAAGATCGCGTCGGCGCCCCACTCCGGCTTGTCGGTCGCCTGGCAGCGCGGCTGCGTGCCGCCCCCCCACTCGTCGGTGTAGACGACCTTGTCGCCGGCGTTGTTGAAGGTCGCCGAGTGCCAGTAGGCGAAGTTCGGATCGACGACCTCGTCGATGCGCTTCGGCGCTGCCGGGCTGCTGATGTCGAGGAGGATGCCGTTGCCGGCGCAGGCGCCGGCAGCGAGGCCGATCGCCTCGTAGACGGTGATGTCGTGGCACTGGTTGGTGAGGCGGGTGTCCTGCGTCCCCTCGCCGTGAGTTCCACCTTTCCAGAGGCCGGCGATCCTCCCGCTCGTGTCGGCGAAGATGCGCGGTTCGGCGACGATCTTCGCGTCCTGCGGATGCGCGAGCGGCACCTTGATGATGTCGATGCGGAAGAGCGAGGTGTTCGGGTCGACGTCGGGCGCGGCACCGGAGCAGCCGGCGAGCTCGGCGCCGGGACGGACGAAGCTCGTCCCGGACACGTAGACGTACACGTTCGCCTTGTCCGCCGGATCGCTGACCAGGGTGTGGGTGTGCGAGCCGCGGCAGGTCTGCACCGCGGCGACCTGCTTCGGATGGTCGATGTCGCTGATGTCGAAGATGCGGACGCCGCGGAAGCGCTCGGCGCTCACGCTGTCGGCGATCCCGGCGGAGCCGCAATCGACGCGGCCGCGCTTCTCCTCGACCGACATGAAGAGGAGGTTTCCGAGCACCGACGGATCGCCCTGGCCGCCGGGGCAGACGATGGTCGCGCGGAGCTTCGGCGCGGCGGGGTTGGCGATGTCCCAGACCTGGATCCCGTTGAAGCTCCCCTGGAAGACGTAGTTGCCGCTGAACGCGAGATCCGAGTTCGCGAAGCCGAAGTCACCCATCCTGGCCGGGTTGACGAAGCCGGCCGGCTTGTCGGTGTGCGAGACGAGGCGGAGGTTGCTGATCGCCGACTTCGCGTCGTACCAGCCCGCGCCGAGCCCGACGCGCGGGTCGGCGGGCTTCGCCGGCGCGCTGGCCTGGGCGGCGAGGGGCCGGCTGCCTAACGCGAAGGAGGCGACGGCGGCGGGGAGGAGCAGCGCCAGGGCATGGCGCCGGGTGGTCACGTCGAATCGCATGTCGGATCTCGCTGAACGGTGGGGACTGCGGTGATGCGCGTGCGTGAGCATACGTGCTACGGGGACGGAACGCTGTCGGGTTGGGGCAGGGTGGCGAGGAGCGCCCGCATCCGCCGGATCTCGGCGCGCTGGCCGGAGTCGACGTCCGAGGCGAAGCCGAAGAGCTGCGGCTCCTCCCCGGCGCCGGGGGTGGCGAGCAGCTCGGCGACCATCGCCAGCGCGCCCTCGTGATGGCGGATCATGCCCTCGAGGAAGAGGCGGTCGAAGGCGGTGCCGCTCGCCGCGGCGAGCGCCCGCATCTGGGCGGGGGTCAGCATCCCCGGCATGAGCATCGCATCCATCCCGCTGTCGGCGGGCATGTGGTGCATCGACGACATGTCATGCATCGAGGTGTCACGCATCGCGCCCATGATCGAGTCGTGCACGGCGCGCGGCATCGCCGGACCGGGTGCGAGCTCGCCTCGCTCCTCGAGCCAGTGGCGCATCGCCTCGATCTCCGTCTGCTGCGACGCGTCGATGCGTTCGGCGAGGGTGCGCACCGCCTCGCTGCTGCTGCGTGCGGGGACGAGCGCGGCCATGCGCACCGCCTGCGCATGGTGGTGGATCATCTGCTGCATGAAGCGAACGTCGGCGGCGGTGTAGCCGCGGCGGACGATGGTGTCGCGCGCCGGCCGCGCCGCGGCGACGGCGGCCGCTGCCGGCGGCTC
>DASZNJ010000312.1:0-7760 GCA_035551575.1 Gemmatimonadaceae bacterium
TCCGCGGCGCGCGGCGCCGCCGCTCGCTCGATCGCGGCTTTCCCCTCTCCGATCACGTCGACTGGCCGGCGCTTCTCTCCACCATCGACGCGACCGGCGCCGAGCGCGTGCTCGTGACGCACGGCTACCGCGAGCCGGTGGTGCGCTGGCTCCTCGAGCGCGGTGTCGAGGCGCACGCCGTCGCCAGCCGGTGGGAGGGAGAGCCCGAGGGTGAGCCGGAGGGCGAGGGCGAGGCACACGAGTCGGCAAGTGCCGGCGGCACCCTCGACCTCGGCGACGATCCCGGCGGGCGCGGCGGCCTCAAGACCGGCTCGCCGCCTAACGCTTCGGCCGACGCCCCCGGCGATGCCGGGAAGCCCCTGGCATGAAGCGCTTCGCCGCCCTCTTCGCCGCCCTCGACGAGACGACGCGCACCAACGAGAAGGTCGACGCGATGGCGCGCTACTTCTCCGCCGCCGATCCCGCCGACGCCGCGTGGGCGGTGCACTTCCTCGCCGGCGGACGCCCGAAGCGCCTGATCCCGGCACGCAAGCTCGCCGGGTGGGCGATGGCCGAGTCCGGAGTCCCCGACTGGCTCTTCGAGGAGTCGTACCACGCGGTCGGTGATCTCGCCGAAACGATCTCGCTGCTGCTGCCGGACACGCCCTCGGGCTCCGATCGTCCACTGCGCGAGTGGATCGAGGACCGGCTCCTCTCCCTCGCCGGTGCGGGAGAAGATGCGCAGCGCGCCGGCGTGGTCGCGGCATGGCGCGAGCTCGCCGGCACCGAGCGCTTCGTCTGGAACAAGTTGATCACCGGCGGCTTCCGCGTCGGCGTCTCGGCGCAGCTCGTGACTCGGGCGCTGGCGAAGACGACGGGGATCGACGAGGGAGTGATCGCTCACCGCCTCACTGGCGCCTGGGAGCCGCGCCCGGAGTCGTTTCTCGCCCTCTCGGCGACCGACGTGGCGGACGCCGACATCTCGCGCCCCTATCCGTTCTTCCTCGCCTACGCGCTCGAGGACCCGGTTGAAACGTTAGGCGACGCCACCGACTGGCAGGTCGAGTGGAAGTGGGACGGGATCCGCGCCCAACTCGTGCGCCGGCACGGGCAGACGTTCCTCTGGACGCGCGGGGAAGAGCTGGTCACCGACCGCTACCCGGAGATCGTCGAAGCGGCGCGCCTCCTCCCCGACGGCACGGTGCTCGACGGCGAGCTGCTCCCCTGGCGCGACGACCGTCCCCTTCCCTTCGCCCAGCTCCAGCGGCGGATCGGCCGGAAGACGTTAGGCGCGAAGATGCTCGCCGACGTCCCGGTCGTGCTGATGGCCTACGACCTCCTCGAGCTGCACGGCGCCGACCTCCGCGCCGAGCCGATGTCCGAGCGGCGAGCGCGGCTCGAGGAGCTGCTGGCGGCGCCGGTGCTGAAGCACCGCTTCACTCTCTCGCCCATCGTGCGCGGCGAGGGATGGCACGCCGTCAGGCGGGCGCACGCCGAGGCCCGCGATCTCGCCGCCGAGGGGCTGATGTTGAAGCGCCGCGACGCGGCGTACGGCGTCGGACGCCGGCGCGGCCCGTGGTGGAAGTGGAAGGTGCAGCCGTACACCGCCGACGCGGTGATGGTCTACGCGCAGGCAGGGCACGGGCGGCGCGCATCGCTGCACACCGACTACACCTTCGCGGTCTGGGACGAAGGCCGGCTCGTCCCGTTCGCCAAGGCGTACTCGGGGCTGACCGACGAGGAGATTCGGAAGCTCGACGCCTGGATCCGCCGCAACACCGTCGAGAAGTTCGGCCCCGTCCGCTCGGTGAAGCCCGAACAGGTGTTCGAGCTCGCCTTCGAAGGCATTCAATCCTCGCCGCGGCACAGGTCGGGCGTCGCGGTCCGATTCCCGCGGATCCTCCGCTGGCGCACCGACAAGAAGCCGGAAGAGGCCGATACGATCTCGACGTTGCGCGCCCTCATGGAGCAGCCGTCGTAGCGGCGCGGAGCATGACAGCGAGACGCATCGAGACGTGGTTCACCGCGCGCGGCTGGCGCGTCTTCGACTTCCAGCGCGAGGTGTGGGATGCGTACCTGCGCGGGGGGAGCGGGCTCGTTCACGCCGCCACCGGCACGGGCAAGACGCTCGCGGCGTGGATGGGTCCACTCATCGAATGGCTCGCCGAGCAGCCGCTGCGGCGCGCCGGGGAGGCCGCGCTCGACGAGGATGACCGCGACCCGGCGACGGCCGCGCCGCGCAAGCGCCCACGGCGCGACAGCGCGCCGGCACTGCGCGTCCTCTGGATCACCCCGCTCCGCGCCCTCGCCGCCGACACCGCCGAAGCGTTAGGCGCGCCGGTCCGCAGCCTCGGGTTGCCGTGGACGATCGAAACGCGCACCGGCGACACCTCCGCCGCACTCCGCGCGCGGCAGCGCCGCAAGCTGCCGACCGCGCTGATCACGACGCCGGAGAGTGTCTCGCTCCTCCTCTCCCGCGACGACGCGCCTGAGCTGTTCGGCGAGCTGCGCCTCGTCGTCGTCGACGAATGGCACGAGCTGCTCGGCACCAAGCGCGGGGTGCAGACCGAGCTCGCCCTCGCGCGGCTCCGCGCGCTGCGCCCGGGGCTCCGCATCTGGGGGCTCTCGGCGACGATCGGCAATCTCGACGAGGCAGCTGAAGCGCTGCTCGGCGTCGGCCACGACGCGCCGACACCGCGTATCGTGCGCGGCGTCGAGCGCAAGGCGGTGATCGTCGACTCGCTGATCCCGCCGACGGTCGAGCGCTTCCCCTGGGCCGGACACCTCGGCACGCAGATGGTGCCGCAGGTGGTCGCCGCGATCGACGAGGGCAACAGCGCGATCGTCTTCACCAACACGCGATCGCAGACCGAGATCTGGTACCAGGCGATCCTTGCCGCGCGCCCCGACTGGGCGGGGCAGATCGCGCTGCACCACGGCTCGCTCGACCGGACGCAGCGCGACTTCGTCGAGGACGGGCTGCGGACCGGCGAGCTGCGCTGCGTCGTCGCGACGTCGAGCCTCGACCTGGGCGTCGACTTCTCGCCCGTCGATCGCGTGCTGCAGGTCGGCAGCCCGAAGGGGGTGGCCCGGCTCCTCCAGCGCGCTGGACGGAGCGGGCACCAGCCCGGCGCACGGAGCCGTGTCACCTGCGTTCCGACCAACGTCCTCGAGCTGGTCGAAGTCGCCGCCGCGCGCGACGGGATCGAGCGCGGCGCGATCGAGGCGCGCCCGCTCGCCGAGCGTCCGCTCGACGTCCTCGTCCAGCACGTGGTCACCATCGCGTTGGGCGGCGGGTTCGTCCCCGACGAGCTGCTCGCCGAGGTCCGCGGGACGCGGGCCTACGCCGAGCTCCGCGACGACGAGTGGGAGTGGGTGCTCGCCTTCGTGACGAGCGGAGGCGAGGCGCTGCGCGGCTATCCCGAATACACGAGGGTGACGGTCGAGCCGGACGGGCGCTTCGTCGTCCGCGACGCCGGCGTCGCCCGGCGGCACCGCCAGGCGATCGGGACGATCGTCAGCGACGGGTCGATCGTCGTCCAGTACCTGCGCGGTGGCGGCGGCGCGTTAGGCAGCGTCGAGGAGTCGTTCATCGCGCGCCTCAAGCCGGGCGACCGGTTCACCTTCGCCGGGAAGCCGCTCGAGTTCGTGCGCGTGCGCGACATGAAGGCGTGGGTGCGCCGGGCGCCGTCGGTGAGCGGCGCCATCCCGCGGTGGATGGGGAGCCGGCTTCCGCTCTCGCATGCGCTGGCCGAATCGCTGCGGCGGAAGCTGGACGAGGCGTCGCGCGGGAAATGGTACGACGCCGAGATGGAGGCGGTGCGTCCGATCATGGAAGTGCAGGCGCACTGGTCGCGCATCCCTCGCGCCGACGAGCTGCTGGTCGAGCGGGTGAAGACGCGCGAAGGGTATCACCTGTACTTCTTTCCATTCGAGGGACGGCTCGTTCACGAGGGCCTCGCGGCGCTCTTCGCGTACCGGATATCGCGGACGGCGCCGATCACCTTTTCCCTCGCCGCCAACGACTGGGGGTTCGAGCTCCTCGCGCCGGACGAGGCTCCTCTCGACGAGGCGCTGGCGGCGGGGCTCCTCGCGCCGCGGAACCTCATCGACGACATCCCCGCGTCGCTGAATGCGACGGAGATGGCTCGGCGGCAGTTCCGCGAGATCGCGCGGGTGTCGGGACTGGTGTTCCCCGGGCTGCCCCACTCCGGGAAGACCGCGCGCCAGCTGCAGGCGTCAAGCGGATTGTTCTTCGACGTGCTGCAGCGCTACGACCCGTCGAACATGCTCCTGTCGCAGGCGCATCGCGAGGTGCTCGAGCGCCAGCTGGAGAGCAGCCGGCTCGGGCGGACGCTCGAGCGACTGGCGCATTCGCGGGTGGTGATCACTACGCCGAAGCGGACCCCTCCCCTCGCCTTCCCGTTGCTCGTCGACCGGACGCGCGACCGCGTCTCTTCCGAATCGTCAGGCGACCGGATCCGCAAGATGCAGCTCGCGCTGGAGCGGGCGGCCGGATGAGCGGGCTCGAAGCGGTGGTCGAGGCGCAGGACGCGGTGTGCACGGTGCGAGGGGAAGAGCTGCTGCTCCTCCCCGAACGTGCGATCTACTGGCGGCGCCGGCGGACGCTGCTGGTCGCCGACCCGCACTTCGGGAAGGCGGCGAGCTTCCGCAGCGCCGGGGTCCCCGTGCCGGCGGGGACGACGGAGGGGACGCTGGCCCGCATTGACGCGACGCTCGCCCGCACCGGCGCGACGCGCCTCGTCTTCCTCGGCGACTTCCTCCACGCCCGCCAGGGGCGGAGCGTCGCGACGCTCAGCGCGTTGGGCGCGTGGCGCGCGCGGCACGCGGAGCTCGACGTCGTCCTCGTGCGCGGGAACCACGATCACCGCGCCGGCGACCCGCCGGCCGAGCTTCGCGTCTGCTGCGTGGACGCACCGCTGATCGAGGCGCCGTTAGGCCTGGTCCACCATCCGGTCGAGGTGCCTGGCGTGTACGCGCTGGCCGGGCACCTCCATCCCGCGGCGGTGATGATCGGCCGCGGCCGGCAGCGGGCGCGCTTCCCCTGCTTCTGGTTCAGCGGCCAGTGGGCGGTGCTTCCCGCGTTCGGCGAGTTCACCGGCCTCGCCAGCGTCGAGCCAGGTCCCGGCGACCAGGTGTTCGTGATCGCCGGCGGCGCCGTGCACGACGTGACCCGCCCGTGAGCGTTCAAAACGCCACGCGCGTTGCAAAACGATCTCCCCCCCCGTCAGGGGTCGGAGTCGTTGGTGCGCGCGCCGGTTTTGAGCTCACAAACCTGCATCGACTCCGACCCCTCAAGGGGGGTATCACCGATTTGTTGCAGCCGTCATCGCCTAACGCCGAGTTTCCCCAGTCGTCGCCGAGGGCTCGAACGTCGGCGGGCGGCGCGCTTTCGTCGCCTGTTCGAAGGAATAGGCGAGCTTGAGGAGCGTCGGTTCGCTCCACGCGCCGCCGACGAAGGAGATGCCGACCGGGAGGCCGAAGACGAAGCCCGCCGGCACCGTGATGTGGGGATAACCCGCCACCGCGGCCGGGGAGGTGAAGCTGCCGCCCTGGTTCGGGTCGCCGTAGACGAGGTCCGTCAGCGCGGCGGGCCCCTGCGTCGGCGCGACGAGGGCGTCGAGCCTGTGAGCCTTCATCACCGCGTCGATTCCCTGCGGACCGGCGAGGAGCTTCGCCCGCATCGCTTTCCTGTACGCAGCCGACGAGAGCGATCCCTTCTTCTCGGCCATTTCCATGATCTCCTGCTTGAAGTACGGCATCTCGTCGGCGGCGTGGGCCTTGTTCCACTCGATCAGCGCGCCTAACGTGCGCGCCGGGGCCCCGGGCGCCCACTCGGCGAGGTAAGCGTTGAGGTCGGCCTTGAACTCGTAGAGGAGCACCTCGAACTCCATGTCGCCGAACTTCCCGGCGGTCGGGATGTCGGCGGGATCGACGATCGTCGCCCCGTGCGCGCGCATGACGTCGAGCGAGCGCTTCAGGATCTCGTCGGTCGCGTCATGGTAGCCCGCATAACGCTTGCGCGCGACGCCGATGCGCGCCCCTTTCAGCCCGCCGGCATCGAGGAACTGCGTGTAATCGGAGACGGCGTGCTTCTCCGCGGCCGCGGTCGCACGGTCGGTCGCGTCCACGCCGGCGATCGCGCCGAGAAGGATCGCGGCGTCGGTGACGGTGCGCGTCATCGGCCCGGCGGTGTCCTGGGTATGCGAGATCGGGACGATCCCCGAGCGGCTGACGAGACCGACCGTCGGCTTGATCCCGACCAGCGATGCCGCTGCCGCGGGCGAGGTGACCGAGCCATCCGTCTCCGTCCCGATCGCCACCGCGCAGAGGCTGGCCGCGACGGCGCTCCCCGATCCCGAGCTCGATCCCGAGGGAGTGCGATCGAGCGCGTACGGATTGCGCGTCTGCCCGCCGCGTCCCGACCATCCTGACGACGAGTGTGTCGAGCGGAAGTTCGCCCACTCGCTCAGGTTCGTCTTCCCGAGTATGACGGCGCCGGCCGCGCGCAGCTTCGCGGCGACGGCGGAGTCGCGCGGGGGCTTGACGCCGACGAGGGCGAGCGAGCCAGCGGTGGTCTGCATCGCATCGGCGGTGGCGATGTTGTCCTTGATCAGCACCGGGATCCCGTGCAGCGGGCCGCGCGGCCTCCCCGCCCTGCGCTCGGCGTCCATGGCGTCGGCGATGGTGAGGGCGTCGGGGTTGAGCTCGATCACCGAGCGGAGCGCAGGTCCGTTTCGGTCGATCTCGGCGATGCGCGCGGTGTACGCCTGGCAGAGCGTGCGCGAGGTGTACTGGCCGGAGGTGAGGAGGCGCTGGAGGTCGGCGATGGTCGCTTCTTCGAGGGCGAAGGCGGAAAATGGTGCAGTGGGCGCATCGCCGGTGGCGTCGCGCGCATTGTCAGGCGCGGGCTCGGCAATCGCCGGCACGGCCAGGGTGGTCGCGGCGAGGGCGCCGGTGGCGAGCGCGGCGCCGACGAAGGCGCGGCGGGAGAGCGGCGTGCGGCCGTCGGTGGAGTCGTCGTGCATGGCGGTGTGCGCGAAGGGATGCGTGCGCGCGCGTTGCGCGCGCGGGAGTCGAAGGTGAGGCGGGGACCCGGGAGGCGCAACCGCCGCGCAAAGCGGAGCGCCCGCCTGACCGATCGTCTTGGGACGCTGCGGCGTTGAAGTTGGCGGATCCCGTATCGCCGCATGCTTCAGCGGCCCGGACCACGCGCGCGAGGACAGACCGACGGCGGGGCCGGACCACGGCCTGAGCAGGGAGGGTTGGCGAGCCGATGGCACTCACTGGTGGCGGGTCGTGAGCGTACGTTTCGCTCGCAGGGTTGGCGGTGCGGGGTCGAGCGACGTCTCGGCTGGAGGGTCCCACCGCAGCTTGCGATAGCGCGCCGGCTCGAGGTAACGTTCTTCGAGCGTCAGGTTGCGCCGACGCGGGGCGAACGCGGTCATTCTCGCATGTAATTGACGTCAGCCGGCATGGGCCGTTACCGATTGCGGATGAGCGTGTCGCGTGTCGCATCGACTTGTCACCCAGTTGGTTGCCGCGGCGACGCTCCTCTGCGGTCGCGCGGCCGGTGCGCAGTACGTTTCGGCCGCGGGGCTCCATCGCGCGGCGACGGCACTGACGGCGCAACGGGTCGTCGACCCGTCAGCGGCGATGGTGGCGAGGTCGCGGGTGCGCGGCGCCGCTCGCGGGGCATTGATCGGCACAGCGGTGGGAGCGGCGGTGGGGCTGGTCATCGTGGCGGCCACGCCGCATAG
>DASZNJ010000313.1:0-2025 GCA_035551575.1 Gemmatimonadaceae bacterium
TCGAGAGCGCGCCGCCTGACGGTGTGCTCATCGTCTGGGGGGACAACGACAGCTATCCGCTCTGGGAGGCGCAGCGTGCACGCGGAGTGCGGCAGGACGTCGTGGTCGTGACCAGTCCGCTGCTCGCCGCCCGATGGTACCGCGACGAGCTGCGGCGACGCTGGGCGATCGATCCCGGGCCCCCCGCGCCCGAAGGGACGATGGTCGCGCACGCGATCCGGTCGGCCGGGCGCAGCGCCGGCTCCGAGAACTTCCTCCCGCGCCCGGTCGCGATCGCGGTCACGGTCCCCGCCGAGGTTCGCGCGCGCGTCGGCGGGCAGTGGAAGCTGTGCGGGCTGGCGTGGATCGGCGCTTCGGCGCGGTGCTCGTTCAGGCTCGCGGATTCGATCGGCCGGTTCCTGCAGGACCACCCGGCCGGCCGATTCACCGACAACACCGTCCGCGGCATGCTCGAGCCGCTGCGCTGTCCCGTGCTCGCGGCGCGGGCGGCCCCCGATTCCGCGGCACGGGATTCACTTGCCGGAGCCTGTAACGCACGGTAATTTAGCGTGTTATGCCATTTCCCGACCTGGCCGAGCGTCTCGCCGAGATCCGAGCGAGGATCGCCGCGGCCGCGGCTCGCGGGAATGGGCAGCAGGTCATGCTGGTCGCGGTGACGAAGACGCATGGGGTGGACGCGGCGCGTGCCGTCCAGGCGCTCGGCGTCACCGATGTCGGCGAGAATCGGGTGCAGGAAGCGCTGCCGAAGATGGACGAGGCTGGCCCGGGACTGCGATGGCACCTCATCGGCCATCTGCAGCGGAACAAGGTGCGGGCGGTGGATCGCTTCGCGCTCGTGCACTCGATCGACAGCACCAGGCTGGCTGACGCGGTCGCGTCCGTCGGCAGGGAACGCGGGCGGCCGGTGCCGGTACTGGTGCAGGTGAACGTCTCGGGAGAGGCGACGAAGGGCGGGTTCGAGCCCGGTGAGCTCGACGCCGCGGCAGGGCACATCGCGGGGCTCGAAGGGTTGCAGGTGCAGGGCGTGATGACGATGGCGCCGTTCGAGGCGCCGGAAGCGGTGCTGCGCGCGACGTTCGGTGGCGCGCGGGCCGCGCTGGAAGCGGTTCGCCGCGCCGGGCTGGCGGATGCGCGGGAGCTGTCGATGGGAATGTCGGGGGACTACGAGATCGCCGTGGAAGAGGGCGCGACGATCGTCCGCCTTGGTACCGTCCTGTTCGGAGCGAGGGGAACATGATCGACGAGACCTTTCATCTCACGCCGCTCGACGTCCGCCGCTTCGAGTTCGGGCGGTCGATGCGCGGCTACGATCCGGCGCGCGTCGAGGAGTTCCGCAGCCAGGCGGCCGATGAGCTGGAGCGCCTGACGCGCATCAACCAGGAGCTGGAGTCGAAGTCGAAGGGGTTCAACGAGCAGCTGCGGGCCTTCCGCGAGCGCGACAAGGCGCTCAACGAGGCGCTCATCTCGGCGCAGCAGCTGCGGGCCGAGATCCGCGAGCAGGCGGAGCGCGAGGCGCAGCTGATCCTGCGCGAGGCGCGGGCCGAGGCGGAGCGGCTGCAGGAGACGATGAAGGCCGAGATGCGCGACCTCCGCGACGAGCTGCAGGCCCTCGAGCGGGCGCGGCGCTCGTACCTTGCGCAGCTGCGCGTCCTCGTCGAGCGTCAGCTGGCCGAGATCCAGGCGTCGGAGACGGCGACGCCGCGCGCGTCGGCCAATGGGGACGGCGGGGAGCAGGGCCCGTCGCGCACCGTGGCCGCGCCGACCCCGTCGTGGCTCGATTCGCTGATGAAGGAGTAGCGGCCGGCAACGGCACTGGCTCGAGCGCGCACCTGATGACGACCATCGCACCCGGCACGCAGTACGCATCGCCCGTCGCGGCGCACACCGTCGAGGCCATCGAGGCCGCGGCGGCCGTTGTTCGCGCCCGGTTCCCGGCCACGCCGGCGGCGGCGCTCATCCTCGGGACGGGGCTCGGCGCGCTGGGGAGGGAGATCGCGGTCGAGGCGGCGATCGACTACCGGGAGA
>DASZNJ010000314.1:0-4924 GCA_035551575.1 Gemmatimonadaceae bacterium
CCTCGCGCGCCGCCTCGCGGTCCTCGCGCCAGAGCACGATCGCGAGGAGCACCGCGCCGGTGGTCACCGCGATGTCGGCGACGTTGAAGGTGGGCCACCGCCAGGTCGCGGTGCCGATGTCGATGAAGTCGACGACCCCGCGCGCCGAGCGAAGCCGGTCGATCAGGTTGCCGACCGCGCCGGCCGACACCAGCGAGAGCGCCAGCACCCGCCGCCAGTCGCCGGGCGCGGTCGCCCGGTAGAGCCGCCAGAGGATCGCCAGCGCGCCGACCGTCAGCACGGCGAAGATCGGCCGCGAGTAGGCGCCGACGTGCAGCCCGAACGCCGCCCCCTTGTTGTAGACGAGGGTCAGCCGGGCGACGTCGCCGATCACCGGGTGGGGGATCAGCGCCGGGATCAGCGTCGCCGCCGCGATCGCCTTGGTGACGACGTCGATGAGGACGACGACGACGGCGACCGGCCAGAACAGGAAACCGTTAGGCAGCGGCGCCGCCCGGTGCAGCGGGGGCGGCACGGCCGGCGCGACGCCGGAGTCGGCGTCAGGCGCTCTTCTTTCCATCTTCCTCGCGCTGCTTGCAGGCGAAGCACAGCCGCGCGTGCGGAAGCGCGTCGAGGCGGTCGTAGTCGATGTCCTCGCCGCAGCTCTGGCACTTGCCGTAGCTCTCCGGCGACTGGTAGATCCGGCGGAGCGCCTGGTCGATGTGCCAGAGGAACCGCCCCTCCTGGCTGGCGAAGAGGAACGCCTTCTCGCGCTCCATCGCGTCGGTGCCCTGGTCCGCCATGTGGAACGAGTAGCTGCTCAGGTCACCGTCCGAGTCCTGCGAGGTCTGGGTCATCATGTCTTCGTGATGCCCCAGCTCCTTCAGGACGCGCTTCCGCTCCTCGAGAAGCCGCTTCTCGAAGTGCTGGAGCTGCTTCTTCGGCATGGGCTTCGACTTGCCGCCCGTCTTCGCGCCCGTTGGCGTGGCCATATCAGGAAACCCTGGTTAGGGCGATTCGCAGCTCGAGCCCATCGAGGTCGAGCACCTGCGTCGCCGGATACTTGCTGCCCTCGTCCCCCGCTCCTCCCACCGTCACCTCGCGCGCCAGCGTCTCGCCGGCGACGTGCTCGCGATGCGCACGAACCGCGTCGACGACGTCGCGGCTGCCGTCGACCACGAGGTGGATCCGGTCGCTGACCGCGAGCCCGGCTTCCTTCCGCAGGCGCTGCACGGCGCTGACCGTCTCGCGCGCGATCCCCTCGGCCCGCAGCTCGGGGGTGATCGTGGCATCGATCGCGGCGAAGTAGCCGCCGCGCTCGCTCACCACGAGCTCCCCCGACGCGCGCCTGACGATGGTCAGGTCGTCGGCGTCGAGGAAGCGCACCTGCCCGTCCACGTTCAGGTCGAGCGGGTCTCCGCGCTCGAAGGCGAGCAGCGCCTCCGAACCGAGCGCCCGCACCTTCTCCGCCGCCAGCTTCGTCGCCCCCCCGAACTTCTTGCCTAACGTGCGGAAGTTCGGCTTCGCCTCGAGCGTCACCAGCGAGTCCGCCGACGTCGCCAGCTCGGCGCGCTTCACGTTCAGCTCCGATTCGAGTAAAGGCAGGAGCTCGCGAACCTGTTCCACCTCTCCCGCCTTGACCACGCAGACCACCCGGGCGAGGGGCTGCCGGACCTTGCGGACGAGGGGGTTGCCCGTCTTCTGCGCCGCGTCCTCGCGCGCCGCGCGTCCGAGCGTCGCCAGCGTCCGCACCGCGTCCATCGCGTCCTCGAGCCCCGGCGCCGCCAGCGACGGCCCTTCCGCGTCGACGAACGGCGCGAGGTGCACCGACGTCCCCGTCAGCTCGCGGTGCAGCCAGTCGCTCACGAACGGCGCGAACGGCGCGAGCAGCCGGCACGCGCCGACCAGCACGGTGTGCAGCGTCGCGAACGCGGCGCGGTTGTCCTCCCCGTCCACTTCGTAGAAGCGCGCGCGGCACTGCCGCACGTACCACTTCGACACGTCCTCGTCGACGAACGCCATCACCACCCGCGCCGCCTCGGTCGCCTCGAAGCGCAGCAGGTGCGCGTCGCACATCCGCTGCACCGTCTCCAGCCGCGACAGGATCCAGCGGTCGATCACCGGGCGGTCGGCCGGCGCCGGGTCGGCGTCGGATGGCTCCCACCCGAAGTTTGCGTACTGCGCGAAGATTCCCGAGTAGACGTTGCGAAGCGTGACGAGGAAGCTCGCCGCGGTCGCGCGGAGCTGCCCCTCGTCGAACATCCGCGGGGTCCAGATCTGGCTCGAGGCGACGAGGAACAGGCGCACCGCGTCGGCCCCGAAGCGCTCGATCACCTCGCCCGGCTTCACGATGTTGCCGCGGCTCTTCGACATCTTCAGCCCGTTCGCGTCGAGCACCATGTCGTTGACGACCACCGCGCGATAGGGCGCGGCGGTGGTGCTCGTCATCCGCGTCCCGGGCGCGATCCCGTTGTTGGGCAGCGCGTCGCCGAGCCCGGTCGCGATCGCCAGCAGCGAGTAGAACCAGCCGCGCGTCTGGTCCACGCCCTCGGCGATGAAGTCGGCCGGGTAGTTCCTCTCGAACTCGTCGCGGTTCTCGAACGGGAAGTGCCACTGCGCGAAGGGCATCGACCCGGAGTCGAACCAGGTGTCGATCACCTCGCTCGTGCGGCGCATCGTCCCGCTGCACCCCGTCGTCGCGCACGGCCAGGCGTAGCCGTCGATGTGCGGCTTGTGCGGGTCGAAGTCGCCGGGCAGCGCGTCGCCGCTCCGCTGGGCGAGCGCCTCGTAGCTGCCGATCGCCTCGACGTGCGACGCGTCCGCGTCGCACACCCAGATCGGGAGCGGCGTCCCCCAGTAGCGGTCGCGCGAGAGCGTCCAGTCGATGTTGTTGGTCAGCCACTCGCCGAAGCGCCCCGTCCCGGTCTCCGGCGGATGCCAGTCCACGCGCGCGTTGCGGGCGAGCATCGCGTCGCGATACGACGTCGTGCGCACGAACCACGAGGTGCGCGCATACTGGAGGAGCGGGGTGCCGCACCGCCAGCAGTGCGGATACGAGTGGACCGCGTGCCCCGACTTCCAGAGCACGTCGCGCCGCTTCAGTTCCTCGACGATGACCGGGTCGGCCTGCTTGATCCCCATCCCGCCGACGAGCGGCATCCCGTCCGGGAACTCGCCGCGCAGGTTCACCGGCTGGATGAAGGCGAGCCCGTTGCGCTGCCCGGCGGCGTAGTCGTCGGCGCCGAACGCCGGCGACATGTGGACCACTCCCGTCCCGTCGCTCGCCGAGACGAACGCCTCGACGACGAACAGCTCGTGCTTCCCCTCGGGGGGCCAGGCGACCCAGTCGAGGGGACGGGCGTAGCGCCACCCGGCGAGCTGCACCCCGTCGAACGACCCGACCTCGTCCCACCGCGTTGCCCAGTCCTCGCCGAGCACCGCCTCGATGCGCGAGTGCGCGAGGATGACCGTGCGCTGGTCGCCGCTCTTCCGCCGGAGCTCGACGTAGCGCAGCTCCGGGTTCACCGCCAGCGCGGTGTTCGAGACGAGCGTCCACGGCGTCGTCGTCCAGACGAGGACGCGGCGCATCGACCGCCCGTCGGCACGCGTCGCGACCGGGCCGTCGGCGTCGACGATGTCGAGCGCGATGTACAGGCTCGGGTCGTCCACGTCCTTGTACCCCTGCGCGACCTCGTGGCTGGAGAGCGCCGTCCCGCAGCGCGGGCAGTACGGGAGGACGCGATGCCCGCGGTAGAGCAGGTCGCGCTCGTGCAGCGTCGCCAGCGCCCACCACACGCTCTCGACGTACTCGTGCGAATAGGTGACGTACGGGTGCTCGTAGTCGAGCCAGTAGCCGATCCGCTGCGACAGCTTCTCCCAGTCGCCGCGGTAGCGCCAGACGCTCTCCCGCGACAGCTCGTTGAAGCGGGCGACGCCGACCTCCTCGATCTGCTGCTTGCCGCTGATGCCTAACGCCTTCTCGACCTCGATCTCGACCGGCAGCCCGTGGGTGTCCCACCCCGCCTTCCGGGCGACGCGGAACCCCTTCATCGCCCGGTGCCGGCAGAACAGGTCCTTCACCGTCCGCGCGAAGACGTGATGGATCCCGGGGAGCCCGTTGGCCGTCGGCGGCCCCTCGAAGAACACGAACGACGGACCATCCTCGTTCGCCTTCAGCGTCGCCTCGAACAGCTCCTCCTCGTTCCAGGTCTCGAGCAGCTCACGCTCGATGTCGTCGGCCGGACGGTCGGCGGGGAGGGGACGGAAGCGCGTCCCGGTCGGCGTTCCCGTCATAGCCGCTCCACCACGCCGCGCACCACCACCGTCAGCCTCGGCTCGGCGTCGTTGGCGACGCCGACTATTCGCTCGAAGCTCGCCGGCTCGAGCGCGTCAGGCAGGCACATGTCGGTGATGATGGACAGCCCGAGCACCCGCATCCCGCCGTGGACCGCGACGATCACCTCCGGCACCGTCGACATCCCGACGACGTCGGCGCCGCCGGCACGCAGCATCCGGTACTCGGCGCGCGTCTCGAGGTTCGGGCCGGCCACCGCGGCGTACACCCCCTCGCGCAGCGTCACCCCCTTCTCCAGCGCCACCTGCCGCGCCAGCGCCCGCAGCGACGCGTCGTAGGGCATCGACATGTCGGGGAAGCGCGGCCCGAGTCGGTCGTCGTTGGGACCGACCAGCGGATTGTCGCCGAGCAGGTTGATGTGGTCGGCGATCAGCATCAGGTCGCCGGCCGACCAGAGCGGGTGCATCCCGCCGCACGCGTTGCTGACGACCAGCGTCGTCGCGCCGAGCGCGCGCAGCACCCGCACCGGGAAGGTCACCTGCTGCAGGGAGTAGCCCTCGTAGCGGTGAAAGCGCCCCTGCATCGCGACGACCGGCTTCCCGCCTAACGTTCCGCAGAGGAGCCGCCCGGCGTGGCTCTCGACCGTCGACA
>DASZNJ010000315.1:0-9647 GCA_035551575.1 Gemmatimonadaceae bacterium
GGCCCGGCAGCGGTACGCGCGGGGGCGCTGCCGTTAGGCAGGGGGCAGCCGCCGGCCCGCGCGCGCGATGCCGCGCCGATCGTCGCCGGCTTCTACGTCAACTGGGACGACAACTCGTTCGCCTCGCTGCGGGCGCACGTCGCCGATCTCGACTGGGTCGTCTGCGAATGGGCGTTCCTCGCCTCCGGAGGGGACTCGCTCCGGCTGCGCGTCGATCGGAAGGTGCTGTACCTGGCGTCGCGCCAGCCGGTGGAATCGCGGCCGGCCGTCCTCGCCCTGGTGACGAACTACGACTCGGCCGGGCGCGATTTCGATGCGGCACGGCTGCGGCGCCTCGTCGAGTCCCCGGCGCACCGGGCCCGCGTGATCGCGCAGCTCGATACGATGGTCGCGACCTACGGGCTCGCCGGGGTGACGGTCGACTTCGAGGAGGTGCCGGCGGGGCTCGAGCGCGGGGTGATCCGGTTCGTGCACGACCTCGGCCTCGCGCTGCACCGCCGCGGAGCGATCGTGACGCAGGCGCTCGCGGCCGGCGCGAGCGCCGGTGAGCTACGCGGCTACGCGGCGGTCAACGACCGGGTTTTCCTGATGCTCTACGACGAGCACTACGGCACCGGCGATCCGGGCCCGATCGCCAGCCAGGGGTGGTACCAGCGCGAAGGAGAGCGGGCTCTCGCCGCGATCCCCCCGCAGAAGGCGATCCTGGCGATCGGCGCCTACGGATACGACTGGAGCGACGCTGCCCCCGCCGTCGCCGGCGAAGAGAGGACGTTCCAGGACGTGATGCGGGACGCGCGCAGCCATGGGGCGACGGTGCACTTCGACTCCGCGTCGCTGAACCCGTGGATCGGGTTCACCGACCCGGATTCCACCGATCACGTCGTCTGGTTCCTGGACGGCGCGACGGCGCACAACCAGGCGGCGATCGGCCGAGCGTTAGGCGCGGGCGGCGTGGCGCTCTGGCGGCTCGGCGCCGAGGATCCGTCGCTCTGGGGCGCTGTCGGCAGGCGCCGGCAAGGCGCTTCGGCGCTGGCGACGATCCCTCCGGCATACGACGTCGAGTTCGACGGGTCGGGGGAGATCCTGCGCATGACCGCGGCGCCGGCGCCCGGGAGCCGCACGGTCAGCGTCGACAGCGCGGACGACATGGTGACCGGCGAGCGCTACACGTCGTTCCCGACTCCGTACGTCATCGCGCGCACGGGCGACCTGCCGCACCACGTCGCGCTGACCTTCGACGACGGGCCCGACGCGGAGTGGACTCCGCTCGTACTCGACACCCTCAGGAAGTACCACGCGCCGGCGACCTTCTTCTCCATCGGGCAGAACGCCGAGGCGCACATTCCGCTGCTCCGCCGGATTGTTCGCGAGGGGCACGAGTTCGGGAACCACACGTTCACGCACCCGAACCTCGCCCTGACTTCCCCGTTCGTCACGAGGCTGGAGCTCGACGCGACGGAGCGCCTGTTCGAGGCGGTGCTCGCTCGGCGGTCGGCGCTCTTTCGCCCCCCGTACTTCGGCGACGCCGAGCCGACCACCGCCGACGAGCTCGACCCCGTTCGCGTCGCCAGCGGGCTTGGCTACGTGACGGTCGGGCTGCACGTCGATTCGGAGGACTGGCTGCGCCCCGGGGCCGGGGCGATCGTGCGTAACGTGCTCGATGGGCGCGCGCGTGCACAGAGCTGTCTCGACTCCCTCCACCGGCAGCGGCCGGCGACGTCGCCGCTCGAGAGCGGCTGCAGCGGGTCGATCGTGCTGCTGCACGACGGTGGCGGAGATCGGAGCCAGACGGTGGCGGCCCTCGGCCCGCTGATCGACTCGTTGCGGGCCCGCGGGGACACCCTCGTCCTCGTGTCGGACCTGGCCGGGCTCACGCGTACGCAGGCAATGCCACCGCTTCCGCCGTCGGGCGCGGCCATCCGCGTCGCCGAGTTGACGACGTTCGGCGCGATCGGAGTCGTCGAATGGCTGCTGCACTGGCTGTTCCTGCTCGCGGTGATTCTCGGCGTCGGCCGGCTCGTGGTGATGACCACGCTGGCGCTCATCCAGAACGTCCGCGCCCGGCGGGCGCGCGAGGTGGACGTCGAGGTCGAGCCGGTAGCGGTGATCGTGCCGGCGTACAACGAGGAGAAGGTGATCGCCCGGACAGTCGCGAGCCTCCTCGACCAGGACTACCCCGGCGCGCTGAGCATCGTCGTCGTCGACGACGGCTCTCCCGACGGAACGGCGGCGGTGCTGCGGGCGATCTACGGCAGCGACCCGCGGGTCGCGATCCACACGAAGCCTAACGGTGGGAAGGCGAGTGCCCTCAACCATGGCATCTCGCTGACGAGCGCCCCGATCATCGTTGCCCTCGACGCCGACACGCTGTTCGAGACGGACACCATCACCCGGCTGGTCGCCCCGCTGGCGGATCGGCGGGTCGGCGCCGTCGCCGGGAACGCCAAGGTGGGGAACCGGGTGAACCTCGTCACTCGCTGGCAGGCGGTGGAGTACGTCACGAGCCAGAACCTCGACCGGCGCGCCTTCGCGCTGCTCGACTGCATCACCGTGGTACCCGGCGCGGTCGGTGCCTGGCGGCGCGAGCTCGCCGTCGCCGCCGGGGGATTCAGCGAGGACACGCTCGCCGAGGACCAGGACCTGACGCTGGCGATCCGCCGCCAGGGCTACTCGGTCGCCTACGCCGCCGACGCCGTCGCCTGGACGGAGGCGCCGGAGACGATGCGCGGACTGGCCAAACAGCGGTTCCGCTGGAGCTTCGGGACGCTGCAGTGCATGTGGAAGCATCGCGACGCGCTCTTCGACGCGCGCTATGGAACGCTCGGGTGGGTCGCCATGCCTAACGTCTGGGTCTTCCAGCTGCTGTTCGCGGCGCTCTCGCCGCTCGCCGACCTGATGTTCCTCTGGAGCCTGTTCTCCGTCTGGCTGGTGCGCGCGGAGCATGGGGCGACCTACGCGCTGACGAGCCTCGAGCAGGTGCTGACGCTGTATGCGATCTTCCTGCTCGTCGACTGGCTCGCGGCGGCGATGGCATTTCTCGCCGAGCCGGACGAGGACAGGCGGCTCACATGGCTGGTCTTCCTGCAGCGCTTCGCCTACCGCCAGGTGATGTACTGGGTGGTGCTGCGGTCCTTTGTCGCGGCGATCCGCGGCCATGTGGTCGGGTGGGGAAAGCTCGAGCGGACGGCGACCGTGGTGCGACCGGCGTGATGAGCGGCACGGGCCGATCGGGAGGCGGGGGAGAAGCGAACCGGCTCCGACCCGTGTAGATTTCCCCCCGTTCGACCCGGTAGCTCAATTGGTAGAGCAATGGCCTTTTAAGCCATAGGTTGTGGGATCGTGCCCCACCCGGGTCACTGCCGCCGGCGGGCGGCGCGAGGCGGCGAGGAACATGGCGCTCGCTCTTCCGCACTGAGCGCACGCGCATCATCGTTACGCATCGGTTCCTTCTGATCTCGGTATCAACGCTTTCGTGACGACGGTCGATCACCACTTGCACGACGAAGCGCCGAGGGCGAACGCACCTCATCAGCCGCGGAGCAGCGGCTCGGCGACAGAGGATCCGGCAGCCGGCAGCGAGGAGATTCCCGCCTGGCGCGACGCCGACGAGCGACTCCGGCTCGCCGTCGAGGCAGGCAGCATCGGCACCTGGGACTTCAATCCGCTCACCGGTGAGCTCGAGTGGTCGGAGCGCTGCAAGCAGCTCTTCGGCGTCGCACCCGGAGCGCAGCCGACGCGGGAACTGTTTTTCGGGAACATCCACTCCGACGACCGGGCGGCCGTCGAGCGGAAGATCGCCGCGGCGCTTGATCCCGCCGGCGACGGCAGCTATGAGGCGGAGTTCCGCATCAGGCGCACGGACGGCTCGCAGCGCTGGGTGGCGTGCAAGGGCCGCGCGCTGTTCGCGAGGCAGGGCGGGGCGCGCGTCGCGACGCGACTGATCGGCATCATCGTCGACATCACCGAGCGCCGCCGGTCCGAGGACTACTCGCGCCTGCTCGCCGAGGCGAGCACCCTCCTCGCCTCGTCGCTGGACCTCGAGGTCATGCTCGCCGGGATCGGGAGGCTCGCCTGCCAGCGGTTCGCCGACGCGGTCGTGATCGACCTCGAGGACGAGACGGGGACGCTCTCCCGCGCGGCGGCGGTCGAGTGCGATGGAGGCCGTCCGCGACTCCTCGAGCGCGTCCGCAACGTGACGCCTGACGGGTCAACCTGGTCGGACAAGCATCCGGTCGCTCGTGCCCTCCGCGAACAGCAGACCATCCGGCTCGAGACCGTCACCCCCGCCGAGCGCGACGAGATGGCGCGGACCGACGAGCATCGCGTGCTGCTGCACGAGATCGGGCTATCCGCCGTGATCGTCGCGCCGCTCGTCGCCCGGGGACGCGTCCTCGGTGCGATCAGCTTCCTCCGAACGACGACGCGCCCCGGCTACGACGTCGCCGAGCAGTTCATCGGCGAAGAGCTGGCGCGGCGCACGGCGACGGCAATCGAGAACGCGCAGCTGTACCGGGCGGCAGTCGCGGCGAGCGAGGCGAAATCGAATTTTCTCGCCTCGATGTCGCACGAGCTGAGGACGCCGCTGACCGCGATCATCGGCTACGAGGAGCTGCTCGCCGACGGGATCACCGGCCCGGTCACCGATCCGCAGCGGCACCAGCTGGGCCGGATCAAGGCGAGCGCGACACACCTGCTCGGGCTCATCGACGAGATCCTCACCTATTCGCGCGTCGAGGCGGGGAGCGAGCGGCCGCACTTCGAGTCGCTCTGCGTCCAGACCGCGCTCGAGGAAGCGGCGTCGATCGTCGAGCCGCTGGTGACCGATCGCGGCCTCGTTCTCGAGCTGGCGCTCGAGCCGAGCGCCAAGGGCGCCCACGTGCAGACCGATGCGCAGAAGGTGCGGCAGATCCTCGTCAACCTGCTTTCGAACGCGACGAAGTTCACCGAGCGCGGGCTGATCTCGCTCGGGGCGCGCCAGGAGGGTCGCCAGCTCCTGTTCTACGTGCGCGACACCGGGATAGGGATCGCCGAGGAGCACCAGCACCGCATCTTCGAACCCTTCTGGCAGGTGAACTCGCGCGCGTCGCGAAAGATCGCCGGCACGGGGCTCGGCCTGACGGTGTCGCGGCGCCTGGCGCAGATGATCGGCGGCGAGCTGACCGTCGACAGCGCGCCCGGTCGCGGCAGCACCTTCACCCTCGAGCTTCCGCTCGATGGGGACGCGCTCGTCAACGCGCCGACCGCGGAGTGGCGCACCGCCTGACGTCGGGCGGCGCGGCGGGCCCGGGTCAGCGCGTCGAGGTGAACTCCCAGACCATGCGCGAGACGTCGACGGTCAGCGCCTTGGCGACCGCCTCGTCCGGGATGTTCGCCGTCAGCACGACCAGGACGTAGGGGGTCCGCCCCGGCGGATAGACGATCGCCGCGTCGTGGAGGACGCCCGTGATCCATCCCGTCTTCTGCGCGACCGGGGTGCCCGCGGGGAGCCCGGCCGGGATGTCGCCGCTGTAGATCTCCCGGAGGAGGATGTCGCGCATCTGCGTGCAGCTCGCCGGTGATGCCGCGGTTCCGCGTTCGATCGCAAGCAGCAGCGCGGCGAGGTCGTTCGCGGTCGTCGTGTTGTTCATCCCGCGTGCGTACGCCTTGCCATCTTCCACCCCGCGCAGCACGCGCATCCCGGTCGCGCCGAGCGCGTGCGCGGTGGCATTCACGTTGCCGGGCCCGGCCACGGCGATGAGCATGTTCGTCGCGAGGTTGCTGGAGCGCGTGATCATGTGCTCGATGAGGTCGCGGATCGCGACGCGCTTGCCGACCATCGCGTAGAGCGAGCTGTCCGAGTCGTCACCGGGATCGAGCGCGTAGTTGGATCCATCGACGATCGAGCCGAAGCTGTTCACGACGAGCAACCCCTGGTCGAGCGAGAGCCGCCCGGCGTCAGCCAGCCGGAAAAGCTCGATCATGACCGGAACCTTCATCGTGCTCGCAGCGTGAAAGCTGGAATCGGCAGCGATGCCGACGTGGAACCGGTCGCGGAGATCGTGGACGACGATCCCGACACGGGCACCGGGAACCATCGCGATGCGGGCCTCGATCCTGGCGCGCAGCGAGTCCTCGGGGGAGGGGGGCGCCGGGCGAACGCTGTCGCCGGAGAGCGCGGCGAGGGAAAGCAGGAGAGTGATCATGGCCCGAATATAGACCGGAGGTCGGGGGGCGCAATGAACGGCACCGTCAGGCGGGACGGCCTTCGTTGCCTTCGCCGTGGTGAGTCGTACTACGAAGACAGAGCGCAACGCGGCGCTCCTCGAAATTCCGCCCATCGCCACTGCTGTCCATGTCCCAGACCGTGCCGGAGAGCCGAGACCCGATTGTGCCGACGATCACGTCGGCGCAACTGAAGCGCGAACGGCTGCGCTTCTCGGACTTCCGGTTCACGCGCACCCCGTCGGGCCAGTGTGCATGCGAGGTGGAACTCGAGTGGGTCGACGGTGTCCGAGTCGTCGGGAAGGCGAATGGCCAGTCGAGCCCGATGGGCGACCTGCGGATCGCGGCCGATGCCGTGCTGCGCGCGCTCGAGATGTTCTCCGGCGGCGCGCTGCAGTTCGAGCTGGTCGGCGTGAAGCTGCTCCGCGCGTTCGACGCGAACGTCGTGATCGTTTCCGTGAACGTGAAGCGGGGTGAAGGGCCGCCGCGGCTTCTCGGCTGCTATCTCGCCGAGCATGACGCAATCCGCGGGATCGTGCTCGCCGTGCTGAACGCGACCAACCGCGTGCTCGGCAATTTCATCGCGATGCGCTGACGGTCGTGGTGACGCGGGGGCGACTGGATCATGCGCTCCCGCCGATAGATTGCAATCATCCAGGAAGGGAGTCTACGTGACGCGCCTGAGCATCTGCGCGGCATTGGCGGCGTCCGTCGCTGCAGCCGCTTGCCAACACCCCGCGCCGGCGACGGCGCCCGCACCGTCCAGCGTCGCGACGATCGGCCCCGATACGGCGGCGCCGCACGCGCCCGCCGGTGCCGACACGATCCGGGCACCAGCCGCGAAGCCTCCGGCCGCCGACACGGCGAACGTCTCGAGCGCGGAGGTGAGCAAGACCGCGCTGCAGGTGTTCGGCGACAGCACGACGCCCCCTGCCGCCGCGATGGACTCCGTCATCGAGGATGCGCCCGGCCTCGATGTCGAGCCCTATGAGACGCAGGAGCGCGTCGCGTTCTACGTCCGCATGTTCAGCGGTCCCGCCCGCGATCGCATCGAGGCGCGGCTCGAGCAGGGAAGCCGCTACGAGCCGATGATGCGGGCGAAGCTGCACGCGGCCGGGCTTCCCGAAGACCTGGTGTACCTCGCGCTGATCGAGAGCGGCTACAACCCCGATGCGTACTCGAAGGCGGCGGCGGTCGGGATGTGGCAGCTGATGACCGGTACCGCACAGGGCTCGGGCCTCCGGGTCGACTGGTGGGTGGATGAGCGCCGCGATCCGGTGCGTTCGACCGACGCGGCGATCAAGTTCCTTCGCTACCTCAACGATCAGTTCGGGTCGCTGTACCTCGCGGCCGCCGCGTACAACGGCGGGCCGGGTCGTGTCGCCCGCGGTCTCGAGCGCTATGCCGACGACCTGCAGGGCACGACCGGCGAGGACCGGTTCTTCGCGCTCGCCGAGAAGGACTACCTCCGCGCCGAGACCCGCAACTACGTGCCGCAGCTGATCGCGGCGGCGCTGATCGCGAAGGAGCCCGCGCGCTACGGAATGACGCTGCGCACCCTGCCGCCGTTCGTCTACGATTCCGTGACCGTCCCGGCATCGACACCGCTCGCGGCGATCGCCCGCGCCGCCGGCGTTCCGGTGTCGCACATCGTGGAGCTGAACCCGCAGGTGCTGCGCGGGGTGACGCCGCCGAAGACCAGCTTCACGGTCCGCGTCCCCGTCGGGGTCGCATCGACGTTCGATTCGGCGTTCGCCGCGCTGCCCGTCGGGGCGCGGACCGCCTTCACGAAGATCATCTCGAAGAAGGGCGAGACGCGCGCCGGCCTCGCGCGGCGCGCGCACCTCACCTCGAAGCAGCTCTCCTGGTACAACCCGAAGCTCCAGGTCGCGAAGAAGAGCGGCCGCGTCGTGGCAGGGCAGGTCGTGCTCGTCCCGAGCGCCGCCGTGGTCCAGGCCGCGCGCGAGGTTCCCGATCCGTCGATCGAGATCTACGGCTCGTCCCGGGCGGCCGTGTACCACACGGTCAAGCGCGGCGAAACGTTAGGCGGGATCGCGAAGCGCTACAGGACAACGACCGCGACCGTGATGCGCCTCAACCGGCTGCGGAAGAGCATCATCATTCCCGGCCAGCGGCTGGTGGTGAAGGCCGGCGCGGCGCGCGCGTCGAAGGGCCACGCCCGGCCGGCGCGAAAGAGCGGCACCAGGAAGAGCGCCCGGCACTAGTCGCCGGCGAGCAGGGGGGACGAAAAGGGCGGCGAGATCATCTCGCCGCCCTTTCCGCACTTCCCCCCCCACCAGCTCAGTCCACAGTGCCGCGTCCGTGGTACCCCTTCATGACGATCCGGTCGTAGCCATTGGCCGGGTCGAGACCCATCCCGAGCGCCGCGTCGACCGCCGCCGGCCCCCGGTTGTAGACGAGGAGTGCGATCTTCAGGTTGCCCTTGTACTCGCGGATGAGTGTCCGGAGGTAGCGGAAGCCGACGCGCAGGTTCGTCTCGCGGTCGTAAAGCTTCTCGCGTGTCGCACCCTTCACGAAGTACTGCGCCGTCGCCGGCATGACCTGGGTCAGGCCGATCGCGCCCACCCGGCTGGTCGCCCGCTCGTTGAACTCGCTTTCCAGCTTGACGAGGCGGAACCCCAGGTCGGGCTCGATGCCTTCGGCCATCGCCACGTCATAGATCGAGCTCGCAAGGTCGGCGGCGATCCGGTACTTGCTGGAGTAGGCGATGATCTTGTTCGCGCGATCGAGCTGGTTGCGTGTGAGCTCCAGCTCGCCCTGTGCCTCGCCGAGCGCATCGTTCAGGCGGCGGGCATCTCCCGTCAGCGCGAAGCTGAACGCGGAAGCCGCACGGGCCTCATCGACGCCCCTGTGATTGCGCACGAGAAGCCCGACCGCGGCGAGAAAAGCCGCGCCGAGCAGGGCGTTCTTGATGCGCGTGCGGCGTCTCGCAGCGTCGCCACGGTGCACGTAGGTTCGACGGGTCTGTTTCATAAGTAATTCCTATATAGGGACTTACGATCCACTCGGGGGAGTGTGATCAGTCTCGCATCGTCATGAAGGGCAACGGCTGTGCCAGCTCAGCCCAGTTTCCAGCTCCCGCTTCGCCCGCCGCTCTTCTCGAGCACGCGGATATCGGAGACAATCAGCTCTCTATCTACTGCCTTGACCATGTCGAAGACGGTGATGAGGGTCACACATACCGCTGAGATCGCTTCCATTTCTACCCCGGTCCGCCCGAAACAGCTCACCGTCGCCTCGGCGCGGAGCCCCGGGAGTGCGTCATCGGGAGTGATCTCGACCTGGACGTCGGTGAGAGCGATCGGATGGCAGAGCGGGATCAGGTCAGCGGTGCGCTTCGCCGCCATCACCCCGGCGACGCGGGCGACAGCGATGACGTCGCCCTTCTTGAGGGTATTCGCCCGGATCGCGGCGAGAGTGGCCGG
>DASZNJ010000316.1:0-4626 GCA_035551575.1 Gemmatimonadaceae bacterium
CGGTGAAGCTGCTCGACCGCTCGGACGTCCCCTTCATCCGCCCGACGGAGGCGTACGAGCGGACCGGCCAGTACCGCGACGGGACGACGTTCTGCGAAGGGCTGGTACCCTTCAGGGGGCGCTGGCTCCTGTACTACGGGACCGCCGATTCGCGCGTCGGCGTGGCCGTCTGGGAGCCGGGCAAGGGCGAGTCCCGCTAACCGGCCGAGAGGCTGGACGGTCCGGGGCGCAGGGCGTAAGATGCCGGGGCGCGACCACCACTCGGAGGCGTCATGAACCCGATGTACCTGCGGGATGTCGAAGCCCACGAGTCGGATTGCCCGCGCGGCCGGGCGATCCGCCAGATGCGCACCGCGGGCGTGCCGGTGCCGCAGATCATGCACCTGTTCGCCTTCAGGCCCGAGCGCACCGACCACCTCGCCCGCTTCACGCAGGAGGTGATGCGCGGACCCTCGGAGCTGCTCCCCGGGCAGCGCGAGCTCATCGCCGCGCTGACCTCCAAGCTCAACCAGTGCCTCTTCTGAATCGGCTCGCACGCCGCGGTCGCGGCTGAGCTGCTCGGAGACCGTGCACTCGTCGAGGGTGTGCTGGCCGACGTCGACACCGCGCCGATCCCGGAGAAGGATCGTGCGCTCTACGCGTTCATTCGGAAGACCGTCCACGACTCGCTGTCGATCGAGCAGGCCGACGTGGACCGGGTGCGTGCCGCGGGCTGGTCGGACAGCGCGATCTACGACGCGATCACCGTGTGCGCGCTCTTCCAGTTCTACAACACCTGGATCGACGCCAGCGGCGTTCAGGACATGCCGGCGCTGGGCTACGAGCTGTCGGGCCGCCGCCTGGCGACCGACGGCTACGCCAGGGCGGAGACCCCGGTCCCGAGCTGACCGCCTTTCAAGGGGTCAGTTCAAGGGGTCAGGGGGTCAGAGTCGCGCAAAACGATTACGCGCGTCATCGTTTTTCAACGACTCTGACCCCACCGCGTTACGGCGCGGGGACCACGGCCCGCAGCTGCGCGGCGAGCGCGAGGGCGACACCGTTCGTCCAGCCGAAGCCGTCCTGGTTCGGGTACTCGCCGCCCCCCGCGCCGCGCTGGAGGTCCATCACGTCGTACTTCTCCGTCATCTTTCCGGTCTGCCTGTAGACGCGCCGGTTGAGCGTGAGCCAGCGGCCGCGCGCGAGGTCGGCGATGTCGGCGCGTCCGTAGCGGCGGACCCCTTCCATCGCCAGCCATTCGAGCGGCGCCCAGCCGTTAGGCGCGTCCCACTGCTGCCCGCTGTTGCTGAGGGTCGTCACGAAACCGCCGGGCTTGAGGAAGTCGCGGCCGAGCCGCGCCGCCGTCGCCGCACCCTGTTCCTGCGTCGCGATCCCGAAGTAGAGCGGCTCCGCCGCGGCGAGTGACGGACGGTCGGTGACGCGCTCCCCCGTCTTCCAGCGCACGTCGAAGAAGAATCCGCCGGCCGGGTCATACGTCGCGCCGAGAAGCACGCGGCGCCGCTCCGCCGCTGCCTTCGCGTAGCGCGCTGCGACCGCCGCGTCGCCGTCCGAGCCGCGGAAGGTGCGCAGCGCGGCGATCGTCCGCTCCTGGTTGTAGAGGAGGCTGTTGAGGTCCACCGGCGCGATGTCGGTGGTCTCGAGGGAGCGGAGGTCGGTGGTGTCGCGCATCCACCGCGTGGAGAAGTCCCAGCCGCTCTCCGCCGTCGCGCGGAGGTTCCGGTACATCGCCTCGCGCTTCTCCGCGGGAAGCGACTGCGCGGTGCGGAAATCCTCCTTGTACGCCTCCGGGCGCGGATACGGGCGGTCGTCCCAGTAACGATTGAGGAGACCGCCGTCAGGCAGCCGCACCACCCGGCGGTACGCGCCGCCCGCCGTGACGCGCTCGGCGCCGTTCATCCAGAACGCGTGCTCGGCCTCGAGCGCGGGGAGGTACTTGAGCACGCGGGCCGTGTCGGTCGCCCTCGCGAACAGGTTGACCATCGCCGCGAAGTACGGCGGCTGGCTGCGCCCGAGGTAGTAGGTGCGATTCCCGTTCGGGATGTGTCCGACCGTCGTGATCAGGTGCGCGAAGTTGTCGAGCATGCTCTCGATGAGGTCGGTCCGCCCGCTCTCGACGAGACCGAGCATCGTGAAGTACGAGTCCCAGTAGTAGACCTCGCGGAACCGGCCGCCGGGGACGACGTACGCGTTAGGCAGCGGGATCAGCGACGAGTGCGGGTCGGGCGCGTCGGCGTGGCGGGTGAGGACGGGCCAGAGCTCGCGGATGTGCTCCTCCATCGTCCGCGTCGTGTCGGTGACGAACTCGGCGCCGGCGGGCTTCGGCGCCTCGAAGTTCCGAGCGACAAACGCCTTGAGATCGAAGCCGGGGGTTCCCTTCTCGCTCGCGTAGCGGGCGACGATCACCGCCGGGTCGGAGAGGGGGCGGGCGTCGACGAAGGTCTTCGAGTCGGGGAACACCGCGGCCATCTGGACGTCGTGGAAGAGCGAACCGAGATCCCGCGACGGATCGTAGAGCGCATCGGCGGCGCTGGTCGTCGTCGCCGGAGCTTCCGGCGGCGCGACGGCGATCGGCGCGCGCGGTGCGCACCCGGCCAGCACGAGGGCGGCGAGCAGCCCTGACGTCAGTTCAGCGTGTTTCCACATCTCGCGCCGTGTTCGCATTGAGCGTCGGATTGATGGTGTCCAGTGCATGGTGATGACATCCCGTCCATGGGGTCAGAGTCGTTGACTCCCCGGCCCGCCCCATCCTCGGTGATTCGTGGATCGCCCCGCGTGACTCCGACCCTTTTGCGGGGGATCACCGTTTTGAGGCGTGAAGGAGCTGAATCGTGCTGTCGTTTCGTGCCGCGACGATTAATCGTTCGCCACCTGTGGTGCGCAGCTCGGCGAGGTGGCGGACCTGCCCTTCGAGAGCGACGCCGGATGTCGCCATGTCCACCGCGGTGAAGCGTCCGTCGCCGAGCCCGTGGAAGAGCTGTCCGTAGCTGGCGTCATAACGGCCGATCGCCGGGATGACCGCGAAGAAGTTGCCGGCGAGGAGGAGATCCACCTTCCCGTCGCCATCGAAGTCGCGCACGAGGGCTGCCCGGACCGGTGCAAATTGCGCCTCGGTGGGCAGTGCGTGCAAGGAGAACCGGCCGCTTCCCTCGTTGATCGCCACCGACGTCGCGAAGTCGGTCGCCTGACGGACCGTCGCGCGGGCAAGCGAGGCCGCAGGGAGGATGTCCTCGATCCGGCGCGCCCCGAAGTCGGCGTAGCTCGGGTAGCGGTTCCCCACGGCGGGGAGGAAGCGCACGATCTCGTCGCGGCCGGGGAGCGGGTAGCTCACCCCGTGCCGGTAGGAGGTGAGGATCTGCTCGAGAGACCCGTCGTTGGCGAAGTCGCCGACGTAGAGCCGCGCCGGCTCCTTCGCCGATGCGCGGATGTACGAGTTGAGCCCGAGGTTGCCGAGCACCAGGTCGGGACGCCCGTCCCCATTCAGGTCGGCGACGGCCAGCGAGCTCCACCACCCCTCCGAGCCAGCGAGTCCCGCCGCGGCGGTGCGATCGACGAAGCCGCCGTTCTCCTGGTGAAAGACCCGCACCGGCATCCATTCACCGGTGACGACGAGGTCGAGATGCCCATCGCCGTCGTAGTCGGTCCACGCCGCCGCCGTCACCATCCCCGCGGTCTCGAGGGCCGCCGCGCTCTGCGCCGTGATCTCGGTGAAGTGCCCCGTGCCGTCGTTCTGCAGGAGGTGGCTTTTCGGCGTCATCCCGTACTGCTGCGGTAACACGCGGCTCCCGACAAAGAGGTCGACGTCGCCATCGCCGTCGAAGTCCGCCGGCGCGACGCACGAGCTGTTGTCGAACAGTGCCGGCAGCGCATCGATCGCGCGATGGAAGGAACCGTTCCCGTCATTCAGGTAGAGGCGGTCGCGCAAGGCGTCGCTGCGGCCGGCGAACTCGTTCCCCGCGCTGGCGACGTAGAGGTCGGGGCGCCCGTCGCCGTTCGCGTCGAAGAACGCGGCGTCCACGTCCTCGCTCAGGCTGTCGGCAGCGAAGACGTGCTCGCTCGCCGCGCGGAAGCTCCCGTCGCGCTGCTGGAGCAGAAGCTTTCCCGGCTGCCACTTCGCGCCACCGGCGTACATGTCGTCGAGGCCATCGCCGTTCACGTCGGCGACCGCGAGCGCCGGGCCCTCGGTGGAGAGGAGGTGCGTGATCAGCGGCTCGCGATCGGTGTCCCGAAACTCGTTTTCCACGTGCCGGTAGGGGATCGCATGCTCGCCAGTCACGTCGCGGAAGAGCGGCCGCGCCGCGCTCGCGGCGCGATAGTCATAACGGCCGCTGGCATCGCCCTGCCTGAGCACGAGGGGGTGGTTCGCGGGGATGCCGGTCAGCACCTGGTATCGCCGGTCGGGCCACACCACCGTCAGCGAGTCCACGCGCGTTGCCGCGCCGAGCCCGAAGTGCAGCCTCGGGTCGACCGACGACTGGAAGCCGCGCGTCGGGCTCTCCTCGAGCAGCTGGTGGACCCCGGCAGCGGCGATCATCACCTTCGCGCCGATCCCGGCGGTGTTCTTTCCCTCTCCGCGCAGCGTGACGGTCAGCGACGAGCGCTTGTTGACGTCACGCGAATGATTGCGGTAGA
>DASZNJ010000317.1:0-8862 GCA_035551575.1 Gemmatimonadaceae bacterium
GGGGCCGGCAGCCGCTCGAAATAGACGCGGACGATGCGCCGCCTGACGACGCGCTCGACGACGACGCGGAACCCGTCGAGCACGAAGGATTCGCCGGAGCGCGGCACGCGGCCGAGCCGTGCGTAGACGAGTCCACCGACCGTCGTCACGTCGTCGCTGACGAAGTTGTGGCGGGTCGCTTCCGAGAGGTCGTCGATCGAGAGCCGGCCCGACACCCAGAAGCGGTCGGACCCCTCGCGCTCGAGCTCCGCGTCGTCCTCGTCGTGCTCGTCGCGGATCTCGCCGACGATCTCCTCGAGGATGTCCTCGATCGTGACGATGCCGGCGGTGCCGCCGTATTCGTCGGTCACGATCGCGATGTGGGTTCCGCTCGACTTGAAGTCGCGGAGCTGCGCGTCGAGCGTCTTCGTCGCCGGGATGAAGATGGCCGGTCGCACGCGCGCCAACCACCCGTCCTCGGGTTCCTCGCCGGCGACGATCGAGGGCAGCAGGTCCTTGGCGTAGAGGATGCCGACGATCTCATCGATCTCCTCGGCGAACACCGGCAGGCGGGCGTGGCCGGTGCTGCGGAGCCGGTCGACGACCTCGGACCACGGGGTGTCGCGATCGACCGCGATCACCTCCACCCGCGGGACCATCACCTCGCGCACGGCGGTCTCACGGAGGGTGAAGACGCCATCGAGGAGCACGCGCTCCTGGCGCGTGACTTCGGCGTCGGCGGAGACGATCTCGCGGAACTGCTCCGCCGTCGCCGCGCGGTTCTCGCCGTGATCCTGGTGCGGGGGGAGCGCTCGCTCGAGCATCGCGTCGACGCGCGCGCCGAACAGGACCACCGGCGCGACCGGGAGCCGGAGCAGTCGCTCGATGGGGCGAAGGGGCCGGAGTGCTTCGCTGCCTAACGAATCGCCGATCGAGCGGGCCGCGCCCTCGACCAGCGCGACGACGAGCAGGGAGATCAGCACCCCGGTGACGACGCGCGCGGCGTGTGAATCGAAGTCGTCGATCACCAGCCAGACCGCGGCGCCGGCGAGGAGCAACGACACCAGTCGGGCGAGCGAGAGCGACCGATGGGCGTGGTCGCGCTCGGCCCGGGCTGAGGGAGGCTCTTCTCCCTCGGCCGGGGTCTCGTTGATGAGCGCGGCGTCGGCCGCGGCGAGCAGCGCCGCCGCGCAGGTCGCAGCCGAGAGGAGAAGCAATCCCCCGATCATGCCCGCCAGAGCTCCGCGAACCGCGAAAGAAGCGCTTCCTGGCGGCGCCACATCGCCGACGTCTCACGCCCGGCGCCCTCGGGGTGCTCGTGACCGAGGACGTGGAGCGTCGCGTGGACGACGAGGCGCGCGATCTCCTCGCGCACCCCGGCGCCATGCTCGATCGCATTGCGAGCCGCGACCGCGGGGCAGATGTAGACGTCGCCGCCTAACGGCGTGCCGCCGGCCGCGGCGAGCGGGAAGGAGATCACGTCGGTCGGGCCCCGATGGCCGAGGTGCTCGCGATTGACCGTCGCGATCGTGCCCGGCCGGACGAAGGCGAAGGAAAGCGACGCATCGCCCACCCCCTCCGCTTCGAGCACGGCGCGGGCAAGGTCGGCGACGCGGCGCTTCGCGAGCGGGATGCGCACGCCATCGGCCGCCACCTCAACGTCGAGGCTCAAAGGCCGTGAACTCCGCGGTGATCCCGCCGCTCGACGCCGGATAGTCGGTCCGGTGATGGTGCTGCCCGATCATCGCCCGCGCGAACTGGTCCTTGATGATCTCGAGCTGCCTGAGAGTCAGCGGCGTGTTGCGCAGCTGGCCGGCGTCGATCCGCTGCCTGACGATGTGGTCGATCACGCCGCGGATCTTCTCCGGCGTCGGCTCGTTGAGCACGCGTGTCGACGCCTCGACGCCGTCGGCGAGCATCACGATCGCCGTCTCCGCGCTCTGCGGGATCGGCCCCGGATACGCGAACTCGGCGGGGTTGATCCCGGTCGCGTCGCGCTCCTTCGCCTTCTCGAGGAAGTACGCGATCGAGCCGGTGCCATGGTGCTCGGAGATGAATGCGCGCACCGCCTGCGGGAGCTTCTCCTTGTCCGCGAGCTCGAGCCCGGCGTCGACGTGGCTGCGGATGATCCCCGCGCTCGTCTGCGGCTTGAGCTTCTCGTGCGGGTTCTTCCCCTGCTGGTTCTCGATGAAGTACTGCGGCTTCTTCAGCTTCCCGATGTCGTGATAGTACGCGCCGACGCGGGCGAGGAGCCCGTTGGCGCCGACGGCATTCGCCGCCGCTTCGGCGAGGTCGGCGATCCGCATCGTGTGCGAGTACGTCCCCGGCGCCTCGACGCTCAGCCGGCGCATCAGCGGCCGGTTGAGGTCCGACCATTCGAGCAGGCGCAGGTACGTATCGATTCCGGTGAAGGTCTCGGCGAGGGGGAGCAGCGCCATCGCGAGCGGGACGCAGATCACCGCGATGAAGGCGCCCAGCCCCGCGCTGCGCAGGATCTCCATCCCCGTCCAGTCGAGCAGGAGCCCGAGCGTGACGGCGACCGTCAGGTACGCCAGGGAAATCGTCACGATCGGGATCAGCGCTTCGTTGCGCCGCCGGAGCGCGCGCACGCTGAACGCCGCGGCCGCACCCGCGACCACCCCGACGAAGAGCGCGTTGGTCCCGCGGAACGGCGCCTGGGTGCCGATCAGCACCGCCAGAACCGTCGAGGCGATCATCGCGATGCGCGAGTCGAAGATCACGCTGAGGAGCACCGCCGCGAGGGCGATCGGCACCAGCTCGGCGCGTCCCCACATCCGGCCATCGACCGCTGATGCGGCGAGCACCACCAGGAAGACGACCGCGATCAATGTCATCGCGCGGTAGCTCCCATAGAGCTGCGGCCGGTACAGCATCAGCGTCAGGCCGACCACCGCAAGGAGGAGAAAGTTGTAGAGCAGCGCGCCGGTGACGCGAGCGACGGCGTTCTCGCCGCCGCGCCGCTGCTGAATCGCATCCTGCAACCCCGCCAGCTTCGCCGCTTCGGCTCGCCCGACCACCTCGTGCGCGCCGACGATCTTCTCGCCTTCGCGCACCGTGTACTGATCGACCGGGACCGACGCGCGCAGTGCGATCCGCGCCTTCTCCGTGGCCGCGCGGTCGAGGGCGAGTGTCGGATGGAAGAGGCTTCCGATCAGCTTCGTGTAGACGGCGTCGCCGACGGGCGAGGTCGGGTCGGGGTGGAGCAGCCGCGCCCGGGAGACGAAGATCGAGAACGTATCCACGCTGTCCGACGATGCGCGCAGCTCCTCGCTGCCCCGGCGAATGATGACGTCGCCGCGCACGGTGTCGAGCGCGCCGCTCGGCGCGATCCCTGCCGCGAGCCAGCGCGCGAAGGCGCGACTGAGCGCGCTTCGCATGGCCGCGCGCCGGCGGGGCTGGGCAAGATAGGCCGCCTCGCCCGCGGTGAGCGCGACCCCCTGCGATGCGGCGGCCCGTTGCACCGCCGCGATCGCCTGCGGCGTGAGCGCCGTACCGGCCGGCGCGGCGAGCGCGACCGCGGTGTCGAGCGCGGCGAGCTGCCGCGTCGCCGAGTCGAGCGCCGGCTGGACGTAGACGAGAACCGGCTCGGCGGTGCGCGCGATCTCGTCGCGCTCGCGGCGGAGGGTGACGGGGTCCTTCTCCACCGTGAAGGCGAAGGGCGCGATCACGTTCTCCGACGCGACCGACCCGACCTGGTAGAGCGGGACGTCGGACGCGGGAGAGGATGGAAAAAGCAGGTGCGTGATGATCGCCAGCGCGACAGCGAGCGCGATACGCGCGCCATGATACCGAATGCGCGACGCGCTATCGGCCCCCCGCGGCGCACCCGCCAATCCTTCGATCTGCCGCCAGAGATGCATCGGCGCTCAGGAATCCTCGGCGTACGCCTTGATGATCTCGCGCACGAGGCGGTGGCGTACGACGTCCGCCTCGGTGAAGTAGTGAAACGCGATTCCTTCGATCCCCGGCAGGATGCGTTCGACCTGCATCAGGCCGCTCTCCTCCCGCTTCGGGAGGTCGATCTGCGTCTTGTCCCCGGTGATCACGATCTTCGAGTTCACGCCGAGTCGCGTGAGGAACATCTTCATCTGGAGATTCGTCGCGTTCTGCGCTTCGTCAAGGATGACGAAGGCGTCGCCGAGGGTCCGCCCGCGCATGAAGGCGAGCGGTGCGATCTCGATGACGCGCGTCTCGAGCGCCCGCTGGACACGCTCGGCCGGCATCATGTCGTCGAGCGCGTCATAGAGGGGGCGGAGATAGGGATCGACCTTCGCCTGCATGTCGCCGGGGAGGAAGCCGAGGCTCTCCCCCGCTTCGACCGCGGGGCGTGCGAGGACGATCCGGCGGACGCGCTTCCGCGCCAGCGCGTCCACCGCAGCGGCGACGGCGAGGTACGTCTTCCCCGTTCCAGCGGGGCCGATGCCGACGACGATGTCGTGATCGGCGATCTTCTGCATGTACTCGGCCTGCCCGGCCGTCTTCGCCTGAATGATGCGCCTCACCCCGGGAAGCGCGATGCGGGTGTTGTCGCCTCCGCCGATCCCGTCGCCGGGCGTTTCATCGCCCATTCGCATCACGTCGTCGGGATCGAGCTCCCCGCGCTGCCGCGCAGTGTCGATCATCCGCTGCGCAATCGGCACCGCCTTCCCCACGGCGTCCGGCGGCCCCTGGAGGGTGAGGGTGTCGCCGCGCAGCGAGACCTTGACGTTCGCGACGCGCGAGAGCTCGACGAGGTTCGAGTCGTTGACGCCGGCGAGGATCAGCATGTCGGCGCCCTCGGCGGGGAGCCGCTTCGTTTCCGTACCGTCGCTCATTCGCCGGTCTCGACTACCTTCACGTGAAGCTCCTGGAGATCTCCTGGCGGGACCGGGGCGGGCGCGCCCTCGAACAGGGCGCGGGCAGCGGTCGTCTTCGGGAACGCGATGACGTCGCGCAGCGAGGGGGCATCGGCGAGAAGCATGGTGATGCGGTCGAATCCGAGCGCGATGCCGCCGTGCGGCGGAGCCCCCGACCGCAGCCCGTCGAGGAGGAACCCGAACCGGGCGCGCGCCGTTTCGTGGTCGATCCCGAGCAGCCCGAAGATCCGCGACTGCGTCTCGGGATCGCTGATGCGGATACTGCCCCCGCCGAGCTCCGTTCCGTTGAGCACCACGTCGTAGGCACGCGCCCGTGCGCGCTGCGGCTCGCTGGCCAGCAGGGGGATGTCGGCTGGCAGCGGCGAGGTGAAGGGGTGGTGCACCGCGCCCAACGCTCCGCTCTCCGGATCGTGCTCGAACATCGGAAAGTCGGTCACCCAGAGGAACTTCTGGGCCCCGGCCGGGATCAGCTCGAGGACGCGCGCGACCTCCTGCCGGACGCGATCGAGTGCCGGGCTCGTGATCCGGTCCGGTCCGGCGGCGAAGAGCCCGAAATCACCGTCGCGGATCCCGAGCGCCGCCGCCCCGGGCACGCCGAGCAGCTTGGCGGCGGGACTTCCCTCGACGGTGTCCCCGGTGCGCTTCACGCGCACCAGGCCGCCGGCCCCGGCGGACCTCGCGACCCCCTCGATCTCGTCGACCTGCTTGCGTGACAGCTTCGCGCCGCCGGGGACGACGATCCCGCGAACGCGGCCCCCGGCGTCGAGCGCCCTGGTCGTGATCCCGAAGTCGAGCCCGCGAAACGCGTCGCTTGCGTCGGCGATCTCGAGGCCGAAGCGGAGATCGGGGCGGTCGATGCCGAACCGCTCCATCGCGTCGGCGTAGGTCATTCGCGGGAACGTCGCCGGGATCTCGTAGCCGGCTTCGGACCAGAGCGCACCGATCAGCTTCTCGGCGAGCGCCATCACGTCCTCCTGCCCGACGAACGAGGCCTCGATGTCGATCTGCGTGAACTCCGGCTGCCGGTCAGCGCGGAGGTCCTCGTCGCGGAAGCAGCGCGCGATCTGGAAGTAGCGGTCGAAGCCGGCGACCATCAGCAGCTGCTTGTACAGCTGTGGCGACTGCGGGAGCGCGTAGAACTCGCCGGCGTGCACCCGGCTCGGCACCAGGTAATCGCGCGCTCCCTCGGGGGTCGGCTTGGTGAGGATCGGCGTCTCGATCTCGAGGAACCCCTGCTCGCTGAGGAATCGACGGGTGCGCTGCATCAGGCGATGGCGCAGCACGATGTTCTTCTGAAGCTCGGGGCGGCGCAGGTCGAGGTGGCGATGGCGAAGCCGGAGCTCCTCGGCGGCGAGGTTCTCGCCCTTTCCCCGGGCAACGGGGATCGCCGGCGGGGTGGCAGGCCCGACGATCTCGAGCGCGCGTCCACGCACCTCGATCTCCCCCGTCGCCATGTCGGCGTTCCGCATCTCGACCGGACGCGCGACCACCTCGCCCTCGATGAGGACGACGGTCTCGCTGCCTAACGATGCTGCGCGGGCGACTACCTCGGCTGGCGCGTGCGCGGGATCGAACGACACCTGGACGAGGCCATCCCGGTCGCGGAGGTCGACGAAGACGAGCCCGCCGAGGTTGCGGGCGCGATGCACCCATCCGCCGAGACGGACCTGGGAGCCGGCATGGGTCGAGCGGAGCTGTCCGCACAGCGTGGTGCGGAGCGAGGTCGCCAGGGGTTCCGGGGGTGTCACCAGAATTTCACGAAGAGTGGGTGCGGCCATGCCGATCGCGGCCGCGCGCGCGGGCTGGCGGCAGCGCAGGTTCGATGCGGGGGGTTGCCGGCGACGACGTCGCGGCGGTCCCACCGTTGAGGGCGACCTCTCACCGGCAGGTCATTGGGTGGCACCGAAGTGGCTGAAGCGCATGGAATTCCAAAACTTAACGCGCGCCGCACCCCGTCGGAAGCACCGCGACCGTTCGCACTTGCCCGGCGCGCGGGCACGCCATAAGGTCCACGCGATGCGCCGCCCCGCCCTCCTCCTCGCCGCCCTTGCCGCCACCACGCCGGCGGGAGCGCAGCGCGTTCCAGGACGCGACCTGCTCGATTTTCCGATCGGCGCCCTTGCGGAGCCTCCGGTGATGGCCGGTGCCGACGTGGCGCTATGGAATCCATCGAACATCATCCCGTCGTCGGGGAACCGCGGCCGCGTCGGCTTCGCGACCGTCCAGACCCCGACCGACCTCGGCATCTCGGTCGTCGGTGCTTCGCTCGCGGCCGCGCTCCCGCGCGACCTCGCGGCCGCCGTGTCCGTCGTACGCGGCTCGGTGGCGGGCATCCCGCGCACGACGTACGATCCGACCACCGTCCCCGGCGACATCCCGTACAATACCACCATGCTGTCCGCCGGCTTCGCGAGGCGGACCGAGAACGTCTCGGTGGGAATCGCGCTCCGCTACCGGACCGGGACGGTCGATACCGAGCGCCGCGGTGCGTTCGGCGTCGATGGCGGGATACTCGCCGACTCGGTGCTGGGGCTGCCGATACGCGGTGCCGCGTCGACGTTCCTCTGGCGCCCGGCGAACGGAGCCGACGAGGAGACTGCGTACTCGGGGGCGCTCGATGCGCCGCTTTATCGGATCGATTCGACCCTCGTCGCGCGAGGCGGCTATGCCCTGACACTCGTCGAGCAGAGGACGGTCGAGCATTACGCGTTCATCGGCGCGAGCGGGAGGCGGTGGGAAGTACGCACCGGACTCGCGCGTCACCAGTCGTCCGGTGAGAGCGAATGGTCGTTCCGGGTGGGAACCGGTTTACAATACGGACGGTATCATATTGGCGTCGCTCGCGAGGGCGCCCGCGATGGGCTGGGGGGCATCTACCAGTTCACGCTCACGACGCTCATCCGCTGATCCAGTGACCGCACCCGTCCGCGAACGCGAGAACCTGCTCGACCTGACCCCGGCGGCCGCCGAGGAGCGCCTGCGGGCGTTCTTCGCGGGGCGTGGGGAACCCGCCTATCGGGCGAAGCAGGTCGCGCGCCGGCTCTGGCAGGCACCGGTCGCCGATTTCGCCGCGATCACCGAGCTCCCCGTCGCCCTGCGCGAGGCGCTCGCGGGGGCCTTCGTGATCCCGCGGCTCGAGCTCGACGCGCGCCAGAAGTCCACCGACGGGACGGAGAAGTTCCTGTTCAAGCTCGCCGACGGCCAGGGGATCGAGACCGTCGCGATCCCCGACGAGGGGCGGATGACGCTCTGCATCTCGTCGCAGGCGGGATGCGCGCTCGCCTGCGCTTTCTGCGCGACGGGGGCGATGGGATTCCAGCGCAACCTGAAGGTGCACGAGATCGCCGGGCAGGTGCGCGAGATGCGCCTCCTCGACCCGCCGATCGAGATCACGAACATCGTGTTCATGGGGATGGGCGAACCGATGATGAACTGGAAGAACGTCGACACCGTGCTCACCGTGCTCAACTCGCCCGGGGGGTTGGGCATCGGCGCGCGCCACATCACGGTCTCGACGGTCGGGGTCCTTCCCGGCATCGTCGCGTTAGGCGGGCGTCCCGAGCAGTTCCGGCTCGCGCTCTCGATCCACGCCCCGACGGACGACCTGCGGCAGACGCTCATGCCGGTGAACACCAGGTATCCGCTCTCCGAGGTGATCGAGGCGGCGAAGGCGTTCGACCGGCGCGTCACCTTCGAGTACGTGATGCTCGGCGGAGTCAACGACCGCCTCGAGGATGCGCTCAACCTGGCGCGCCTGGCGCGCGACTGCCGGGCGTTCGTCAACCTGATCCCGCTCCATCCCGGCGGGGCGATGGGATTCACCCCGACGCCGCGCGACGCGATCATCCGCTTCGCGCGCGAGCTGCGCAGGGGCGGGGTCGAGGTGGCGATCCGGAAGAGCCGCGGCAAGGACATCGCCGCCGCCTGCGGCCAGCTACGGGTAGAACGGCTCGGCCGGCGGGCGCCACGACCCGCCGAGCAGGACGGTCACGTCGAGGTAGCGTGA